>DATAQT010000067.1:0-80349 GCA_036264535.1 Paraburkholderia sp. | reverse complement strand
CCCGCGCATGCATGCTTTACGGTGACCGGTGCGCGCGTGGTGCCGGTGCCGGTCGATCGGGAAGGCCTGATCGTCGGCAAGCTGCCGGACAAGGCGCGGCTCGTCTACGTGACGCCTTCGCATCAGTTTCCGCTCGGCATGCCGATGAGCCTCGAGCGTCGCGTCGAGCTGCTCGAATGGGCGCAAAAGCGCGGCGCGGTCATCATCGAGGACGACTACGACTGCGAGTACCGTTTCGAAGGCCGGCCGATGGAGCCGCTGAAAAGCCTCGATCGCGCCGGCCTCGTCGCCTACGTCGGCACGTTTTCGAAGACGATCTTTCCCGAACTGCGAATCGGCTACCTGGTGCCGCCGGCGTCGTTGCACGGCCCCCTACTGAAGGCGCGGCAGATCGCCGATTGTCACGGCTGCACGCTGACGCAAACGGCGCTCGCATCATTCATGCTCAATGGCGACTTCGCCCGCCATCTGCGGCGCATGCACAAGGCTTATGCGGCGCGCCGCGCCCTGCTGCTCGAGCATCTGCAAGGCAGCCTCGCGCGCTGGTTCGAGCCGATCGTGCCGACCGCCGGTATCCATATGGCGGCGCGCTTGAAGGAGCCGCTCGCGTCGCTCGGTGAAGAGGCGCTCGTCGCCGCGGCGCGTGAAGCGTCGATCGGCCTCTATGGGCTCGCGCCATTTCACCATCGCGTGAGCCCGCAGCCTGGGCTGATCTTCGGCTATGGCAGCATCGCGGCCGAACATATCGACGCGGCGCTGACGAAGCTCGCCGGCATCTTGCCGCGCATCGCACGCTGACACGAAGCTTGCCGCAAGCAAGGCGTAGGCATCGTCGAAGCGTCGGGGCCGTGCGTCGTTTGACGCGTCAAACGAAGAAAATGCCTTGATTCAAGGGGCGAAAACACCTGGTCGGCCCGCAGCAACCGCCTCGAAGCCGCAGCCGAAACGAACTGTAACGAGCGCTACGAATGCATCTTAGGGACCTCGTCGCGCGCGTTTTACCCGCTAAAACAGGTACTAAAACGAGTTGCACTGTCGGCGCCGCGCAAAAAACTTCATCGCAATACATAAAAGAGTCGCGCAAATCGCCTGAGCGCTTGTAGAATCCGGCGTTGAAGCGTGCACATGCGGTGTGCGCTTCGAGCAATTCACTGACCACAACAGGTAGGAGAAACATGCCGACTTCCGCAAAAAAGGTGGCCAAGAAGGCTGCTGCCCCGGTACCGACCAAGAAGGTTGCTGCAAAGAAAGCCCCTGCGAAGAAAGCCGTCGCAGCCAAGAAGGTCGCCGTGAAGGCGTCTGGCGCACCGTCGCCGATCAAGGACACCTTCACGAAGGCCTCGTTGGCAGCTCACATCGCTGAACGCGCCGCAGTGGAACCGAAGACCGCCAAGGCTGTGTTGGCCGCGCTCGAAGACACGATCCTCGGCACGGTGCACAAGAAGGGCGCTGGCGAATTCACGCTGTCGGGTCTGCTGAAGATCGTCGTGCAGGCTGTGCCGGCGAAGAAGAAGCGCTTCGGCAAGGACCCGTTCACGGGTGAAGAGCGCTGGTTCCCGGCCAAGCCGGCAAGCGTGCGCATCAAGGCACGCCCGCTGAAGAAGCTGAAGGACGCAGCGTCTGCCTAAGCGCGTTGCTCGCGCCGCTCAGGCGTCGGCAGGCGGTTCGATGTTTAGCCATGCCTGACGTTTGAGTGCTTGAATCAGCGCCTGCATGCAGGTGATCGAAGTCCCCGTGGATGAGAATCCACGGGGACTTTTTTTATGCGCACGCTTCGTAGCGCTCGTCGAATCCATTGGCGAAACAGCAATCGCGCGCCTCATAGTGTGCTCCCTGATGGCGCGCACGCACCTGAGTGGCGCATCATGATCCACGGCAGTACGATCGAGGGAATGCGGTGCCATGCGGATGCGCCGTTAGCGTGCATGTCAACACACTCTGTCACGACGAAATCAATGGCATAACGCTTGCTTTATCGAACGTCGAGTACCGAATGCGCAGCGCATTCGCCTTCTATTTGACAACAAGACTGGGGCTGAGATGCGATGCTATGACGAGATGCGCCATCACGACGATGGCGTACGGCCGCATTACGCGCGCTTTGAGCGATGGCTGGACAGTCAGGGCAATGATGCGATCGCACGCAAGCGTGCGGAAGCGGATCTGCTGTTCCGCCGCGTCGGCATCACCTTCGCTGTGAACGGCGACTTGTCCGGCACCGAGCGGCTGATCCCCTTCGATCTGATTCCGCGCATCATTCCGCGCGGCGAATGGCAGACGCTCGAAGCAGGGTTGCGACAGCGCGTGCAGGCACTCAATCTGTTTATCCACGACGTCTATCACGATCGCAACATCGTGCGCGCGGGCATCGTGACGGCCGAGCAGGTTTTTACCAATGCCCAGTATCGTCCGGAGATGCAGGATGTCGACGTGCCGCTCGGTGTTTACGCGCATATCGCGGGCGTCGACGTGGTGCGCGCTGGCGACGAAGGCGAGTTCTACGTGCTCGAAGACAATCTGCGTGTGCCGTCGGGGGTGTCGTACATGCTCGAAAACCGCAAGATGATGATGCGGCTCTTCCCCGAGCTGTTCGTGCAGAACCGCATCGCGCCGGTCGCGCATTATCCCGACCTGCTGCTCGATATGCTGCGCTCGGTCGCGCCCGAGGGCGTCGACGATCCGGTCGTCGTCGTGCTGACGCCGGGCATGTACAACTCCGCCTATTTCGAGCATACGTTCCTCGCGCAGCAGATGGGCGTCGAGCTCGTCGAAGGCAAGGATCTGTTCGTCGACGACAACTACGTGTTCATGCGCACCACGCAGGGGCCGAAGCGCGTCGACGTGATCTACCGGCGCGTCGACGACGATTTTCTCGATCCGCTCGCGTTTCGCGCCGACTCGGCGCTTGGCGTACCGGGTCTGCTCACCGCCTATCGCGCCGGGCGCGTCAATCTCGCCAACGCGATGGGCACCGGCATCGCCGACGACAAATCGATCTACCCGTACGTGCCGGACATGATCGAGTTCTATCTCGGCGAAAAGCCGATTCTGAACAACGTGCCGACCTATCAGTGCCGCAAGCCCGAGGATCTCGCGTATACGCTCGCGCATCTGCCGGAGCTGGTGGTCAAGGAAGTGCATGGTGCGGGCGGCTACGGAATGCTCGTCGGGCCCGCGTCGACGACGGCCGAAGTCGAGGCCTTCCGCGAGCGGCTGATCGCGCGTCCGGCTGGTTATATCGCGCAGCCCACGCTGGCGCTGTCCGCGTGTCCGACCTTCGTCGAATCGGGCATCGCACCGCGCCATATCGACCTGCGGCCGTTCGTGCTGTCGGGCAAGACCACCACGATGGTCGCGGGCGGCCTCACGCGCGTCGCGTTGCAGGAGGGCTCGCTGGTCGTCAATTCTTCGCAGGGAGGCGGGACCAAGGACACCTGGATGGTCGACTGATGCGGTTGCCGGCGCGTCTCTCGCCTCGCTCGCAACCGGGCGAAGCAGGGCGCGACGCTCGCAGCCTGATGCGCCGCCAGCGGCACGCAATGCGCCGGCGGCGCTTAACGGATAACCAGCGCGGGCTTTCGTTGCGGACGAAGGCCTCGCGCGTTCAGATCTCAGACATGGAACGCCGTCATGCTTAGCCGAACCGCCGATCACCTCTTCTGGATGGCCCGCTATATGGAGCGTGCGGAGAACACCGCCCGCATGCTCGACATCAACCTGAAAGCGCAACTGCTGCCGCAGACGCCCGAACAGGAGGCTCGCGCGCAGCGCTCGGTGCTGCGCATCTCCGAGCTCGAAAGCGCCTTCGAGCAGCGCTACGACGAACCGACGCGCGAGCACATGCTCGACTTCATGGTCGCCGACGCAAGCAATCCGTCGAGCATTCATTCGTGCCTGCAGGCCGCGCGCGAAAACGCTCGCGCGGTGCGCGGCACGCTGACGACCGAGTGGTGGGAAACCATCAACGACACGTGGCTCGAATTCAACGAGCGGCTCTCGAACGGCCAGGCCGCGAGCAATCCGGGCTCGCTGTTCGAGTGGGTCAAGTTCCGCTCGCATCTGTCGCGCGGCGTGACGATCGGCACCGCGCTGCAGGACGACGCGTTCTTCTTCACGCAGCTCGGCACCTATCTGGAGCGCGCCGACAACACCGCGCGGATTCTCGACGTGCGTTTCGCCAACGTCGAGCCGAATTCGCGCGACGCCGCGCGTCAGCTCGAGGACTTCTATTACTGGACCTCGATCCTGGGTTCGGTGTCGGCGCTCGAGATCTATCGCAAGGTGTATCGCGACGTCGTGACGCCCGCGCGCGTCGTGGAGCTGATGATCCTCAATCAGCAGATGCCGCGCTCGCTGCTCGCCTCGCTCGACGGCGTGTGCAGCAATCTCGCGATGCTGCGCACCTCGGGCTCGAACCAGTGCGAGCGCGTCGCCGGCAAGCTGCGCGCCGAACTCGTGTACACCGACATCCGGCAGATTTTCGAAAGCGGTCTGCACGCCTATCTGACGCAGTTCCTCGCTCGCGTGTTCGAGCTGGGCAATCTGGTGGCGCGCACTTATCTGATGCTGCCAGTGGCCTGACGGAGTTTTCTCATGAACCTGACGATCCGCCATGACACCTCTTATCGCTACGAAGCGACGGTTCATTATTCGATCCAGCAGCTGCGCCTGACGCCCGCGAGCGGCGCCGGGCAGACCGTGCGGCGCTGGAACATCGACGCGCCGGGCAAGCTGGACGCCACGCTCGACGCGTACGGCAACGTGCTGCATACGCTCGTCATCAACAAGCCGCACGATGAGATTCATCTGCGCGTGTCGGGCGAAGTGGACACGCTGCCGCTCCTCGACGGCCTGCTGCGCGATCCGCCCGGCCCGATTCCGCTCGAGCATTTCACCTGCGCGACGCGCCTGACCGAAGCCGATGGCGCGATCCGCGAGCTGGCCGCGTCGGTGCCGACTCTGGGGAGCCCGGCGGGCCTGATCGCGCTGTCCGAGCAGATCGTGCAGCGTGTCCAATACCGGCCCGGCGTGACCGCGGTCACGAGCACGGCCGCCGAGGCGCTCGCGCTCGGCAACGGCGTGTGCCAGGACCATGCGCATCTGATGCTCGCGTGCTGCCGCGCGCGCGGCGTGCCCGCGCGCTACGTGAGCGGCTATATCGAACCGGGCGACGTGCCGCATGGCGCGAGTCATGCATGGGTCGACGTGTGGCTCGATGGCAAAGGCTGGATTTCGATCGACGTCACGCATGCCGGGTTTGCCAGCGAAATCTACTGCCGGCTCGCGGTCGCACGCGACTACGAAGCGGCGGCGCCGGTGCGCGGCCGGCGCATCGGCGGGCTTGAAGAGGAGCTCGATGTGGCGGTGACGGTCAGCGCGCAGGTGTCGCAGTAGCCGCGTTGCGGCGCGAACAATCACGACGACACGCTGGCGCATTTCGCGGATGGCGCGCCTGCGCCGTCCGCGCGCACCGCTATTTAACATTCCTGACAAATGTTCAGAATCAGCCGCAAAAATGGCGGAGAAAAAGGCCGTAAACACGGATAAAAGGCGCCCGCGCGCCGCATTACAATAGCCCCGTTCACCTGCCTCCTGCGGATTCCTTATGACTTACTGCGTGGCGATGGCCGTCAACGACGGCCTCGTATTCCTGTCCGACACGCGTACCAATGCGGGCGTCGATCACATCAGTACCGCGCGCAAGATGTCGGTGTTCGAGCAACCCGGCGAGCGCATGCTGGTGCTGCTCGGCGCCGGCAATCTGTCGATCACGCAGGCGGTTCTGCACGAGTTGTCCGAGCCCGCCGACGCCAGCGAGCCCACGCTGTGGAGCGTGCCGACGATGGCCGATGCCGCGCGCGTGGTCGGCAACGCGGTGCGCCGCGTGCATGAGCGCGAGGCCGACGCGCTGCACAAGTTCGGCGTCGACTTCAATTGCAGCTTCATTCTCGGCGGCCAGATCGCGGGCAACCGGATGCGCCTCTTCATGATCTACGCGGCGGGCAATTTCATCGAGTCGTCGGCCGTGAATCCGTATTTCCAGATCGGCGAGGCGAAGTATGGCAAGCCGATCATCGACCGGGTGCTGACGCCGTCCACGCCGCTCGACGAAGCCGCGAAGTCCGCGCTGATCTCGATGGACTCGACGCTGCGCTCGAACCTGTCGGTGGGCTTGCCGCTCGATCTACTCGTGTATGAGAAGGATGCGCTGCGCGTCACGCGTTTCGTGTCGATCGATCGCGACAACGCGTACTTCGACATGATTCACCGCACGTGGGGCGATCGTCTGCGCCAGGTGTTCGCCGAGATTCCCGACCCGGACTGGCAGCAGTCGCTGGATGCACCGACGCTGCAGTCGGAGCGGGCGCTCGTGATGTATCGCGCGCCGGTCGGCGCCGATGGCATCGAGCACGAACAAAATGTGCCGCCCGCACAGATACTCGCGCAGGCCGACAAGGGGAAGGCGCAGCGGCGCTAGCCGCCGTTGGGTTCGGACCTCGCGTCCGGCTCGTTCGAGACCATCAGCAAAACATCAGGACGAAAAAAAACCAGCCATCGGCGACGCCTTTGGCTGGTTTTTTTTGGGCTACGCAGCTCGTCAGCTGCGTAGCAGGTCCGACTTGAAGTCCGATTAGAACTTGTGACGGATACCGACGCTGACCATGACCTGGTTGTCGGTGCTCGCCTGGTTGCCGTACGAACCGATCGAAGCCGTCGACGAAACCAGTGCGCGCGTAGTCGGATTACGCTGTTGGCCGCTTGCATGCTGCCATGCGGCGACCGTGTACAGGTCGGTGCGCTTCGACAGCGAGTAGTCGCCGCCCAGCGAAACCTGGTTGTACGTTGCCACCGCGTCGCCCGTACCGCGGGTGTACGCGTAGCCGAGACCCAGCAGGGCTGCCGGCGTGATCTGGTAGCCGACGTACACGCGGCCGACGTTGAAGATCTGCGTCTCCGTGAACGCCGATTGTCCGTCCGGCTTGTAGCGCGCGTTGCTGTACGACAGGTTAGCCGTCCACGGGCCCGTCACGTACTGAGCAGCTGCCGAACCGATACTGATCGACTTCGCCGTGGTGTAAGCCTGGTTGATGCCTGCGTTGTTCGGGAAGTTCGTGTCGAACGTAGCGCCGGGGACCGTCGTGCTGTTCCAGCCCGTGCGGACAGGAAGGTTGGTGCTTGCGTTGTCAGTCCTGAGGTAGCCACCCGCGAGGCTGAACGGACCCGTTGCGTACGTTGCTGCGCCGCCCCACGTTTGACCCGAACCCGTCGCGCCTGCGACGCCGCCCAGAGCGTACATGCCTTCGACCTGGAAGCCCCCCCACACCGGCGACACATACTTCAGCGAGTTGTTCACGCGGAAGCTGTTGTCGTTGTTGTCGACGTCACCCGGCGTAGCGAACGTGCTGCCGAAGTAGTTGTCGCCCGTGAGCGGCTGGATCATGTCGACCAGCGGGTCGTATTGACGACCAGCCGTGAACGTGCCCCAGGAGTCGCCCGTCAGACCGACATAAGCCTGACGACCGAACATCAGGCCGCCCTGACCGAGCTTGCCGGAGTTGATATCAAAGCCGTTTTCCAACTGGAAAATTGCCTTCAGGCCGCCGCCTAGGTCTTCCGTGCCCTTCAGGCCGAAACGGTTACCTTGCAGGTTGCCGCCAAACATTTGAAACACGTGGCCGCCAGCGGGCGTCGCGTTGTTCACGTACTGGATCGATTCATCCAGCACGCCATAGAGGGTCACGCTGCTTTGCGCGTGTGCGATACCAGCGACGCCGAGGAGCGCCAGCGAGAGGGTAGACAGTGCGATTCGTTTCATCCAATTCTCCACGCAGATGATTGTTCGTAGTTGCGGAAAGCAGAATAGCTCACCGCCTCCACGGGGTAGAAATGGAAAAAAAAGAGTGTCGCCAAAAACTGACAATCGGCGCAAACCCTTGTATTTAAAGCTGATCGACGATTATTTCCATTTGCGCAATATTTATCGTCATGGTGCGCAATATTGTTGATTTGTTGATAGGGACTGGGTCAATGAATGCGCTTTATGCATCAATTTGAATGCGCAATGTAATCGGGTCGTCTACACGTCTGTAGTGAAAGCATAAAAAAGACGCTCGAAAATGACTAGACAGGCTG
Source organism: Paraburkholderia sp. (assembly GCA_036264535.1). GTDB lineage: Bacteria > Pseudomonadota > Gammaproteobacteria > Burkholderiales > Burkholderiaceae > Paraburkholderia. The sequence continues at coordinate 72,216 of DATAQT010000067.1, read as the reverse complement.
GACAGAATCGGCGCGGTGTGTCCAGGCGCAACCGACCGGCCCAAAGGTGCAACCGCGGTGCATCTATTGGCGCTTGCCGGCGCCGCGACGTGCCACGGTAGCGGCGGTGAGCCCAGCGGCGGCGGCGAGCAGCACCGAGGTCCATGGGTTGCGTCGCACGTAGCGGTCGGCGGCCGTCGCCTGGCGACGCGCTTCGACCAAAGCCGACGCCGCGAAACGGGTGGCTTGTGCTTCGGCGTCGAGCACCTTGCGGGTGACGTCGACGGCGGTCTCATGCGCGGAGCGTTTGTGCGCGCTCGCGCCCGTTTCCGCCGACAGCGCGGCGGCCGATCCACCGTCGACGCCCGCAGCCGCGTGAGCATACGGCGCGGCATCCGCCCTTACCGTCGATGCCGCCAGCACCGACGCGAGCATCGCGCGGCTGCCCGGCGGCGCATCACCCTGCATGCCCCAACCGCCACGAGGATCGTGCAGCCGGCCGCGCGCCGCCGAGAACTCCGCGCCGAGCAGCAGCACCACCGCCGAGAAGTACAGCCACATCAGCAGCACGGCGAGCGAGCCGGCCGCGCCGAACGAACTGGCCATTCCCGCATGCGCGAGATAGAGCGCGAACAGCTTCTTGCCAGCCGTAAACAGCACGGCCGCGACGATGCCGCCCACCAGCGCATCGCGCCATAGCACGCTCGCGTCGGGCAGGAACTTGAGCAGCGCGGCGAATGCGAACATCAGCACGAGCAGCCCGACGCCGAGCTGCAGCAGATTGCCGATCACGACATACGGAGAATCGCCCCACAGCCAGTTGCCGATAAAGACAATCACCGTATCGAGCACCAGCGACACGATCAGCAGGAACGCGACGCCGAGCACGAGCCCAAACGAAATCAGCCGCACCCGCACCAGTGCGAGCACGCCAGACGTACGCGGCCCGCTGTACGGCCACACTATATTGAGCGCGCTGTTGAGCGACGAGAACGTCGCCGACGCGCCGATCGCCAACAGTGAAAACGAAATGATCGTCGCGATGCCGCCTTTGGCGCCCGCGTGATGCGCGTTCTCGACGATCGTCTGCACGCCGACCGCGGCCTGGTCGCCGATCAGGCCGTTGATGTGGCCGTATAGTTCGCCGCGCGCGGCCGCCGGGCCGAAGAACCAGCCGGCCACCGCGATCACCATCACGAGCGTCGGCGCGAGCGAGAACGCCGCATAGAACGCGATGCTGGCGGCCAGCGCCGGACAGCGGTTCTCCGTGAACTGCCGCAGCGCGCCCATCGCCCAGTTGGCCTGCCGACGTGCGGCCTGCTGGAGGTTCTCGCGAGAAAGAGTGTCGATGTCCATGATCGGTTCTGAATCGTGCCGGCGCCTTCACGGGGTCTGCTTCGTTGCCTGGCGCAAGCCTTGTGCCCGTCACTATACAAGTTAAGCGGCGTGCTTCGCGGCCGGTCGCGCGTACCGCTAGAATGCGGCGGGTTACTCTCACATTTCCGCTCATCATGCATTCGCACGAACTCGTACAGCAACTGGACGTCATCGAGCGCGACCAGTGGGGCGCGCATCTGCCAGCGCACGTCATCGAACAATTGCCGGCGCAGGGGATCACGGTGTTCGCCGTCACCGACGACGCCTCCGACACCGCCGCATTCAGCGCACGCTACGGCTTCGGCCTCGAAGACTGCGCCAACACGATCGTGATCCGCTACAAGAAAGAGGGCGGCGAGCACTACGCGGCGCTGGTGTCGCTCGGCTCGCGGCGGCTCGACATCAATGGCGCGGTGAAGGCGGCGCTTGGCGCGCAGCGGCTGTCGTTCGCCAGGCGCGAGGCGGCGGTCGAGCATAGCCAGATGGAATTTGGCGGCATCACCGCGTTCGGTCTGCCGGCCGACTGGCGCATCCTCGTCGACACCGCGGTGATGGAGCGCGCGCAGATCGTGATGGGCGCGGGCACGCGCGCGGCGAAGCTGCTGCTCGCACCCGACGTCCTGCGGCAATGGCCGCGCTGCGAGGTGGTGGCACTGACGCTGCCGGCGGAGTGAAACTCGCAACCCTGCAGCCGTCCTGAAGTTTTCCCCCATCGCGCCGTTAATCCCGACTACGACATGAATCGTTTGCGGCGTCCGCTCGCGCGGACAGCCGCCGACCAAAACAAGGGATACGGAAGATGGAACGGTCTCGCCTGAAAGTGCGGCTGTGGCTCGCGCTCGCGGTGATGTGCATGGGCATTCTGGCGATCGGGCTGTGGGGCGCGTTCAAGACGCGTGACACGATGATCGCCGATCGCAAGGCCGAGCTGAAAAACGTGGTCAGCATCGCGTACAGCGTGCTCGATCGCTACAACGCGCTCGTCGCGGCCGGCACGATGCCGCTCGCAGACGCGCAGCGCGCCGCGATGGACGATCTGCGCGCGATGCGCTACGACGGCGCCGGCGGCTATCTCGTACTCGAAGACAACCACGCCCGCGTGCTGATGCACGCCACGCGCGCCGACCTCGTCGGCAAGGACATGACCGACGTCACCGATCCGGACGGCCGCCACGTGTTCAAGGAAGGCTCCGAGCAAACGCAGCGCGAAGGCGAGGCATTCGTCCATCTGCAGTTCCCGAAGCCCGGCACCGACAAGCTGGGCCGAAGACCAACTACATGCGGCTGTACAAGCCGTGGGACTGGACGATTGTGACCGGCGTATTCACTGATGACATCGACGCCGTGTTCTACCGCACCCTCGTGCAATACGTGATCGCGGCGCTGGTGCTGTGTGCGCTCGTGTCGCTGGTGATCGGCGTGATCGTGCGCAGCATTCTGCGCTAGCTTGGCGGCGAACCGGCGTACGCGGTGCAGATCGCGTCGCGCATCGCGGACGGCGACCTGGCCGTGGTCGTCGACGCGAAGGCCGGTGACAGCACGAGCCTGCTCGCCGCGATGCAACGCATGCAGCAGCGCCTCGCGCACGCGATCGGGCAGATTCGCGGCGGCGCGACGCTGATCTCCTCTGTATCGAACGAGATCGCCGCGGGCAACTCGGACCTGTCGCGCCGCACCGAGCAGCAGGCGGCCGCGCTCGGCGAAACCGCTTCGAGCATGGAGCAGATCACCGCGACCGTGCGTCAGAACGCCGACAACGCGAAGCAGGCGAGCCAGGTCGCGCACAACGCCTCGGGGACCGCGTCGCGCGGCGGCACGGTGGTCGGTCAGGTGATCGAGACCATGCGCGGGATTTCGCAGTCGTCGCACCGGATCGGCGACATCATCGGTGTGATCGAAGGGATCGCGTTTCAGACCATAATTCGCGCATTGGTCGCTATACCTTATCCAGCTTGACTACGCGCAAAACCCCACTTTTCAACCCACCACTTACCCCCCGAAATCAGCCTGAAGGGTTCAGACCAGATAGGACCAGACCGGACAGGCGGCGGCCTGATCGCTGCTCATCAAGCGCGGTTTTTTTTGCGTTGGTAGTGCCTCCATAGCCTCATGATCAGGACATACGCCAGCATTGCCACGATCAGTTCGATAGTCACCCACACCAAGATATACAAATCTTCAGGATCGCGAATACCGAGCGCTTGCGATGTGTACAACCATGCGCGCATTTCTGCCTGTGACCATTCATAGTGAAGGGGGCGCACAAAAATGAATGACAGAAGGAACAGACCTAAAAACAGCACGACCTTAGACCCCTTACGGGCAGGTGTTGCCATATGTGATGACCTCGATTGTTCCGTAGGCGCGAAGCCCCGAATTGCCGGCAGGAATTGTCACGGTGTGCAGCAGCGCGTTGCGGATTCTCAGGAAATCGGTGCGGCTCGGCAGGGTGATGCAGCCAAGTGAAAGACCCTGGCCACCCGCCGGATGTAACCGGAACTGTCCGCGCTTTACTCCATTGACCCAGGTGATGTCGTCAATTCTTCCATCATCGCGATACAGGGCGAACCATTCGAAGTGATCGGACGGATGCCGCGAGTAGAAATTGTATTCATCTTTGAACCACGTTATCACCGCAGAGCCCACGCCGCCAGTCGGGCGCGGGACGATCCAGTATTTACCGGCAGGAAGCGGCCCATTATCCGGCACCGCCGTGCAGCCGCCCCGATTGCGGAATTGATCGTTTCCAGAGTACGCGTCGAATATACCCACGCCATCAATCGTGAGTGGTGACAGGAATGCGTTATTCACCAGAAATCTACCGGTATAAGCCATTGTCACTCTTCCTTATGCGCGTTCATTCCATGAATCGGTGTATTTGATATTGCCGTCAAGGTAGTGCCATGTGATGCGCTCATACATCATCGACACAGCTTCAACGTGATTGAGTGCGGACGCCTGCGCCAGCCTTGTATTAGTCATGCCGGGATTGACGCCGCAGACTTTCACACCTTCGAGTAGCATCACGAAATACACTTCCTCTTTCCCTGCATCGTTGATGCGATACCACTTGATTTCGGCCGATTGCAGCGTTTGACCCGTCGCCACGGCTTTATAAAGATAAGGCGTCGCAGCATCAAACTCCTTTTCGAACGCAACCGGCGAGTGGAAACGCGCGCCGGAAACCTTGCCGTTAGCACTGTCAACCGGCAGATTCACACCGTGGCCGAAACTGATAATTTCAATGCTTCCCTCGCGATCCTGAACGGTCGACGAACCTTTGATGTCTGCGCCACCGTCATCTTTCAGCCAAATATGTGCGGGAATTGGCATTTCTATTTTTCCTTGAACGGTTAAATCAGCGCTGCATAAATGCGACCTCATTTTTAATGAGATACGCGTTACGCGAACGGATAATTCTTTTACCGGATAAAACAATAGTCGGCAACCAGAAAGGTATGCGCCATTAAAGATTGACATTATTTTGCAAACGTCAGAAATGTGAATGCGGCCTGATCGCGCGGCGCGCAGAAAAAAAGACCCGCGCGATGCGGGTCTAATGGTGTGGTGATCATGCTTCCGATCCCGTTCGCTTCGCCTTCCTTGGCGGCGTGGGTGTCTGCTCTGCCTGTGCATCCGGGTATCTCACCGTCGCACCTGAGCGCGGCGATCACGATGCCCCACATCACCGCAATTGCCGCTCAGATACTCAGATAATCAGTCGCGACACCTTCGTGCCTTCGAGCGAGACCCCTGCCATCAAGCCGCCATTGGTCAGCACGAAAGCCTGCACCGGGCTCGTCGCGGTCGACGAATCGACCGCGCCGTTCGCGCCGACCTTCAGCACGGCGACGGTCGCATTCGCGCCGACTGCCCATCCCTGGCTGTGCAGGAATTCGTCGAGCGCTTCCTGTGTCATGAACAGGAACACGAGCGCCTTCGACTGCGCACCGATCTGCAATCCGAACGAGCCCGCGGCCGTGCTGTAGAAGCCGACCGTGCGGCCGCCGACGCGCAGCGCCCCTTCACCATACTGTCCGCCCACCCAGAAGCCGGCCGAGATCACCGACGGAAACACCAGCACGCCGCGCGCTTTGGAAACCAGCTCGCGCGAGCCGCCGACGTTTTCATAGAGACGCGCGAGCGTCGAGTCGACGCCGGCGTTGATCGTGTCACGCTTGCCGGCGTTGGCCGCCGGCGATGCGTCCGAGGACGGCGAAGTCGTCGTGCAACCGGTGAGGCTCAGGCCTGCGACGGCCAATGCAGCGCTGCCGGTCATGATGAACTGTCGTCTGCGCATGACTGTTTTCCTTTGCGTTTCTCACGCATGTTGTTCGTTATGGAAGAGTGCGGCGAGTCGCCCGCTTCCCTTTGTTCTCATTTACGCCCGGGAGGTTCCGTGCGCGCGGTCATGGCAATCGAGCGGGCGTGCCGCGACGCCCGTATGACGGGTGTCCATCGTTCGAGCAGCAGGTTGTGTGCCGAACGCCCGCACCGCCCTGCGCGGGGGCGGCGCGGCCGGGTGCAGTGGGGCGTTTTTTGGCCGTTCTGCGCTACGTTTCGTCGCTACACCGTGGGGCGAATGTTCTGGTTATGTCGGAACAGATTGCGCGGGTCGTAGCGGTTCTTCGCGGCGACGAGCCGGTCATAGTTCGGCCCATAGGCGTCCGCGATGCGGCCTCCCTCTTCCTGCGTCATGAAATTGACGTACACGCTGCCGAGCGCAAAGGGTCGCGCCGCGTCGAAAAACTCGCGCGCCCATGCGACGCAGCGCTCGTCGTCGCGCGCATCGTCCCAGCGGCCGTGCACGTTCATCGCGTATAGCGTTTCGCGGGCCGGGTAGGCGGTCGCGTCGACCGCCACACGCTGCGTTTGCGCGCCGATCTGCCCGAAGAAGATCTCGCATTGCGGAGATGGCAGCGTGTCGATCGCGCGGATCAGCGCGTCGATCAGACCATCGTCGATCGCGGCGAGATTGTGCGACTTCCAGTAGTTGCGCGCGCCCGGCGTGAGCAGCGGATCGAAGGCCTGTTGCCACATTTCGTAGGGCATTGGACCCAGATGTTCGCCGAGCGGCTTGCCGAAGCCGCGCACAGCTTCCACCGCCGCCGGGCCGTCCTCGACCGGCCCGTTGTAGCACATCGCGAACGCGAGTATGGGCTTGCCGTGGACGTCGGGCGACAGGAACGGCAACGGCGGGGCGAGCCGCGCGACGGCCCATACGGCCAGCTCGTCGGGCATCGCGGCCACGGCATCGCGGTATTTCATCAGTGCTTCCTTCGCATCGGCGAGCGGCAACACGTAGAGGCCGCCGTACACCATCGGGCCGACCGCATGCAGCGCGAACTCGAATAGCGTAACCACGCCGAAATTGCCGCCGCCGCCGCGAATCGCCCAGAACAGATCCTCGTTTTCGGTGGCACTCGCGTGGTGTAACGCGCCGTCCGCGGTGACGATGTCGGCCGCGACCAGGTTGTCGATCGTCATGCCGTAGCGGCGGCTCAGCCAGCCGAAGCCGCCGCCGAGCGTCAGACCCGCGACGCCGGTCGTCGAATTGATGCCGAGCGGTGTGGCGAGTCCGAATGCCTGCGCTTCGTGATCGAGATCGTGCAGCGTCGCACCGGGCTCGACGTACGCGCGCTGCGCGTCCGGGTCGATGCGCACCGATTTCATCGCCGACAGATCGAGCACGAGGCCGTCGTCACACAGCGCGCTGCCGCCGATGTTGTGGCCGCCGCCGCGAATCGCGAGAGGCAAGCCGTTGTCGCGCGCGAACGCGACGCCGCGGCGCACGTCGGCGACGCCCGCGCAACGCAGGATCATCGCCGGAGAACGGTCGATCATCGCATTCCAGATGCTGCGCGCCGTGTCGAAGCCCGGCGAGTCAGGCAATAGAAGCTGGCCACGCAGGCCGGATTTGAATTCGTCGATCGCGCTGCTGGAGACAGTAACCATGATGTACCTCGTCGGAAGGGGAGGGCGCTCGCAGAACACTATTGAGCAGACCAAACTAAATGCGGGCGGGGATTGACGGCGGATTGAGAGGTTCGGCTGCGTGCAGTAAACGGGGCGGCGCGTCGAAGTCAAACAAAGGTTTACCCGAGCCTGCGAGTGAGCCCGCGAGGTGGCTCGTCGGACAGGCTTTCCGGGCACATCCAGCGACCACGCGCGGCCGTACCGCCGAAAGTGGTGGAAATGCTTCGGGAAAAGCGCGAGCGCTGATGTGTTGGTTATCACACGTGCTGGTGGTTGTGCCGCGACACTTTGTCTGCCGCGTAGGGCTGCGACCGCGTGCGGCTCGGGGTAGACGTTGGTCGACTGTGTGAGGCAGCGCACATCGCGACAGCGATTTCGCGACGCATGCGCGTCCCGCAATGACGCGCGATGTTTCGCGCGCGCATATCGGTGGTTTTCAATGCGTTGTCTATGGGATTGCGCTCATTCCGATTTTCACATTTTCATTTTTATGTGCGGATGAACACATGAATAAAACGTCGGATATGTAAATCGCCAGAATTAGTCCGAGAAAACCCTGAGCTGATTTTATTTTGTCGGACTGATTGAGTCGCTATCGATAGTTTCCATTACCTGTCTGAAGAATATGGATTAGCGGCTGTGGCGGGCGGTTCGTCGATTAACGCCACCAGCCAGGCCAAATCGGCAATATCGCATTGCGTGGTCTAGCGCACGGTCGCGCGATTGCGCTGCGCATAACTTCAACGTCCATCAAGCCTCGCTGCGCGGTTCTCACGATGTAGTGCGCGCATGGCCAGCCGATTCTCTCGGAGTACGCCAAATCGGACCGGGGATTTTCCGCGAGAGAAGTGTTTAGTGTGAGCCCATTTTAATTCGCATAAAGCGAAGCTGGGTGAAGGTTTTGAATATTCGTTTTCTCGATGAGTGGAGATTCACTCGTTAATTGGACCGGTCATTCTGGGTGAAATAATCAGGAGAGTGAAATGAAAAGGCAAAACGGGGACGCGTGGAGATTGGGAACGCGGCGGGCAGCCTTGGCAGTGGCAGTCAGTCTTTATGCGGCGATGGCGGGTGCCCAGACGAATACGGGGAACGCCGTGCCGGCAACGAATTCCGGAATGATGGTGCTCGCCGAGACGAGCGCGCACGGCGGATGTCCGTCGGGCGGCGGCCCGGGCTGCACGTCGCAAGGAGGCGCTTCGGTCAGCGCGGGCGCCTTCGGCGTCGCGGCGGCGGGGCTCGGCTCGACGACGTCGTCCACCGGTTCGCCGGCGGGCACCGGGACGTCGTCGACGGGCGCGGGCGCGGGCGCGAACAGCGGCGGAAATAGTTCGGCGAATTCCGGCCCGGGCGGGGTCGGTTCGGGTAGTACCGGCGGCAACCACGGCAGTGGCGGTTCTGGCAACAACGGTAACGGCGGTACGGGTAGCAATGGTGGCGGTGATGGATCGGGAACTGGGGGCACCGGCGGTACCGGCGGTACCGGCGGCGATGGCGGCGGTGATACCGGCGGGGACGGTGGAGGGGACGGTGGGCATGGACATGGCCACGGGCATGGTCATGGTGGTGATGGCGATGGCGATGGCGGCCATGGTCACGGTGGCGATGGTGATGGTGATGGCGGTCATGGACATGGCCACGGTGGCGATGGTGACGGCGATGGCGGTCACGGTCATGGCCACGGCGGCGATGGTGACGGCGATGGCGGTCATGGACACGGCGACACCGGTCACGGCGGCGACGGCCACGGTGATGGCGGTCACGGCGCCAGCGGTCACGGCGATGGTGGTCACGGCGACAGCGGCCATGGTGATGGCGGTCACGGCGACGGCGGTCATGGTGATGGTGGTCATGGCGACGGTGGCCATGGCGATGGCGGTCACGGCGACAGCGGTCATGGTGACGGTGGTCACGGCGATGGTGGCCATGGCGACAGCGGTCACGGTGAGAGCGGCCATGGCGACGGTGGCCATGGCGACAGCGGTCATGGTGATAGCGGCCATGGTGATAGCGGCCATGGCGATGGTGGCCACGGTGCTGGCGGTCCTGGCGACGGTGGCCATGGCCATGGCGATGGCGGTCACGGCGATGGCGGTCACGGCGATGGCGGTCATGGTGATAGCGGTCACGGCGACAGCGGTCATGGTGATAGCGGTCACGGCGATGGCGGTCATGGTGATAGCGGTCACGACGACGGCGGTCACGGCGCTGGCGGTCATGGTGAAAGCGGTCATGGCGACAGCGGTCACGGCGATGGCGGTCATGGTGATAGCGGTCACGGCGACGGCGGCCATGGTGACAGCGGTCACGGCGACGGCGGTCACGGCGCTGGCGGCCATGGTGACAGCGGTCACGGCGATGGCGGTCACGGCGACGGCGGCCATGGTGATAGCGGCCATGTCGACAGCGGTCACGGCGACAGCGGTCGCGGCGATGGCGGTCGCGGCGATGGCGGTCACGGCGATGGCGGTCGCGGCAACAGCGGTCACGGCGATGGCGGTCACGGCAACAGCGGTCACGGCGATGGCGGCCATGGTGATGGCGGTCACGGTGATGGTGGCCACGGCGACAGCGGTCACGGCAACAGCGGTCACGGTGATGGCGGCCATGGTGATGGTGGCCACGGCGATGGTGGTCACGGTGACGGCGGTCACGGCGCGAGTGGTCACGGCGATGGTGGCCAGGGTGATGGCGGTCATGGCGACGGTGGTCGCGGCCAGAGCGGTCATGGCGACGGCGGCCGAGGTAGCAGCGGTGGCCCGGGCAACAGTGGGGGCGAAGGCAAGGGCGGCCATGGCGGTGACAGCGGTGGCGGCCAGGGCCATGGTGATTCCGGAAACGGTGGTCGCGGTGGCAACGGCGGCCACGGTGGCGGCTACGGCGGCGGTGGCTCTGGCAATGGCGGCCACGGCGGCGGCAACCACTAACTGGTGGCAGGAGTCCCGCGATCCTTGCGGGGCTCCCTCCAAACGTGGAGGTCGGCGCCGCCCGACCTCCATGCCGACCACGATCCAGCGTCACAGAGAACCAGCAGCGAAAAAGCAGCGAAAAAGCAAGCGAAAAAACCAGCAATCGAACTACAGACAAACACCCAACCAGGCAACAAAGTGGACGGCCCCCGCCGTCCACTCACCTCTGCAATTCGATCACCCTCTCCTGCACCACAAGAAAGACCCTCTCCCTCGCATCGCGCCCCGTCTCACGCGCGCCTCCGGTAAAACTGCCGAACGCCGGCAGCACCCCAAGATCAATTCCAAAGCGAAAGCACGGCACGCGCACAGAATCAGTCCGCGTCGCGATCCGATAGACCGGATGCACATGCCCCGCGAGCACATACGCGCGATCGACCGTGCGCGGGTAATGGCACAGCGCCCACGCCCCCAATCGCCACGGCTCGCACACAGACTCGACATCCAACGTACGCGGCAACACGCCCGCATGCCGATCGTGATTGCCTTCGACGAGCACCACACGCATCGACGCATGCCGCGCGCGCCACGCATGCAACGCATCGAGCGTCAGCGTCGACAGCGATTCGCGCGCGTGCAACAGATCGCCGAGAAACACCAGCAGCGCCGGTTCGAACTCGCCGATCAGACGATCGATGCGCAGCAGATTGTCCGCGGTCGAACCAATCGGCACCGGAATGCCGCGCGCGCGAAACACCGCATCCTTGCCGAAATGCGCATCGGCGATAAACAGCGCGCGCAACACCGGATCGAAACACGCGCGCAAGCTCGATAGCACGAGCGGCTGTCCGGCGACGTCGATCGCAAGCGAGGTCGGCTTCATCGTTGTGCCGCCTTTTCCAGTTCGGCGAGCATTCGCTCGACGCGATCCGCGAGCTTCTCGGTACTGACTTTTTCGCGCAGGCGTCCGACGATCAACGGAAACGCGAACGGTGTCGGCTTCTTCGGCCGCGTGAGCACGACGCGGCTCGTGTTCATCCGTTCGAGCGCAATACGAATGCGCCGGACGTCGAGTTCCTGCAGCAGTACTTCGGTATCGGCCTGGCCGAGTAGCAGATTGCCGCGATCGTGCTGACGAAAGATCTCGTAGAAAAGCCCGCTCGATGCCTGCAATTGCCGCGCGCTCTTTTGCTGTCCCGGATGCGCCTGAAATACGAGTCCCGATACGCGCGCAATCTCGCGAAAACGCCGCAAAGAGAGCTCGGACGAATTGAGACTCGCCAGAATGTCGTGCTCGAGTTCTCCAGGCGAAAACAGGCCATTCTGTATATGCGCGTCCCAATCGAATGGCTGCGCGCACAGCAATTCAAAACCGTAGTCGTTCATCGAAATCGAAAACGTACCCGGCTTCTCGCGCGCGACTCGCCACGCGAGCAGCGCGCCGAGTCCGATATGCGCGGTGCGCCCCGCGAACGGATAGCAGAAGAAGTGATGACCTTCGCGCGACTTCAGCAGCTCGACCACGAGCAGGCCCGGCTCGGGCAAGGCCGACCACTTCTGCTGCAATTCGAGCAACGGCCGCACCGCGCGCATTTCCGGTTCGTCGTAGATGCCGTCGGCGGCGCGGGCGAGCATCGTCAGCGTCGCGTCGGCGAGCTCGGACGATAGCGGCATGCGGCTACCCGCCCATTGCGGCATCGCCCCGCGCGACGAGCTCGCACGCCGCACCCACGCGGTCATGTCCTGCACGCGGATCAGTTCGAGCGCGCGACCGCCGAACGTGAACACGTCGCCGGGTTTGAGCCGTGCAATGAACGATTCTTCGATTGCGCCAAGACGTCCGCCCGACAGATAGGCGACGTTCAACGTGCCGTTCGCGACGATCGTGCCGATGTTGTTGCGATGGCGCCGCGCGAGATCATCGCGCGGCACGCGATACAAGCCGTCGTTGTCACGCACGACGCGATGGTAGTCGGGATACGCGCGCAGCGTCGCGCCGCCGCCTTCGACAAAACCCAGCGCCCAGTCGAACTCTGCCTGCGTCAGATCACGATATGCATAGGTCTGCAGAATTTCCTGGTACAGCTCGCGTGCGTCGAAACCACCGCCGATCGCGACGGTGACGAGGTGCTGCACCAACACGTCGAATGGCTTTTGCGGCGTATCGCGGCTTTCGATCTGCCGCTTGCCGACGGCTTCACGCGCGGCCGCCGCTTCGATCAATTCGAGCGCATGAGTCGGCACGATCGTCACCCGCGATGGCAGACCGGGTGCATGCCCCGAGCGGCCCGCGCGCTGCATCAAACGCGCGACGCCTTTCGGCGAGCCGATCTGAAACACGCGTTCCACCGGCAGAAAATCGACGCCGAGATCGAGACTCGAGGTACACACGACGACTTTGAGCAAGCCGTTCTTCAGCCCACGTTCGACCCACTCACGTACCTGCTGATCGAGCGAGCCGTGATGCAGCGCGATTAGTCCGGCCCATTCGGGCCGCGCATCGAGCAGCGCCTGATACCAGAGCTCGCATTGCGAGCGCGTGTTCGTGAAGACGAGGGACGTGCGCGCTGCGTCGATTGCGCGCCCGACGGCATCGACCTGACGCATGCCCATATGACCGCCCCACGGAAAGCGTTCGATCGTGTCGGGAATGATCGTGTCGACGATCAGTGCTTTCGGCAGCGCGCCGTGCACACTGACGCGCCGCGTCGCGACTGGCGCGAGCAGTACCCCGGTCGCGAACGATAGATTGCCGAGCGTCGCCGACAGGCCCCACACCTGCAAGCCGGATCGCCAATGCGTGAGACGCGCGAGCGCGAGTTGCGTCTGCGTGCCGCGTTTGTTGCCGAGCAGTTCGTGCCATTCGTCGACGATCACGAGCCGCACATGAGCCAGTACCTCACGCGCATTCGCGCGCGTCAGGATCAACGTCAGACTCTCGGGCGTCGTGACGAGCGCGGACGGCATGCGCCGGTTCTGCCGCGCGCGTTCGGCGGCCGACGTATCGCCGGTGCGCAGACCGACGCTCCAGGGCACGGCGAGTTCGGCCGCGGAGCTTTGCAATGCGCGCGCGGTGTCGGCGGCTAGCGCGCGCATCGGCGTGATCCAAAGTACGGTCAGCGGTTCGGGATGCTTGCGCGGTGTCGACGACGCGCTCGCGAACGCGGCGAGCGCGCCGAACCAAACGGCCCAGGTTTTGCCGGCGCCAGTGCTTGCATGTAGCACGCCGCTCGCGCCGTCGGCGATGTTGCGCCATACCTCGCGCTGAAAATCGAACGGTTGCCAGCGGCGCGCGGCGAACCAGGCGTCGAGTTTGTCGGCGAACGGGCGGCGCGCGTCGTCGGGTGAACAGGAGGGAAACGGTAGCGGTTCGAAAGCGGGTTCGCGCGCATCGAGCCGCGCCTGTTGCGCAGGGCTGCGCGGAATCCTTCGCGGCCTTGGCGCGCGACGCCGCTCGTCGGTGGACTGCGGGGCGGCGGCCGGGTCGTCGGCTGGACTGTCGGAATGGGCCGGCTCGGTCATCGAAAGCGCTCTTGTCAACGGATGTGGCAAATTCGCGTGCCGGCGACTCGCTCGCCGGATGTTCATGTGGACCGCGGAGTCGTGCGGCGGTTCAGCGACCTTCTGGATGCGAGTGCAATGACGGACGGCATCGGGCAATACCCGGGAGCCTCGGCCGACATCCGATCCGTTACAATCAAGCGGATTACCCCACTGGAGATTTGCTTTGAAATCACTCGTTGCTCTGCTGGCCGCAGCCGTTCTGTCCTCGACCGCGATGGCTGCCGCGCCGACCACGGAGAAGCTGCCGTCCGGCGTCATCGTCGAACATCTGACGCAAGGCACGGGCCCGCAACCGTCCGCGGACGACGTCGTGAAGGTCAACTATCGCGGCACCCTGCCCAACGGCACCGAATTCGATAGCTCGACCAAGCATGGCGGCCCGGCTACGTTCCCGCTCAATCGCGTGATTCCGTGCTGGACGCAAGGCGTGCAGAAGATGAAGGTCGGCGGCAAGGCGCGGCTCACCTGCCCGGCGGCGACCGCCTACGGCGATCGGGGTGTCGGCCCGATTCCGCCGAATACCGACCTGACCTTCGAAGTCGAACTCGTCGGCATCGTCAAGTAAAAGCGCCCGAGCCGCGCTCCAGATGCACTGAGACCCGAGCCTCGCTGCGCCAATCGCAGCGAGGCTTTTTTATGAGCGCTGAATGGCCCACGAGGGAATTCACCATGAAACGCGACAAAAGTGCCGTGCAGGTGGCGAGCATCGGTTTTACCGGCAAGAGCGCGCAGAAGTTCTTCGATTTGTTGAAGGGCGCCCAGGTGCGCACGGTGCTCGATATTCGTCTCAATAACACCTCGCAACTCGCTGGTTTTGCGAAAAAGCAGGATCTGCCTTACTTTCTGGAGCACTTGTGCAATGCGGCGTACGTGGAGGTTCCCGAACTGGCTCCCGAGCCGGAGCTGCTCAAACGCTACCAGGGCAAGCAATTGAGCTGGGAGAACTTTCGCGAGGAATATTTCGACCTCATTGCGCGCCGCCGTGTGGAAAGCAATCTGGATATCGCACTATTTGATGCGGGGTGCCTGCTTTGCAGTGAACATTTACCACATCATTGTCACCGGACGTTCGCGCTCGAATACCTGAACCAGCACTGGAATAGTCGTCTGTCCGTCACGCATCTGACCTGAGCGCTTCCGACCCGGTCGGCTCAGGTTTTTTCTTCCTTATTTCCCAGCGTTTTTCGTGCCGGCGGTTGCATCGCACCGTACCTGCTGCGCGCTTCCTTCAGTAGCCCGAATGTTTTTGTGGCGCGAAACGTGGAAAAGTGCGTCCAAAACACTTGTTTTTTCAAGGCGTGTGCCGCTCGCTCGTCTACTATCTACTCACCCGCAGTTCCCTGTATTCGTTTCGCCCTAACGCCGGCACCAGAGCGGCCGTGATTACGCGCGCCAGGAGCGCCTGCCATGAATATCGACTTCCATTACGGCGTCGTCTACATTGCCGCGCGCGTCGGCGGCATGACGGCCGGCGATGCGCAAACGGTGGCGCATGCCTGCCAGTACGTCGACGACGCGACCACGAGTGGAATCCTGCGGTTCAAAGGCGGCGAGACATTCGAGCGTTTCGCGACCGCGCACAAGTTATTCGATTACGTCAACACCGAAGACGACCAGAATCGGCTCGTGTGGACGCCCTTTCATTTTTTGCCGGCCGGCATTGGTGAGAGCCTCGAGGAAAAGGCGGTTTGCCGGCCCGACAGTGAAGTGGCACGCGAAGTCGTACGGCGCGCAATCCGGCAGCGCGATTCGGAGACGGCATTGCACCGGCTCGGCGTGACGCTTCATACGTATGTCGATACCTGGGCGCACCAGGGATTCGCGGGCATCGAAAGCCCCTGGAATCGCGTGCATCTTCTCGAAGCGCAGGATTGCACGCGTAAAGGCTGGCTCGCGAGCCTCGAACTGGCGGTCGCGCATCTGATCGAGCATGTCGAGGAGGACGTCCTGACGATCGCATTGCCGGTCGGCCACGGCGCTGCGTTGCATTATCCCGACCAGCCTTGGGCACGCTGGCATTACATCGACGGCCGCAATCAATTCATCTCACGACATAATTTGCCCGATTTCGTCGAGGCGGCGGACATGAGTTGCCGTGTCGTGCGAGCTTATCTGGCCGGACGCGAAGATTTCGAAACCCAGCCCGGCATGCCGGACGACGTCAAAGACGCATTGACCCGACTGCTCGATACGAACCGCGATCTCGACGACAACGTGCGGCTAAGAACCGTCTGCGAATGGGTGAAGGCCGGCCGTATTCCGGGTTTGAAAGAACCGGTGCCCGGCTATATCGCCAAAGGACCGGGTTCGTGGAAGCACCAGGGCACCGGTTTGTTGTGCGATGACGACACCGGGGACAGACCGGCGTGGACCAGCGCCTTTGAGAAGAGCGACTATCGCCTCTTTCACGATGCGGTCAAACAGCACCGTTTCGTGACCACTCAGGAGATCTTGCCCGCTCGCGGACTGCGCATTGCGTGATTGAGCGGAGCAGGGCGCCTTGCCGCGAAGCGGAATTCAAACATCGTTTGCTGGCCGCCCGCGTGAACATTTGCGGCGGCGCCCCCATTTCTCCGGTTACTGCATTCTGGCTTGTTGATGCGGCCCAGCCTGAGCTGCCGCCTGCTGCTCTTCGGCGTGCTTTTTGGCCATATGGTGCCCGACGACACAGCCCCCGACTGCGCCAACCACCGCATGATGCCCCGCATAGTGCCCAGCGACGCCGCCTACTACCGCTCCCTTCAGGCAACCGGCCGCGTTAGCGGTGCCGGCCATTGCCAAAGAAACAGCCATCGCCCCGAGGGCGGTCCGAATAAAACCAGCTTTCATTGCAAGTACCATCGTGTTTGAGTGGATCGAAAATTGGGCGGCCCGGTGTCTTTTTCAATAGCCGCCGCGAGCACGGCGGCTCACAAATGCTCTCCATCGGCTATACATTTGCCACCGGGCACGGACACGAAGTGTAAATGGATGAGGCCGGTGCAGGCGCAAAGGGGCTGCAAGATCGGTAACGGTCCGTTACGGGAGCGCTGCCTGTGTCATTGCATGCATCGTCACTGGCGTTTCGCGTACGTTTCAATCCGTGCGCTATAGCCGGGTACGGAAAAAGGCCGTTTTCAAATAAAAAATGGGCTGCTCTCCTTTGAATATTCGAATGCTTGCCTATAGTAGAAGCGACTAATGCCAGCGAGCACGGCGCCGCCTCTTTTGTCGCCGATGCGGACGACGGGGAAACACAAATGACGCCATCGAATGCAGCGATCTATCAGACCAGGACTTGTACGCCGGAGTCGGTGCGCACGCTCGCGAGCTTTCTCGAGTTGGCGCTCGACGAGGGGAAAAGCGTGGTCGTGATGCGGATCGGCAAGCAGGCGCGCAGCGTTTATGTCGGAAATCCATCCGGCGCATTGGAGGATTTAACGGATTCCGGTGTCGTCGACGCTTTTCAGGCAGATGAAATGCTGGTGTTGACCCGCCTGGGCCTCAACCGGATAACGGCGGACGGTCAACACTACCGCTTTATACGGAGTGTGAGGTACATTGCCGATCGCCAGGTCGTCGTTTTTACGCCGATCTGAGTGGTGGAACCGAATTGAAAAAGAACAATCAGGAGGAAAGGAAAAGGAAGAAGACTGCGATGAGTCGGAAGAAAACCTGAAAGCTTTTGTTATTTGAACGCCGCATCGAGGTTCGTATCGATGTATTGAAGCTCAGGACGGGTCAATAGTCTGCCTTTCTTCCTCCATTCATGGCATAGTTCGACGATTACCACATAAGGAGCAATCAAATGCCTTCGTTAGAGCAAATCCAAGCAAAGCTTAAGAAGCTCCAGGAGCAAGCTGACGTTCTCATTGCCAGAAAAGCACAGGCCGCGGTCGATCAGATTCGCGAGTTGATGCTCAAGCACGGCCTCACGACTGCCGATATCGAAGCGCAGGCAAAGGCACGGCGTGCCGCGAGAGGTCTGAATGGCGGCGTGAGCAAGGGTCGGGGAAGACCCGCTGGCACGGGCAAAGCCGCTAAATCGGCAACGCCGGCGAAGTACCGCGACCATAAAACCGGCGCGACCTGGACGGGTCACGGCCGCGCGCCTGGCTGGATTGCCAGCGTGAAGGACCGCACGGCGTTCCTGATCGACGCTGCGAGCCAAAGCAAATCCGTGGCCGCACCCGTCTCTAAGCGCGGCAAAGGTCAGCCGAAAGGCGCGCAGCCGCCGAAGTACCTGGATCCGAAAACCGGTGCGACCTGGAGTGGCCGCGGTCCGGCGCCGACATGGCTCGCGACGGTCAAGGACCGCAGCAAATTCCTGATCGAAGGCGCGAAGTCGGCTGCCGTTCCGAAGGCGGCGAAAGCAGCGGCGAAAAGCGGTCAGGCGAAAGCGGCCGCAAGCGCGGTAGGCAAGAAGACCGCGGCGAAAAAGGCAACTCGCAAGACGGCCGCGAAAAAGACTGTAGCCAAAAAGGCGACCCCGGCAAGCCGGAAAGCCGCGGTGAAGAAAACCGCCGGCCGCAAAAGCGCAGTGAAGACGGCAAGAAAAGCGCCGGCGCGCAAGGCTGCCGCGAAGAGCACGGCCGCGCCCGTCGCGGCAACTCCGCAAACGTCAGAGACGCAAGCGAGCGCGTAATGGCAGCGGAGTCGTGAAGTAGATGGTTAGCACGTGCCACGCATCCCAGCAGGAAGACCAGGTCGTCCTGCTGGATTGCGTTCCTCATCCGGCCGCCGATGCCGCCGATCCATTCATCGTCGTGAGCGATCGCCGCGTGATCCTCACGTATCCGATCGCGGAGTCGGACTTTGAACGGTTCGGGCCATTCGATCCCGACGACGATCCTTTTTGCGCGGTGTTGTTTGCCGACGCCGTCTTTCATCGTCTCGGGCCGCCGGGCGATGCCGATCTGCCCATTCATCCGCTTGCCGCGCAAGGTCTAAGCAGCTACGCGGTGCATGAAGTCGTCAATTCGTCGTTGTGCGCGGAGATTGCCGCGGTGCCGGCAGGCTCCATGGCCATTGCTGACCAGGCACCGGCGCGGCGGCATTTCGTCATTACGTTTGAGGCGTCGACGTTCGAATGCGTGGCGTCGGACTATACGGTCATCGGCGTATTCGGCGCGGCAGAAATAGCAAGTCGCGAGGCATTTGCATTGGTGAGATGACGAGGTAGAAGCGGGTAGCAAGGTGCGGTCCTGATGCGGGCACGCGCCGTGCGTATCCTGTCGCCTGATATCGAGGCCACGCATGCTGACTATTTTTATTACCGCGTTCGTCACGCTCGTGATCGTTCTCGTGATCGCCAATCTGTCGAGCGGCGAGAAGAAAATAGAACACAAGATCGAGCGTCTATATAAGAGCGAAGATCCGCAATTTCTTCGCTCGATGGGTCTATTGCTCGGACCGCCCGTGGTGCCGGGCAATTCCTTCGAGATGCTGCTCAATGGCGACCGGATCTTTCCGTCGATGCTCGAAGGCATTCGCTCGGCGCGCGAAACGATCACGTTTGAAACGTTCATTTACTGGTCCGGCGAGATTGGCGAACAGATTGCGCGGGCGCTTGCCGATAAGGCGCGTGAAGGTGTTGCCGTGCATATCCTGCTCGACTGGATCGGTTCGTCGAAGATGGATCGGCGCTATCTGCAACTGCTGCGCGAGGCCGGCGCCGAAGTGGTCAAGTACCACAAGCCAAATTGGACCGGACTCGGTCGGATGAACGATCGTACCCACCGCAAACTATTGGTGATTGACGGCCGGATCGGTTTTACGGGCGGGGTCGGCATCGCGCCCGAGTGGACCGGTCATGCGCAGGACGAAAAGCATTGGCGTGATACGCATTTTCGGGTGACGGGTCCGGTGGTCGGCCAGATGCAGGCCGTGTTCATGGACAACTGGATCAAGACGACTGGCAACGTATTGCACGGTCCCAAGTACTTCCCCCATGTCGACGCCGAACCGGAAGGAGAAGGCGAGGGTCTCGCGCATATGTTCAGCAGTTCGCCGTCGGGCGGCAGCGACGACATGCAGTTGATGTATCTGATGGCCGTCACCGCCGCCACGCGCAGCCTGCAGCTTGCGAGCGCGTACTTCGTGCCCGATAAGCTCACGATCAATGCGATCGTCGAAGCCGCGAAACGCGGTGTGAAAGTACAGATCGTGACGCCGGGCAAACGCATCGACACGCACACGGTGCGCGAAGCATCGCGCGCGTGCTGGGGCGATCTGTTGAAAGCCGGTGTCGAGATCTACGAGTACCAGCCGACCATGTTCCATTGCAAATTGCTGGTGGTCGACGAGTACCTGGTGTCGGTCGGCTCGACGAACTTCGATAGCCGCTCGTTCAAGCTGAACGACGAAGCGAACCTGAACATCTACGACCGCGCCTTCGCGAAGCAGCAGACCGCCACGTTCGCCGACGACATAGCGAAGTCGAAGCGCGTCACGCTCGAAGCATGGACACAGCGTTCGCTGACCGAGAAGCTCGTCGAAAAGTTCGTGCGGCTGCTAGACACGCAGCTTTGAAACCGGAAAATTGCGCCCTTGATGGCGGGCCGCCGAATAATCAGTGAACGGCGCTGGCCAGATACGCTTCGATATCACGGCGCGCGGCCGGATTGCCGTTGTCGTGTTCGATCGCCGCGGCATCGACGAGGCGCGCTTTTGCATGTCGATACGCATTGGCAAAGCCGCGCAGTTGCTGCGTGACCGGACGATCATCGAGCCTGCGCCGCGTGAGCGCCTGCGCGATGCTGCGTTCGATCAACGCCAACTGGCTGTCGAGATAGTCGAGACATAGCGCTCGGCAGCGCGCGGATCCGGTCGCGACGGTCAACAGCGCGGGCACGAGCGAGATCGTCAGAAAGCCGCCTGCGGGAATGCGTGCGCGTGCGGCCGGCGAATCGAACAGGTCGACGCGCAATGCGTCAAATACGGCTTGCGTCCAGATTGCGCGCTCTTCTTCGAGCGCGCGCCGCCGTCGCGCGAGGGCATGTTGCGCCTGCGGATCCGCAATACGGCCTTGATCGACCAGCAACGCCGCATCGTCACGCCGGCCTTCCTGGATGCATTCACTGCCGACATAGACGGCACTCTCGCCGCGTTCGGCCAGTACCAGATGTTGCAGGTGGTCCGGCACGAGCGGGTCGAGCGGCACCACTTCGCATGTCAGCGGCTTGCCTTGGAGATGAATCACGCAGCGTCCGTCGTCCGCGAGAGCAGGGCAGCGCGCGAGCGATGGATAGTCGAAGCCCTGCGCGACGATGCTGAAGCTATCGCCCGCGCGATAAAGCAACGTATCGGCGAGCGCGTTGAACGCCGCGCAGTCGGCTTCGTCGAGCACCGCTTCATGTCGGCCGACGCGCAGCCGTTCACCGGGCCGCCTGCGAGCGACTCGTCCAATTGCGATGCAGCCGATAAACCGGTCAGGATGACGGAACAGTTCCGCCAGCGTCATCGATGGCGGGCTGTTGCAGCATCGGCCGCACGCGGAGCAGGAAAACGAAAACGTATTCACCACGGCCGGCGCACCGAGTCCTGATATCGCGTGAGAATGAAATGCGCGACGTCGTTCGAATGATAGGCGGCGACCAGTTGCCCCACCCATGCGTCGTGGCGATCGCTGTCGCGCACAGTCAGCACGTTCGCGTACGGCGAGCGCGCGTCTTCGAGACTGAGGCCATCGCGTGCCGGGTGAAGACCTGAGCGCGCGGCCGTATCGCTGTCGATCACCGCAAACGCGACGCTGTTCAGCGTGTCGTACAGACGCGCGCGCGGCACCTGGCGAATCTTCAGATGGAGCCGGTTGCTCGTGATGTCGGCGAGCGTCGCATGCAGGCCTGCGCTGTCGCGGAACGTCAGCAGCGTTTCGTTTTGCAGAAGGATCAGCGCGCGTGCGGTGCCGGCGGGGTCGTCGGGAATTGCGATCGTCGCGCCGCGTTGCAGTTGCGCGAGATTCGTCAGCTTGCGCGAGTACAGCGCGACGGGAAACGTGACGGTCGTGGCCACGCTCGTCAGTGCATAGCCACGCCGTTCGCGCTGCGCGTCGAGCGTCGGTTCGTCTTCGAAGCTCGCGACATCGATCTGCTTCGCTGCGAGCGCGGCGTCGATCCGCGAGGGCTGATCGAACACGACGACGTCGAGCGCGAGACCCTCTGTCGCGGCGACGCGGCGCACTTCGTTCATGATCTCGGCTTGCGCGCCCGAACTGACGCCGACCCTGATCGTCTGCGCTGCGGCGTGCGAGAGTTCAGGCAGCAAAGCAGTCAACACCGCGAGCGCAAGCACGGCAACGATATGTCGCTTCATGATGCATCCCTCGACACCGTGCGAAAGCCGATGTGCGAAGCCGGCAAGTCCGCTTCCTGCTGCTCGCGCGACGCCGCGCGATACCTGACGCAATAGTCACGCGAGCACAGGAACGAGCCGCCCTTGATGACCATCGGCGTATCGTGCCGGCGGCTGAGGGGCGCCACGGCCGCGGTATCGCCGTTCGTATGCGACTGATGCGGACCGGTGTACACGTCCCGAGTCCATTCCCACGCATTGCCGATCATGTCGTAGAGCCTGAAGTCGTTCGCCGCATAGCAGCCGACAGGCGCCAAACCGACGTGGCCATCCTCGCCGGTGTTGAGCACCGGAAACACGCCTTGCCAGTAGTTCGCGCTCGGCTTGCCGTGCGCGTCGCGTGGCGCAGTATCGAGATCCGCGCCTTCATGGCCGGCTTTGCCCGCGTATTCCCATTCGGCTTCGGTCGGCAGATCGCGGCCGAGCCAGTGCGCGTACGCGAGCGCATCGGCCTGGGTGACCATCGTGACCGGTTGATTCATCAGGCCGTCGAGATTGCTGCCGGGGCCGCTCGGATGATTCCACGCGGCGCCTTTGACCCAACTCCACCACGCGAGATCGCGCGCATTCATCTCTGCGCGCGTCGGCGTGTGAAACACGACCGCGCCGCCCTGGCGCTGCGCATCGCTGACGTAGCCCGTCGCGCGCACGAACGCGGCGAACTGCGCATTCGTGACGTCGGTCTGGTCGATCCAGAAACCGGCGACATGCGTCTTGCCGTCGCTGGCTGGGCGTTCGTCTTCGTAGCCGAGCTTGCTGCCGAACACGAAGTCGCCGCCATGCAGATGCACCATGCCGGCTTGCGGATCGTCGCGCCAGCGCGCGGGCAAGCCCGAGTAACGCTCGCATTGCCGTTCGGAGCCGAGCGCGGCGAGCGGACGCGAGCGGTTCAGGTTGTCGAATGCGCTGGCCGGGCCATCGCCGAATACCGCCGCGCTTGCCGCACCGATGGAAGGCACGGCAAACGCGACGGCGAACGCGGCCGCCGCGATCGCGGCGTACGCGCCATACAGCGCCACACCGCCCTTTAGCTTGAATGAAAACGCCATCGTGTGCTCAGTAGTAACCGCGCGGACGCAACGGCTCGACGCCGCCGACGCTCGTCATATAGGCGTTCCACTGCTGCACGAGACCATCGATGATCGACTGGTTCTGCGTGGACAGGTCCTGCGTTTCGCCACGATCGGCGGTCATGTCGTACAGCTGCCAGTGACCGTCGACCGGGCCGAGCGGCGGTTCCGTCCACAAGGCTTTCCAGCGTCCGTCGGCGCTGCGCAGATAGCCGCGGCCGTATGCTTCGTCGCCGAACGACGCGCTATGCACCGGCGCCGTACTCTGATCTTCGAGCAGCGGCAAGAGCGATTGACCGGTGATCGGATACACGTAGCGATTGTTGTAGACCACCTTGCCCTTGTTCTGATCGACGCCGGTCAGCGTATTGATCAGCGCGGGGGCCGGTGTGGTCGGCGGCGTAATCTGCGCGACCGCGAGGAACGTCGCGGTGTTGTCCGTCACATGCGTGAATTCGCGCAGCGCCGGCTTCTGCGAAGTCTGTCCCGGCAGATGCACGATCAACGGCGTCGACACGCCGCCTTCGCCCGAATAGCCCTTGGTCAAGCGGAACGGCGTCGCGCTGACTTCGGCCCAGCGCAAGCCGTATTGCAGGCGTTGCGCGTTTTGCTGGCCGTTGTCGGTGCCGAGTTGCGAGTAAGTCGGATCGGTCGCGTTCGCGGTGTCGGTAGCCGTGGGGTCGGCGCCGGAATCGATCGGCCAGCCTTCGGCGCCGTTATCCGACTGGAACATGATGAACGTGTTGTCGTATTCGCCAATGTCCTTCAGATGCTGGATCAGCAGACCAATGTTGTGATCGAGGTTCTCGACCATGCCCGCGTAGATTTCCATGTAGCGCGCCTGCGCTTTCTTCTCGGCCGGCGACAGGCTGTCCCACTTCTTGTTTACATAGCCGGGGCCGTAATCGGTGTAGCCCTGCGCGGCGCTGTGCACGGCGCTCACGTATTTCGCGTTCGCGGTGCCATTGTTCGCGGTGGCCGGACTCGCGGCCAGCGTCTCCGATGCGCCGCCGTACGGCACGAAGTCCTGCGCAATGATGCCGAGCGCTTTCTGCCGGGCGATACGCGCATCGCGGATCGCGTCATAGCCCGCATCGTATTTGCCGACGTAATTGTGCAGATAGGGTTCGGGTACCTGCAGCGGCCAGTGCGGCGACGTATAGGCCGCGTACGCGAAGAACGGCTTGCCGTCGCCCTTGTTCGAATCGATGTACGAGATCAGGCGCTGCGTGTAGAAGTCGGTCGAATAGAACACGGCCGGGCTGCCGCCCACGCCGCCCGGTTGTCCCGGCTGGCCGGGCTGCACGTACTTGCCGTCTTCGGTGTAGTTCTGCGAGCCGGCCAGCTCGTGCGCGAAGTGATTGGTCGCGGCGCCGCCGAGCAGCGCGTAGCTGTGCTCGAAACCCCATTGGTCCGGTGTCTGCCCGCTGCCCGTCGCGCTGCCGACGATGCCCGAGCCGATGTGCCACTTGCCGGCCATGTAGGTGTGATAGCCGCCGTCCTTCAGCAACTGCGCCACCGATAGCGCGCGGTCGTTCAGATAGCCCTCATAGCCGGGCAGTCCTTTGCGCTCGTCGGTCGGTACGCCCATCGTGCCTTCGCCGACCAGATGGTGATCGGTGCCGGAAATAAGCATCGAGCGCGTGATCGCGCAGACGGTGCCCGTGTGGTGATTCGTCAGAATGCGGCCGCTCTGCACGAGCGCATCGAGATTGGGCGTGTTGATTTCGCCGCCGAACGCATGGATGTCGGAGTAGCCGAGGTCGTCGGCCATGATGTAGAGAATGTTCGGTCGCTTCTGCGCGACGACCGGCGTGGACGCGGGCGCGGAGTTCGACGCGGCGGACGCGCTCGGCACGTTGTCTTCGCCGCACGAGGCGAGCATCACGAAGCTCGCGACTGCGGCGCCGATCAGGCCAACGCGAAACGAAGGGCGATAGTCGGGACGGCGAAATCGAAATGTTGTCATTGTTATTGCGGACCCTAAGGTTGGGCCGCTGATGTTAGCAATGACGTTGCGAAGGCCAAAAGAACGATTTCTGCGTTGCTATCGACGTTTGTCGATATAGATGGCATTGGCGAAAACGCCATCAGGTACCGCGTCAATTGCCCGGGTCGAGCACGGGCTTATCGGGGTCCGCCTGCGTGCGGTACGGCAATTGCGCTGCGTGCGGATCGCTGATCGTGTTGTCGATCACGCGCTCGACGTCCGCCGTTTTCGCCAGTTCGGTGAGGAAGGTTTTCTTGTCGAAGCCGGGCGTGACGCAGCCCTCGACGTAGATGAAGCGGCGTTGCAGCGTGAGCCATAGCGTCGTCTGCTCGCGCCAGTGCGTCGCGACGTTCAGGTTCGCGAGACGCCGTTGCACGCTCTCGGCGATTTCCGCGTCGTATAGATACGCGTTCGGCAAACGGCAACGGCCTTCGATCCAGCAGCTATTGCCGCGCTCGATCCGGTAATGGCTATCGTCGAGCCATTCCTTTTCGGTTTCGAATGGACCGAGCGGCGTCGGGCAATTGGCGATTGCTTTGGAGATCTGCATGAACGGATCGTGGCCGCGATTGACGCGCGCCGGTTCGCCATCAACGTGAGCCGTGGCCGCGCAAAGCAACAGACTGACGAGGCTCAGTTCGAACACGCGTTTCATGCTGTGGTCGCTCCAGGTGTGGAGCGCCTATTATCGCGCGGCCGTAACCTTCAACGCCTGGTGCGTCGATTCTCGACCGCGAACTTGATCAACTCGGCCTGGCCTTCGATGTCGAGCTTGCGCTTCAGATTCAGCCGATGCGTCTCCACGGTCCGCACCGACAGATCAGTGCGCTGCGCGATCTGCTTGCTCGACAGACCTTCGGCGAGCGCATCGAGAATGTCCCGCTCGCGCGGCGTCAAACGCTCGACCGGCGATTGCGTCGCCGACGCCTGGATCAGCCGCGCGCTGAGCTCCGCGCTGAAGAACGTCTTGCCGTCGAGCACCGCGCCGATCGCCTGAATGATTTCGAGCGCAGGCGAATCCTTCAGCACGTAGCCGCTCGCGCCCGCGCGCACCGCCTGCGTGACGTATTCGAGGTTGTCGTGCATCGACAGCATCAGCACGCGAATCGCCGGAAAGCGCTCGTGGAAAAGGCCGGCCAACGCAATGCCGTTCATGCCGCTTTTCATGCCGACATCCATCAGCGCGAGATGCGGCGCGTGTCGTTCGGCCAGCGCGAGCGCTTCCTGGGCGTCGCCCGCTTCGCCGACCACCTCGAAATGGCGCACGGCTTCGAGGCGTGCGCGCAGACCGTCGCGCACGAGCGGATGATCGTCGACGAGCAGCAGACGCGCGATGGAAGGAGAGGACGTGTCGTTCATGAAGAGAGTTCCTGCAGAGAGGGCACCGCTGCTTGCGTCGTTGGCAGCGGCACGCGCGCGCTGACGACCGTGTGACCAGGCTGCGAGCTCAACGACAGCGTACCGCCGAGCGCTTCGAGCCGTTCGCGCATGTTGCGCAGCCCGACTCCTTCGCGTCCGCCGACGAACGCGTCGGTGACGTCGAAGCCGCGGCCATTGTCGGAGATCGTCAGTAAGACCGCCTCGCGCGAGACTTCGAGTGCAAGCGCCGCGCTCGATGCCTGCGCATGCCGCACGATGTTCGTCAGCGCTTCCTGGGCGATGCGAAACAGCACGGTATTGACCGCATCGGGCAAGGTGGCCGCATGCGTGTGCGCGATCTGCGTGAAGCCGATCGCGATGCCGGACTCGTCGCCGAGTTCGCGCGTGAGCTGTTCGAGCGCGGCCGCTACGCCGAGATCGTCGAGCATCGACGGACGCAGAGCGTGGGAGATGCGCCGGATTTCGCGCAGCGTCTCGCCGAGCCGCGCGAGTCCGGTGGACAAGGCGGCCTCGGCGGCGGGCACACGTACGTCGCCGCGTTCGAGCCGCGCGAGCGCCGATTCGAGCAGCAGCTTCACGGATACCATCATCTGACTGATGCCGTCGTGCAATTCGCGAGACAGGCGTGCGCGTTCGTTTTCCTGCGACTCGACGACCTGCTGCGCGAGTCGCTTGAGCTTCGCGTCGGCGCTGCGATATTCGGTCACGTTCAGCACGAGCGCGCACAGCGCGATGACCGCGAGGCCGGCCAGCGCGATCGCGTCGATCCACTTCATCGTGCGATCGATATTGGCCGCGGCCTCGGCGTCGATATGCGCGAGCGTCGTGTCGACGTCGTCGAGATAGATGCCGGTGCCGAGCATCCAGCCCCAACGCTCGAGCGGCACCACGTAGCCGAGTTTCGACTCGACCTTGCCGGTCGACGGCCGATTCCACAGATAGCGCACGTAGCCGCCGCCGCGCGCGGCCGCGGCGAGCAACTGCTGGATCGTCGGCGTGCCCTGGCTATCGCGCAACGACCACAGATCGCGGCCCACCAGATCCGGCTCGCGCGGATGCATCAGCGAGCGGCCGTGCATGTCGTAGACGAAGAAGTAACCGTCCTCGCCGAAATTCATCTTTTCGAGCACGGCGAGCGCGCGTGTGCGCAGCAGCGCGTCGTCGCGCGCATTGTCGCGGCCGGCTTCGTAGAGCGGCGCGATCGCGGTGGTGGCGAGTTCGACATAGTGCTTGAGCTCGATTTCCTTGCTCGCCATGTACGCGGCCTGGGTGGTCGCGTGCTGCCGCTCGGCGAGCGCCGTGGCTTCACGGCGCACACCCGTCTCGATGCTGACGATCGCCACCATAAAGGGCACGATCGCGAGCAACACTATCTTTGCTTTGAGTTTCATCGTTGAACACCGGCCAACGGGCTACGTATTATCACGTAGACGGCTTACGTAGTTGCGCGCTTGTAAGGAAGCGCGTGAAGGCGAATACTACATGCCCGTCGCATACCGTGTTGAGCTGCGCCTGGCGTGCGTGTGTGCGGCGTTCCCCGTTTTTCCGCCTGACCTCAGGCAACCGGGCATCCGCGCGTCGGGCCACGATCCCTCGCGCGTGCTGTCGATAATATTCAGGAGACGTTCGTGGAGACCTCGCCCCCGGCCGGCCGTTCATGGCTCTGGCTCATTCTGCTGATCCCTTATGTCGCGCTGCTGTGGCTGCCGTTCTATAACGACACGCATCCGCCGCTCGCGGGCTTTCCGTTCTTCTACTGGTATCAGTTTCTGTGGGTGCCGTTGACCTCGCTGCTGATTTACATCGTGTATCGAGGTCTCAAATGAGCGATCTGAATCCTGTGAACCCGGTCGCGATGACCGTCTTCATCGCGTTCTTCGTGCTCGTCACGGTGATCGGCTTTTTTGCCGCGCGCTGGAAACGCGGCGATCTGACGCAATTGCACGAGTGGGGCCTCGGCGGCCGGCAATTCGGCACGGTCGTTTCGTGGTTTCTCGTCGGCGGCGATTTCTACACCGCCTATACGGTGATCGCGGTGCCCGCGCTCGTCTATTCGGTGGGGGCGTATGGCTTCTTCGCGCTGCCGTATACGATCATCGTTTATCCGTTCGTGTTCGCGGTGATGCCGAAGCTGTGGAAGGTCGCGCACGCGAAGAACCACATCACCGCGGCGGACTACGTGCACGGCGAGTACGGCGGCAAGTGGTTCCCGGCGGCCGTCGCGCTGACCGGTATCGTCGCGACGATGCCGTATATCGCACTGCAACTGGTCGGCATGCAGGTCGTGATCAGGGGACTCGGCATCGGCGGCGAAACACCGCTGATCGTCGCGTTCGTGATCCTCGCGCTCTATACGTATGCGAGTGGCCTGCGCGCACCGGCGATGATCGCGTTCGTCAAGGACATCATGATCTATATCGTCGTGATCGCGGCGGTGTGGCTGATTCCGGTGAAACTCGGCGGCTATGGGCACGTGTTCGCACTGGCCGATGCGCACTTCCAGGCGAAGGGCGGCGCGACCGGCATCCTCCTGAAGCCGAATCAGTACACCGCGTTCGCATCGCTTGCGCTCGGCTCGGCGCTCGCCGCGTTCATGTATCCGCATACGATGACGGCGGTGTTGTCGTCGGCGTCGGCGAACACGGTGCGCAAGAACGCGATCTTCCTGCCCGCCTACACGGTGCTGCTCGGCCTGATCGCGCTGCTCGGCTATATGGCGATCGCCGCGGGCGTGAACGTGAAGTCGGCCAGCGACGTCGTGCCGGCCCTGTTCGGCACGCTGTTCCCGTCGTGGTTCGTCGGCTTCGCGGCCGCCGCGATTGCGATCAGCGCGCTGGTGCCGGCCGCGATCATGTCGATCGGCGCGGCGAATCTGTTCACGCGTAATCTGTGGCGTCCGCTGGTGTCGCCGAACATCACGCCTCAAGCGGAAGCGGCCAACGCGAAGATCGTGTCGCTGGTCGTCAAGTTCGGCGCGCTGCTGTTCATCGTGTTCCTGCCGACGCAGTATGCGATCGATCTGCAACTGCTCGGCGGCGTGTGGATTCTGCAGATTTTCCCGGCCATCGTGTTCTCGCTGTACACGCGTCGTCTGAACACGCCGGGTCTGTTCCTCGGCTGGCTCGTCGGCATCGTGCTCGGCACGGGCCTTGCGATTTCGCAAGGGCTCAAGCCGGTGTACGGGCTGCATTTCGGCCATGAGAACTATCCGCTGTACATCGGCCTGATCGCGCTGGCCGCGAATATCGTCGTGAGCTTCGCGGTGTCGGCGGTGTCGCCGCGACGCTCTGTCGTGACGGCTTGATCGACGTTGGTCCGGCTCGATGAAGAACGCCGTGGGCCGTTGGCCCGCGGCGTTTTTTTATTGGCTTGACGGTTTGTGGGGTTGCGTCAGCTAACGTCGATCAGGCATCGGCCCAGCGACGTAGCAGATTGTGATAGATCCCGGTGAGGCTCACGACGGTCGCGTCGTTCGAGCCTCGAAGCGCCGCGAGCGTCTGCACGTCGTTGTCGAGCTGGAACAGGGTTGCGCGCTGGCCGTCGTCGCGCACCATGCTCTGGATCCAGAAGAACGACGCAAGGCGTACGCCGCGCGTGACCGGGCTCACGTGATGCAGACTCGAAGCGGGGTAGAGCACCATGTCGCCTGCCGGCAGCTTCGCGCGATGCACGCCGTAGGTGTCTTCGATGCAAAGCTCGCCGCCGTCGTAGGTGTCGGGCTCGGCGAGGAACAGTGTCGCCGACAGGTCGCTGCGAATGCGGAAGTCCGTGCCGCGCAGGTGGCGGATCGCATTGTCGACGTGCGTGCCGAAACCGTCGCCGCCTGCATAGCGATTGAAAAGCGGTGGGAAGACTTTCAGCGGCAACGCGGCGGAAATGAAGCGCGGGTTGCGGCCGAGCGCGTCCTGAATCGCATCGCCGATCGCGCGCGCGGCGGCCGAGCCCTCGGGCAACTGCTGGTTGCGCTTGGCTTGCGCCGATTGCTGGCCGGAGGTCGCGTTGCCGTCGATCCATTGCGCCGCATCGAGCATTTCGCGGCATTGCGCGACCTGTTGTTTGCTGAGCACGGCTGGCAGATGCAGCATCATGTGCGCGGCTCCCGTGTGAGGTTCCGCGCGACACTGGCCTGCGCGTTCGCGCGCAGAATCGGGTTGGCGCTTATGGCAAGACTGCGTTCGAGTGCGCGGAAAGCGCCGACAGGAGAAGCCGCCAGCCATCTGCGCATCTTCGCGACAAACGCGGCGGTCGAGGTGCGCGGCACACGCTGCAACCATTGCAGTGCTTCGGCGATTTCGCCGCGTTCCGCTAGCAGCCGTGCATAGTTGAACTGCCCACGAAAATCGCCGCCTTCGGCCGCGCGTCGATAGTAGTCGAGCGCGGTCTGCGCATCGGCGTCGACTGTCCAGCCGTCCTCGTAAAAGCTGCCGGCGAAGTTCAGCGACTTCGCGTGCCCGAGTTCGGCCGCGCGCCGGAACCACTGCAACGCCTGCGCGCGATCGCATTCGATGCCATTGCCCAGCGCCAATGCCGACGCATAGTTGTACATGCCCCAATCGAGCCCCGCCTGCGCGGCGAGCCGATACCAGTACACGGCGACCGGCGCGCACGCCGCCGTGCCCCAGCCATGTTCATAGCAGCGGCCAAGCATGTTCATCGCCATCGGATGATCCCGCCGCGCCGCGTGCCGGAACCAGACGAATGCCTCATCGGCGTCGCGCTCGACGCCGTGGCCGTCGAGCAGATACTGGCCGTACACGGCCTGCGCCTCGACGATGCCGTTGCGCGCGGCCGCCGCGACCCACGCGGTGGCATGCTCCGGTGGCCCCGCGAGGATGGCGGCGAGTTCGTCGCGCGACACGTTCGCGAGCGCCTTCAACGTGACCTCGTTCATCGCGCGCGGCATCAGTAATGCGCGTTGAGCGTCAGGAACGCCGAGCGGCCCGGTGCAATCGACGCATAGTGCGCCGCGTACGCCTGGTCGTAATACGTGCGGTTGAAAATGTTCTGCAGGTTCAGTTGCAGGTCGACGTGCTTGTTGACGCGATACGTCGCCATGCCGTCGAAGCGCCAGTACGACGGCACCGCGCGCAGATTCGCGGTATCGCCATAGACCTGCGACATATAGAACGCGCCGCCGCCGATCGTCAACTTCGGCAGCACCTCGTAGTTGGTCCACAGGCTGACGCTGTTCTTCGGGGTGTTCGGGAACTGATGACCGTTATCCGACGTGGTCTTGCCGTTGTTGCGCAGTTCGCTCTTCAGATAGGTGTAGCCGCCAGATACCTGCCACTTGCTGGTCAGCTGACCGGCCACGCCGAACTCGAATCCCTGCACGCGCTTGTTGCCGACCATCGCGTAGCTATTGTCCGGCAGCGTCACGCGCGCATTGGTCGTGTCGATCTGGAACAGCGCGCCGGTCAGCGACAGCTTGTTGTCGAGCGCGTTCCACTTGCTGCCGAGCTCGATGCTGCGGTTCTTTTCCGGCGACAGCTCCGCCGCGTTCGGACCGACGCCGCCGCGGCCCGGCGTCAGCGACTGCGTTTCACTGCCCTGACCGAGCAGCGCGCCGGCCGGCGTCGACGACGTCGCGATCGACGCGTAGATGCTGCCGTTCGATGCTGGCTTGAACACGAGGCCGAACTGGTAGTTGAACAACGTGTCGTCGCGCGACACGCGCGTCGCGCCGTTGGCGACCGTGTTGCGCAGATCGGTCGAGTAATCGTCGACGCGCAGGCCGACATTGGCCTGCCAGCGTTTCGTGAGCTCGATCGTATCGAACGCGTAGAGCGATCTGGTGGTGGTGCGCTGCTCGCTCGGATCATTAGTTTGCCTAACCGATCCGGACCAGGGATCGTTCGGAATCGGCGTCCATAGACTCGTGCAGTTATAGCCCGATGCGGCGCCGATGCCATTGGTCCGGCAGATCGCCCCGGTCGCGGCCGCCACCGTGTACGAGTCGTTGACGCTGGTTTCGCGCGATAACTCGATGCCGGTCGTGAAGCTGTGCTTCAGGAAACCGGTTCTGAACTCGCCGAACAGTTCGGTCTGATTCGCGAGGCTGTAGACGTCGCTCGCGCGCGTATTCGCGCGGCGCCACACCATGCCGTTGACGACGTTGCCCTGGCTGTCGTCGGGCTGGGTCCAGATGTAGTCCTGGGTCGACTTCGTGTAACGCGTCGTGTTGCGGATCGTCAGATCGCTATTGATGTCGTGCTCGATGCGCACGGTGCCGACATCCGAGCTCGTCTTGCGGAAGTCGCGATCGATGAGGCCGTAGAAGTTGTGGCGGTCCACCGGCGCCGGGTAGATCGTGCCGACGCTCGCCGGCTTGTTGGTGGTCGTGTAGTAGTACGGAATTCCGCTGTCGGGCAGATCGTCGGTGGTGAGGTGATAGTAGCTCGCCGTCACGCGGGTCGGCGTGCCGAGGCCGTACGTGAACGACGGCGCGATGCCCCAGCGGTCGTTGTTGACCGCGTCGCGGCCGGGCACGTCGTTGTCGTGACTCATCACGTTCAGGCGAAGCGCCGCGTGGTCGGCCATCTGCCAGTTGCCGTCGGCCGTGAAGCGGCGATAGCGGTCGGTGCCGAGGCCGACGCTGCCGTCGGCGGTGGTGCCCAGATGCGGCGTCTTCGTGATCAGGTTGATGCTGCCGCCCGCGCCGCCGCGGCCGCCGAACGCACCGTCCGAGCCCTTCGTCACTTCGATGCTGTCGATGTTGAACACTTCGCGGGTAGCCGCGCCGATATCGCGCATGCCGTCGACGAACGTGCTGCCCTGCGCGTCGTAGCCGCGAATGAACGGGCGGTCGCCGAGCGGGTTGCCGCCTTCGCCCGCGCCGAACGTGATGCCGGGCACGGTGCGCAGCGCTTCGGTAAGCGTCGACGCGCCGGTGCTGCGAATCAGCTCCTCGGGAATCACGGTGACCGACTTCGGCGTATCGACGAGCGGCGCGGTGAATTTGACCGAGGCGGAGTGATCGGTCTTGAAGCCGTCGTCCGATTGGCCTTGCACGGAAATCGGCGCGAGCTGGCCTTCGCGGTCGGGCGGCGCGGCGGCCGTGGTGCCCTGCGCGAGGGCGGGGCCCGCGGCCAGTACGCCGCACAGTGTCGTGCTGATTTTGCCGAGCTTCGGATCGTCGGACCGCAACTTCATGTTCATCCCCGTCGAGTTCGGGAAGCCCGGTCGGGTGACAGTTTCCTTGCCCGGACATTCCGTGTTTATTACAAAGTGTTTGCGATTCGGATTGTAGGCAAACACTTCGTAATTGAGAAGCGTTCTCAACAAAAATCTTGGCGGGAGGTGATTTTGAGGGGGTGCGGAAGGGAGTTATTCCGCATGGGATGAGTGAAGATTAGGAGTAAAAGATGGCTTATCGGCGCATATTGGGCGCATTTTATGTTGACGAAAGGAGGGGTTGCGAGGGCGACACGAGGGAAACTTTGAGAGCCGGCGCCCGCGAGGCGGATGCAGAAAGCACGAAAAAGGAGCCGTTCAAGGGGACGATCGGCGACCACTTTTGTCCATCATTACTTTCATAAAAATAACAAGACTGGGCACTCGCCCGATCGCGCTTCAGACGATCCGGCTAAAACCGCTCGACCCGAAACGGCTGCGGATCGACCAGTGTCTCCTCGCCGGTCATCATCTCGGCGATCAGCCGGCCCGTGACCGGTCCGAGCGTCAAACCATGATGTGCATGGCCGAACGCGAACCACAGTCCCTGATGTTTTGTCGCCGGCCCGATGATCGGCATCATGTCCGGCGTACACGGGCGGCGTCCCATCCACGGTTCGGCGTCCAGGCGTTCGCCGAGTGGAAACAGCGTGCGCGCGATCGGCTCGACCGCATCGAGTTGTACCGGCGTCTTGGCGGCCTCTGGCAGCGCGATTTCGGCGCCCGTGGTGAGACGGATGCCGCGCGCCATCGGCGCGAGCACATAGCCGTGCTCGACGTCGAGAATCGGATGATTGAGGTGCGCGGTCCGACGCGGCGCGTAGTGCATGTGATAGCCACGCTTGACCGCGAGCGGCAGCCGATACCCGAGCCGCGTGCTCGCGCGATCCGACCATGGTCCGAGCGCGATCACCGCCGACGCCGCGCTGATCGCCCCTTCCTGGGTATCGACCTGCCAGCCTTCGCGCAGCGTGTCGGCATCGCCGATGAAAAACCGTCCGCCGAGCGTTTCGAAGTACCGCGCGTACGCGGTGACGAGCGCGTTCGGATCGCTGACCGAATCGGATTGCGGATAGCGCAGCCCGCCTTGCAGGCGCTTGTCGAGATCGGGCTCGAGCTGTTGCAGGCGCGGCGCCTCGAGTGCTTCGAACTCGACGCCGTACTCGCGATGCCATCGCTCCGCGAGCCTGGTTTCGGCGTCGCGCGCGGCGGCGTGGCGAAACACCTTGATCCAGCCGATCGGCCGCAGCAGCGCGCTCGCGCCGGCGTCCGCGGCAAGCGCGCGATGTTCGCTGACGCAATGCTCGATCAGCGTCGCGTACGACCTCGCGATTTCCGCGTGCCTCGCCGGATGGGAGTTGCGCCAGTAGCGCCATAGAAACGGCGCGGCCTGGAGCATCGCGTCGGCGTGATAGCGCACGTCGGGCGACTGGTTGCGCGCGTAGCGCAGCAGGGTACCGAGCCCGCGCGGAAACGCGTACGGATAGACGCCTTCGCGCTGGATCAGCCCGGCGTTGCCGAACGACGTCTCGTTGCCCGGCAGCTTGCGGTCGATCAACGCGACCGCGCGCCCGCGTTTCTGCAGATGCACGGCGACGCTCACACCGACAATGCCGGCGCCGAGCACCACGGTATCGAATTTCATGCTCCCTGTCCGCCTTGCGTGTGTTCTGTGTGTTGTCGACGCTGCGCCGTGGTCCAGCGGGCGGCGAGGCGTGAGCTGTCATCTTATACAGGGATAGGTCCACTTCGCTATTGGCAAAAAACCGCGCTCGCAAAACTTGCGAATGTCCTGCTCGCGCGGACGAAATGCTGTCTTTCATCCCGCGTTCGAGCGGGCGACTTCGGACTCGCCGGCGTCAGCGTGTAAACTGCTGACTTTTTTGCATCGGGTGGTATGTTGCAAGCCCCTCAGCGCCACGCCCTCAGCGGGCCCGCGCTCGTTCGCTTACTGGCCCGTCTCGCCGAGGCCGACGTCGCCGAATCACGGCAATCGCTGGCGGATCGGCTGAGCCAGTGGCTCGGCTGGACCGACGCGATCGCGTTGTCGTCGGCGCTGGACGGTAAGCCGCCAGCGGTCGCCGGTGGTGCGCGCGCGTTCGGTCGCGCGGAAGAGGACGAGTGCACGCGCGTGCGCCGCTCGCTGGTGAGCGCCATCGCCAGCGATAGCATGCTCGCCGGCTCGCGGCGGCGTGGATTGGCGCCGTCGTCCGCGCAGAGGTTCGTGCCGCCCGTGGCTGTCGACACGCAGACCGAATACGTGGTGTTCCGGCAGCGCTATCTCGCGCTTCAGCAGTCGATGGAAACCGCGATCGGCGCGTTGCGCGGCCGGCTGCGCGCGCTGCTGGCCACCCAAGCGCCGGCGCTCGCGCGGCTCGCGGTCGTCGATGCGGTGATGGAGCGTGCGCTAGGCGAGCGCGAGCGGACTCTGCTCGGTGCAGTGCCCGGCTTGCTCGGTGGGCACTTCGAGCGCTTGCGCGAGGGTGAAAAGCGCAGGCTGGCTGAGGCGCAAGCGCAGGCTGAGTCCGACGCGTGGCTCGACGTATTCCGCAAGGACCTGCAGAGCGTGTTGCTGGCCGAGCTGGATGTTCGTTTTCAACCGGTCGAAGGGCTGCTCGCGGCCCTTCGCGCCTGCTAACTGGGACCCCATGTCCAGAAATCGTATCAATCTCGTTGTGTTTCTCGCGGGGCTCGCCGCGGCGTGCTGGATTGCCGTCGGTTACGCCGTCTCCAACCCGCTCGCATTGGCCGTCACGCTGCTGATCGGCGTCTTCTACGTGCTGGGCGCGCTCGAAATGCGCCGCTACAGCCAGGCGACCGCCACGCTGACGGGTGCGCTCGCCGCGCTGTCCGGGCCGCCGCCGAGCCTCGCCGCGTTTCTCGAACCGGTGCATCCGAGCCTGCGCAATAGCGTGCGGCTGCGTGTCGAAGGCGAGCGTGTCGCGTTGCCGGGCCCTGCGCTGACGCCGTATCTGGTCGGTCTGCTGGTGCTGCTCGGCATGCTCGGCACGCTGCTCGGCATGGTGATGACGCTGCGCGGCACCGGCCTCGCACTCGAAAGCGCGAGCGACCTGCAGGCGATCCGCGCGTCGCTGGCCGCGCCGGTCAAGGGGCTGGGCTTCGCGTTCGGCACGTCGATCGCCGGTGTCGCGACCTCGGCGATGCTCGGGCTGCTGTCCGCGCTGTGCCGTCGCGAACGGCTCGAAGCGGCGCAACAGCTCGACGTGAAGATCGCGACGACCCTGCGCGTCTACTCGCAGAGCCATCAGCGCGAGGAAAGCTTCCGGCTGCTGCAACGCCAGGCCGAAGCGACGCCGCTGCTGGTCGAACGTCTGCAGACGATGATGAGCGCGCTCGAACAGCAGAGCGCCATGTCGAACGAGCGGCAAATCGCGAGTCTCGACGCGTTTTACGGGCGGACCGAAGCGGCTTATCTGCGTCTCGCCGGTGTGATCGAGCAGTCGCTGAAGGACAGCGTGGCCGGCAGTGCGCAAGCCGCGGGCAAGGCGTTGCAGCCGGTCGTCGAAGCGACGATGAGCGGTGTCGCGCGCGAAACCGCCGCGTTGCACGCCGCCGTGACACAGGCCGTGCAGCGCCAGCTCGATGGTATGTCGAGCGGTTTTGCGGCGACCAGCGCGAACGTCGCCGAGATTTGCAGCAACGCGCTCGCCGGACATCGGCAGGCGAGCGACGAGCTGAGCGCGCAGCAGCGTGCGTCGATCGAACGCGTGGCGGAGGCGTTCGACCAGCGCTCGACGGCGTTGCTCGATGGCGTGTCCGCGCGGCTCGAAGCGACGGCGAGCGCCATGTCGCAGTCGTGGGGCGATGCATTGGCGCAGCAGCAAAGCACGGGCGACAAGCTCGCCGCCAACAACGAACAGGCGCTGGCGCGCGCCGCCGCGACGTTCGAGCAGCATGCCGCGGCGTTGCTGGGCACGCTCGGCAGCTCGCACGCGGACTTGCAGACCGCGCTGAGTGCACGCGACGATCAGCGTTTGGGCGCATGGGCAGAGGCGCTCGACGCGATGAGCGCGAAGCTCGGCGAACAGTGGCAACAGTCGGGTGCGCAAGCCGCCAGCCATCAGCAGCAAATCTGCGACGCGCTCGCGCAAACCGCACGTGATATTTCTGCGCAGACGCAAACGCATGCAAGCGCGACGATCGCCGAAATCGATCGACTGGTGCAAGCAGCGGCCGAAGCACCGAAGGCTGCAGCGAACCTCCAAGCCGAACTGGCCGCGCGCGACGAACAGCGCTTCACGTCATGGACTGAAGCGCTCGGTGCAATGACGGCAAAGCTCAGCGAACAATGGCAGCAAACGGGTTCGCAAACCGCCAGCCGTCAGCAGCAAATCTGCGACGCGCTCGCGCAAACCGCACGTGATATTTCTGCGCAGACGCAAACGCATGCAAGCGCGACGATCGCCGAAATCGATCGACTGGTGCAAGCGGCGGCCGAAGCACCGAAGGCGGCAGCGAACCTGCAAGCGGAACTGGCCGCGCGCGACGAACAGCGCTTCACGTCCTGGACCGAAGCGCTCGGCGCGATGAGCGCAAAGCTCAGCGACCAATGGCAACAGACCGGCGCGCAAACCGCGTGCCGTCAGCAGCAAATCTGCGACGCGCTCGCGCAAACCGCACGCGATATTTCGGCGCAGACGCAAACGCATGCCAACGCGACGATCGCCGAGATCGAGCGCCTCGTGCTGGCGGCGTCGGAAGCGCCGAAGGCCGCAGCCGAAGTCGTCGCGGAGTTGCGCCAGAAACTGTCCGACAGCATGGTCCGCGATACCGCGATGCTCGACGAGCGCAGCCGTTTGCTCGCCACGCTGGAAACGCTGCTCGACGCGGTCAACCACGCGTCGACGGAACAGCGTACGGCCGTCGATGCGCTGGTCTCCACCTCGGCGGATCTGCTCGAACGCGTCGGCAATCGCTTTACCGAGCATCTCGAACATGAGACCGGCAAGCTCGGCACGGTCGCCGCGCAAGTTACCGGCAGCGCGGTCGAGGTCGCGAGCCTCGGCGAAGCGTTCGGCGCGTCCGTGCGCATGTTCGGCGAAGCGAACGACAAGCTCGTCGCGCATCTCGAGCGCATCGAAGCGGCGCTCGACAAATCGCTGGCACGCAGCGACGAACAGCTCGCCTACTACGTCGCGCAGGCGCGTGACGTTGTCGACCTCAGCGTAATGTCGCAGAAGCAGATCGTCGAAGATCTGCAGTTGCTGGCCGCGCAGCGCGCGACCGCCGGAGCCGACGCCGTATGAGCGAGGACATCGACGGCGGCGTGGAAACGGCCGCGCCGATCTGGGCCGCGTTCGGCGATCTGATGTCGGTGCTGCTCGGCGCTTTCGTGCTGATCCTGGTGGGCGTGATCGGCGTGCAGCTGGAACTGTCGAGCAAGCTCGAGCAGGAGGTCAAGCAGCGCCAGGCCGAAACGCAGCGTCGCAAGACGCTCGAGCAGGCACTGGCTGGACCGCTCGCGGCGGGGCGCGTGACGCTCGTCAATGGCCGCATCGGCATCAGCGGCAACGTGCTGTTCGCGCTGAACTCCGCCCAATTGCAGCCCGAGGGCCGCGCGCTGCTGAAGAGTCTGGCCGGGCCGCTGTCCGCGTATCTGCACGCGAGCGACCAGATCCTGATGGTCAGCGGCTTCACCGACGATCAACGCCTGCGCGAAGGCAACCGGCGCTTCGCCGATAACTGGGAGCTGTCGGCGCAACGCGCGTTGACGGTCACGCGTACGCTGATCGACGAGGGTGTGCCGGGCTCGTCAGTGTTCGCGGCGGCGTTCGGTTCCGAGCAGCCGGTCAGCTCGAATGCCGACGAACCGGGCCGCGCGAAAAATCGCCGCGTCGAAATCGCGCCGGTGCCACGGCCGTCGAGCTCGGCGGCAGCGGAGAAATCCGGTGCTTGACGACGCCTGCGACGGCAACGCCATGACCGACGACGACGCGATCCACGCGACGCGTGCGACGCTCGAAACATGGCGCGCAAGCGGCGCGGATCGGCTCGATCCCGTGCGCTTTCATCTGCTCGACGCGTTTGCGCGGCGCGCGGCGCAGCACAGCGGCGAGACGCGGCGAGTGCTCGAACAAAGATTGTCAGGATTGCTGGACCAATATCGGGCGGAGGTCGAGCGTGCGGCCTTGGACGAGAGCGCGTCGCAATGTACCGCCAGCGAAGCAAATGAAGCCGACGCAGCCGACCACGCCACGCTCGCGGCCCTCATCGGGCGACTCGCCCGTCACCACGCGCGCGCGGACGCACCACACGCCGCCGCCTATCCCGAACTCCCCGCAGTCGACTACTTCCGCGAAGTCTGGTCCAAAGTCCGCACCGAAAAGCAACTGCGCCAGTCGCTCGCGCAGGTGCCCGGCACCGCCGGGCCGCTCAATTCGAGCAGCCTCGTGCATCGCGCGCTATCGTTGATGCGCGAGTTGTCGCCGGGGTATCTGAAGCAGTTTCTGTCATATGTCGATGCGCTGTCGTGGCTCGAACAGATGAACGGCGGCGCGCCGCTCGAGAAGGAAGCGCCGCGCGTCGCGGCGACAGGCAAGGGCGCTCGCAGGAAAGCGCGCTAAGCGCGGCCGGAATTCGGACCGGGCCGCCGCGCGGCGTTCAATCGAAATCGAACACGTCGAAAATCGAGCGCTTCTTTTTATACCCGCGATGCTCGTTGCGACGTTCGTCATAACGAGGCCGGTCGCGATCGGCGGCACGCTCGCCGTGCCGCGAGCCGTCGCCGTCGTCCTGCGCGATCAGTTTGTCCAGCTCGCCGCGGTCGAGCCATACGCCTCGGCAGTCCGGGCAGTAATCGATTTCGATCGAGCGGCGCTCGGTCATCAGCAGATCGGTCGTTTTGCAGACAGGGCACTTCATAACGGCATCACTCCTCGTTGCTTGCCATACGTTTCGTTTTCGCGCGCCGCGCGAGCATGTTCATCGACTCGACGAACGCCGAGAACGCCATCGCCGCGTAGATATAAGCCTTCGGAACGTGCGTGCCGAAACCGTCGGCAATCAGCGTCATGCCGATCACGAGCAGGAAGCTCAGCGCCAGCATCACGATGGTCGGATTGCGATCGATGAAGCGCGCGAGCGGTTGCGCGGCGAACAGCATCACCAGGATCGACACGATCACCGCGATGAACATGATTGGCAGGTGCTCGGTCATGCCGACTGCGGTGATGATGCTGTCGACCGAAAACACGATGTCGAGCACGATGATCTGGCCGATCGCGGCCGCCACGGTCAGTTGCACGGTCGAGCTCGCTTTCGCGGCGGCATCGTCATCGCGGCTGACGTGCTGATGGATTTCGCCGGTCGCCTTCCACACAAGGAACAGGCCGCCCGCGATGAGGATCAGATCCCGCCACGAAAAGCCATGATCGAACAGCGTGAACGCGACTGTGGTCAGCTTCGCGATCCACGCGACCGTGCTGAGCAGAAGCAGCCGCATCACGAGCGCGAGCAACAGCCCGATACGCTGCGTGCGCGCGCGTTGCGCCTCCGGCAAGCGGTTGCTGAGAATTGAAATGAAGATCAGGTTATCGATGCCGAGCACGATTTCCATCACGACCAGCGTGATGAGCGCGGCCCAGGCGGCGGGATCGACGGCGAGTGCGAGCAGGGAATCCATGGCGTGGCCCAATCGAGTGCGCCGGGGGCGGCGGAACAGCCATCATGAGCCTGTTCGCGGCTCGGATGAACCAGTGATAACCTGAACGATATTTCGGTTTTTTCGAAGTATCTGATCCGCATGCTCAACTATCGTCACCTCTACTACTTCTGGATCGTCGTGAAGGAGGGCGGTTTCGCGCGTGCGGCCGGGCGGCTCGACATGGCCGTGCAGACGATCAGCGCGCAGGTGCGCGAGCTCGAAAAGGCGC
The DNA here is from genome assembly GCA_036264535.1 of Paraburkholderia sp. Taxonomy (GTDB): domain Bacteria; phylum Pseudomonadota; class Gammaproteobacteria; order Burkholderiales; family Burkholderiaceae; genus Paraburkholderia. The sequence goes on along the minus strand of DATAQT010000067.1, from coordinate 30,575 downwards.
TCGGGCGCCAGCTGTTGAAGCCGGCCGGGCGCGGCGTCGCGATGACCGAGGCCGGCGAGCAGGCGTTCGATCGCGCGGAGCAGATTTTTCAGCTAGGCGAGGCGTTGCTCGACGAGATGCGCGAAGCGAGCGGCGCGGACTCGGTGCGGCTTGCGGTCGGTCTGTCGGATGGGATTTCGAAGCTTGCCGCGCATGCGCTGTTGGCGCCGGTGCTGGCCACGCCGTCGCTAAGGCTGCTGTGCCACGAGGGCGAGCCCGCCCAGCTGTTGTCGGAGCTGGCACTGCATCGGCTCGATCTGGTGCTCGCCTGTCACCCGGCGCCGCACGGCGCGGACCTGCGCGTGCAGAGCCAGCGCGTCGCGGATTCGCCCGTCGACTGGTACGGGCCCGCGCCGCTCGTGCGCAAATCGGCGCGTGCCGGCTTTCCGCACTGTCTCGCCGATGTCCCCGTGCTGTTGCCGACCCGCCACGGTGCATTGCGCGCGCGGCTCGACCGATGGTTCGAGGCCCAGGCAATCCGGCCGCGCGTCGTCGGCGAATTCGAGGACAGCGCGTTGATGGCGGTGTTCGCGGCACGCGGGCTCGGGGTGTTTCCGCTCGCCGAACTCGGCGCCGAAGATCTCACGCTATTGCGCGGTTTGCGCTGGCTCGGCCGCGCGGACGGCGTGATCGAGGAGATTCACGCGATCCGCTCGCGACGCGGCCAGCATCATCCGCTCGCGTCGCAGGTGATCGCGGCGGCGCAGTCGTGAGGGCATCGCACCGCCGCGTCCGCGCCGCTCGACATCAGAACGCGTGACGCATGCCCGCCGTCACCGCGACCTGCGTACTGGTCGACGACGGCGACAGCGTGTTGATCATCGCGTGCGACAGCACCGAATCCGCGGGCGCGCCGTGCGCGTTCTGGTACACGCCTTCGAGGTAGAAGTCGGTGCGCTTGCTGAGCGCGTAGTCGGTCTGCAGCATCGCGCTGTTCCATGCCGGCGACGAACCGTTATATGCGCCATGCGTGAAGGTGTACGCGCCCGATACGCTCCAGGCGGGAGTCAGCGCGTACCTCGCGTTGACCTCGTAGTTGTCGAGGCGGAGCGAGCCGCCGAGCGTGCCGGTGGCATCGCCGGCCGCGCCGAGATAGGTGCCGGTGCCGAACGAGAACACGCCCGCGACGTCGTCGATCTGCGCGTGGCTCCAGACGAGGCCGACGGTCGCCGCGCCGAACGTGTAGTTGCCGCCGAGCGACCAGACGCGCTGGCGTTCGGCGACGAAGTTTGCGCTGGTATCACCGGTGGTCACGGCGCCGCTGCCGTTGCCCGCGTTGTTGAACTGCAGGTAGCCGGCCGCGAGGTTCAACGGGCCCTGCGCGTACGAGAGGCCGAAGCCGTACGAGCGGTTGTTGGCGAAGTCGCCGGCCTTGTTGCTGAACGAGTACATCGTTTCGAACGTGACACCGTGGTACAGCGGACTCGCGTACTTGACCGAGTTGTTGACCACGACCGAGTTCGCCGCGAGGTTGTCGTTTTCGAACGGATGCGCGGCGAGGCTGCCGCCCCACGTGTTGTAGCCGGCTGTCAGCGGGCCGACGGCGTCGTTCATCACGTCGAACTGGCGGCCGAACGTCAGCGTGCCGTACGGATCGCTTTGCAGGCCAACCCACGCCTGCGAGCCGAACGCGCTGCCGGCGAACGCCTGCGCGCCGTTGTTCATCATGAAACCCTGCTCGAGCTTGAAGACCGCGTGCAGGCCCCCACCGAGGTCTTCCGAACCCTTCAGGCCGAATACCGTGTTCTGCGTGCTGCCGCTCGCGAGCTGCCAGTTGCTGTGGCCAAGCTGGTTATTCGTGTAGACGAGGCCGGTGTCCAACAGGCCGTACAGCGTCACGCTGCTTTGTGCGTGCGCGGACATCGTGACGGCGCCGCACAGCGCGGCCGCGAGCAGGGTCTTTTTCATGCTGATTCCTTGATTAACAAACGTGTTTTCGACTGAATTGGGCTCGTTGCGCAATTCGCCAGATGCAGTCACGTGTGCATTCCGCCTGCGATATCGCGCTATTGTGAAAATCGAAAAATGTCGATTATTTCCTCGATTTTTATTGCGGATAGTGGCGTGCGAATGTCTTTGGTTGGGCTTCGAGCCGGGCGCTCGAATGATGTGGCGCACCAGCCGAAAGCACTTGACGTGCCAATGCCTGATGCAGGGCGCGGAATTCGCGCTCTGATCGTCCAGCGGGGAAATAAAGCGGGGATTTTTCGAAAAACGGTTGACGACGCAAACAACGGGGGGGCGAAGCTTACCCTGTTCCGGTGCGCGCCGGGAGGGGGCGCGAAATCGGGGCAAATCCGCGCGGCTTTGCGCGAAACCGTACCCATCAAGCCAACGCGATGAGCGCCGTGAAGGGCATCGAATCCGCCCTGGCGGCTTCATCGACACATGGCATAGTGACCTGACCCATCATCACCGGAGGCCGGCATGCGTATCCAGACATCCTTTCTTTTCGACCTCGACGGCACGCTCGTGGACAGCGTCTATCAGCACGTGCTGGCGTGGAAAGAGGCGCTCGACAGCGAGGGAATTGCGCTGTCCGTGTGGCGCATTCATCGCAAGATCGGCATGAGCGGCGGGCTGTTCACGGACCAGCTGCTGCGTGAGACACACGGCGAGATCAGCGTCGAACGCGCCGAACGGCTGCGGGCCGCGCATGCGGCCGCCTATCAGCGCATGCGCGCGCAGGTGTGTCCGCTGCCGGGCGCGCGCGAACTGCTCGACGCGCTGACGCAAGCCGGCACGCCGTGGGCCGTCGCAACGAGCGGGCGGATGGAAACCGCCGCGCTGAATCTGGCGGCGCTCGGCGTCGATCCGGCGAAGGCGGTCGTCGTCACGCGCGATGACGTCAAATACGCGAAGCCCGATCCCGACCTGTTCCTCGCCGCGGCCGCGCGGCTCGGCGTGCCGATCGAGCACACGGTGGTGGTCGGCGACAGCATCTGGGACATGCTCGCCGCGCGCCGCTGCCGCTCGCTTGGCGTCGGCGTGCTGTCGGGCGGCTACGGTACCGAGGAACTGGAGCGTGCGGGCGCGTTGCGCGTCTACGACGATCCGGCCGATCTGCTCGCGCACCTCGACGAAGTGGCGTCGCGGCCGTGAGCCCCGCGTCGCTCAGGGCTTGATGATCGGGGGCTCCGCGGCCGGGCGCGTCGGCGCCACTTTCGACGATTCCCGGACGAGCTGATCGGTCATCGCCGACGCGACGGGATTCGTGCCGCGGCCGCTGCTGGGGCCATTGCCAGCGCCCGTGGCATTGCCAGCCGACATCGGCGCCGTGACGCCCGAGGGCATCGGCAGCGACGGGTCGGGCTTCGCCGATTCCCTGACCAGTTGGTCGGTCAGCATCGCGGCGACGGGGTTCGCGCCATTCGGGTGCGTGTCGTCGCGCCGGTGGGCCGCGGTCTGGTCGATGCGCGGCCCGTACTGCGGCTTCGGTTCGGCTTTTTGCTGCGCGTAGGACTGCGGCCTCGAGCGCACGTGCGCGACTGCGGCGGGATTGACCGCGGGCGGCGCTGCATTGTCGATGCGGCCGCTGGCGCTCTGACCCAGGTCGGGCACGACGCCGGGTGCGGGCGCGGCCGCGGTGGCGGGCAGGGACGGGGCGGGAGCCGCTGCCGGAGCCGGAGCCGGAGCCGGTGCCGGAGCGGTGGAATCCGTCTGCGGAAGCGCCGATTGCGGCGCGATCGCGACGTTGTTCGCGATCTCGGCGCGCGGCGCGGCCGGGCGCACCGGTTCCGCCGGCATCACGCTGCCGCCAGCCGCACCCGTGGCGTTGGTTTGCGGTTCCGCGTCCACCGCGCCGCTGACGCTGCGCGTCACCGCGCCGGTCACGGCCGGTACCTGATCGTCCCTGGGATAAAGCAGATAACCGGCCACGCCCGCGTCGACCACGAGCAGCCCGACTATCATCAACTTGCCGGTATTCGTCATATCTAAGCAAACAACCATTCAGCGACTGCGATTAATTGATGATAAACGACCCTCTGGACATCGACGCTTCTTTGCCGACATCCCGGGACGCTTCGCGATAGTTGATGTCCGAATGGACCTGGCACCAAAACAGCGCACGCGGGCCGTTATGGCGATTCGCTTGGACTACGGAAAAAGGATTTTTTTCCGTGTGTCGCGATTTTCTTTTTCGACTCAATTATTTTCGCCGCATTCGCGCGACAGGCGTCGGCGGCAGTGCGATATAAGTTGCACTGCCATTGCGCGGAGCCTGTACTATACGAACCGTTGGAGACGACCGGCAGCCATGGTTCGATTATCCGGCGTGTTGAAGTGACCTGCAGAGACTCGTTCACGGCGCACACGCCGGCGGGCCGCCAGAGTGCGCCACCGGCGCAGGCAGGCGGTAACCGGAAGTAGCGGCAAGAACCCATTGATCATGCGGACCCGCGGGCGAGACATCGCCCGGCATTCCTTGGGCAGTCGCTTTGCGAGACGCCACACGGACCAGTCGGTCCGGGGCGGTCGCAGCGGCGGCGTGAGAAACACGTGAATATATGAACAACTTTATTCGACCTCCCGTTTTTTATCCGTCCACCGTGGTGTTCGTCGACGACAACGACAGCTACCTCGACGCGCTGCGCCGGTTTTTCCCGGGCACCTACACGAACCTGTTTTTCACGCGTCCGCAAGCGGCGCTCAACTATATCCGCCAGCACGCGCGCGAGAATTCGCTCGAGTTCGCGGCGGCATCGGCCTGTCTGAGCGAGCCGGGCGTCGAGCGTTTCGTCGAGACGTCGGCGGAGCGTGACATCGTCGCGCGGCCGTCGCGCTTCGAGGAAGTGGCGGCGGTCGTCGTCGACTACGACATGCCGGGCATCGGCGGCGTCGAATTTCTGTCGTCGATCTCGCATCTGCGTTGCGCGAAGGTGCTGCTCACCGGCGTCGCCGACGAAACGGTCGCGGTGAAGGCGTTCAATGCCGGCATCGTCGATCTGTATCTGCGCAAGACCGACCCGGATTCGGCCAATCGCCTCACGCATTTCCTGAAGGACGCCAAGACCCGCCACTGCGCGGAGTCGGGCTGGCTCGCACTCGGCGAAAACGGCATGACCTACTGCGATCCGCGTACGCGCAAGGTGATCGACGAAGTGGTGGCCGCGCAGGGCATCGTCGAGTATTACTGGCGGCCTGACCAGAACGTCATCCTGATGTTCGACGGCGCGGGCAACCCGAGCGTGTTCGTCGCGTGGGCCGAGAACGACTGGATCTCGCAGGGCGAGATCGTCGCCGACGAAGGCGGCCCATCCGACCTGCTGCGCCAGCTCGCCGTGCGCGAGGTGATGCCGCTGTTCTGGCCGGACCTCGCGTATCGCTCCGGCATGAAGTTCCGTTCGCTGACGCCGCGAAGCATTCCCGACTGGGACGATGCGTTCTACGGCTGGACCCGTATCGAGCCGGCCGAGGTCGGCCTCGATCTCGTCACATTTGCGCAATGGCGTAGCGAGCGCAATCGCTGAGCTTGATGAATTGACGCGGCGGGCGCGGCGATTCGTGTCGCCGCGCTAATGGCGTGCTTGCTCACGCAGAAAATCGCATACAGCCCTGTGCATGGCCTGCACGCCGGGGCTCGTTTCAAGCGCGCGCCAGCATCCATGCACGAGCCCCGTGCCAATCAGAAGGCGCGCATCTCCACCAGCCGCGCGAATCCGTTCGACGAACACGCGCGCGTCGTCGCATAGCGGGTCGTGCCCGGCGCCGATGGCTAGCGTCGGCGGCAGACCGTCGAAGCGGGTTGCGGCGAGCGGGATCGTCCATGCGGGGCCGGGTGCGGCGTCGCCTTCCTCACTTTTTCCCCAGTAAGCATCGCGAAACTTATGCACGTCCGCGAGCGTCAGCATCGGCGCCTGGGCCTCGGTGTCGCGCGCGGGCAATTGCGGCTCGGTGCCGAGCATCGGATAGACGAGTGCGATGCCGCGCACCCCGTTCACGCCGTCGTCGCGCAGGCGCAGCGCGACGCTTGCCGCGAGCGTGCCGCCGGCGCTGTCGCCTGCGAGTTGTAGTGCGGCGTTGTCGGCCAAGTCGAACGGCAGGCGGTGGTTCAACGCGGCACGTGTGATCTCGAGACAGTCGTCGTGCGCGGCCGGTGCGCGATGCTCAGGCGCGAGCCGATAGTCGACCGCGATGACGTCGAGGCCGGTGTCGACGGCGAGGCGCGCGGTCACCATCTGATGGCTGTTCAGCGAGCCGAGCACGAAGCCGCCACCGTGGAAATACAGCACGGTGCCGCGGACCGTGCCGTTTTCGAGTGCCTTTGCTCGATGCCGGTAGAGTCGTAGCGGGATCGCATGGCCCTTGTCGGTGTGGAAGCTTGCGTCCTCTGTGATGAGTTCGTTCGGCAGCGGCGGCGTCAGTAGCGCGGCGTAGCGGTCGTAAAGATCGCGCTGCTCGCGCGGTGTCATCGCCATGTGATGCGATGGATAGAGCGCGCTGGCCCGTTCGACAAACGCGGCGATTTCCGGCTCAAGCATGGTCACTCCGTTCGGGTCGTGTTTCCGGTTGCGGCGGCCGGCAGAGCGATCACACGTCCTGCGAAACGCGCCGGTGGCAATGCCGCATGCGCTTGCGCAAGCTCCTGTACGCGCGCTTTGACGTCCGGATCGAAAGCGACGCCACGCGGTCCTGTGGTGTCGACGTGCAGCAGCATCTGCTCGCCCGCGGCGACGGGGCCGAGACGTCGGCTTTGCGTCGTGTCCAGCGAAAACATTTCGAGGTACAGATGAATTCGTTTCGCGTCGTGTCCGAGTACACGCATGTCGACGCGCACCTGCGTGCCTTGTTTGATTTCGTGCAGATAGTTCAGATGCGCTTCGAGCGTATAGATCGATCGATGCCGCTCCTTGCGTACCGCATCGGGGAGGCCGATCAGATCGATCAGTACGTCGCCCGCGAGACTAAAGATCAGCATATAGAACGCGTCGCGCATGTGGCCGTTGTAATCGACCCATTCGGCGCGCACGCTGTCGCGGTAAGACGGCAGGGCAACGGGATGCGACATGTGCGTGGGTCTCCTCAATCGAATGCGATGGCTGCGCTGGGCCTTCAGGCGTTATCAGTGTAGTTCATCGCGATGTGGCTGCGCGGCAGGCTCAATCGTGCGGATAGATGCGCGCCGGAAAGCGGCGGCGCCGAATTGTGGCCGTTATAGCAACAGTGAATTCATGGTTCAGGGGTTTCTACGTGACGTGATCGGCTTCTACACTGGCCTCACCGCTGCGGATGGCCAATGGTCGCACGAGGCTCCGTGGCAATCGCATGAAGTCATGTCTGGAGGTTGGAAATCATGAATTCCGTCAAGTCGCTGATCGAAGCCGCGGTTATCGCCGCTCTCATTGCCGCGCCGCTCGCGGCGTTTGCCCAGTCGAATCAGACCAATGAGCCGGTTACGCGTGCGCAGGTGCGTGCCGAACTGAGCCAGCTCGAAAAGGCCGGCTACGATCCGTCCAACTCGAACGCGGTCGACTATCCGGCCAATATCCAGGCGGCAGAAGCGAAGGTCGCGGCTCAAAACCAGGCTGCGCAGAATAGCGGGTACGGCACGCCCGCGAATGGTTCTTCCCAGGGCAGTGGCCGTACCGATTTCGCGCCGACCTCGTATTCCGTTCCGGTGACGAACTACACGCGTTGATTACATCGTATACAACGAACGTAACTCCCGAATATCGTCCACAGCTTCGAGCCCGTTGATCCGCGCAATCAACTGCCCGGTTTTACCCGCACCGAGAACCGGGGCCATCAGATCGCGCGCCTTGGCGCTAACGGCCTCGGTATTCAGCGGGTTTTCCTTCGTGCCGGGCGGATACTTCGTGTAATGCTCGACCTTGCGTCCATCGGTTAGCGTGACTTCGACGATCGCGCCGCGCGGCGCGGCCGGGTCCATTAGCGCGGCGTCGGGCGTTACAGTGATCTTGGCGCGCTCGGCGACGATGCGCGGATCGCGCATCAACGCGACGTCGTGACTGTCGGTGAACGACACGGCGCCCTTCACGAGCGCGAGCGCCACGAGGTGCTGGCAATTGACGTCAGGCATCGCGCTATCGCCGACGATACCCTCCGCGTCGGTCGGAATCCTCACGACGATGCTGCGTACGTTGTCCGGCGTGAGCTTGTACTGCTTGCGCAAGGTGAGCAGCGCATCGAGCGGCGACTGGATCGGATAGCCAACCGAATAGGTCTTGATGGCCGTTTCGGTCACGTAGAAGCGGCTGCCGAGACCGTCGAGCATCGCCTCGGGGTTGGGCTTCGTCGACAGCGCGATGAACAGATTGTGCGTGCCGTCGAGCACATCGTAGACACCGGTGAAGCCCGCATGCGCCATATCGACCGCCGTCACACCGTTGCGTGCGCCCATGCCCGCGAAATCGAAAGCCTTTTCGATGTGGTCCTTGTCCTTCACCCAGCTCCATAAGCCCGACACCTGCTGCGCGGAGTAGGAGATCGCATAGCGCGTCTGCAACTCGTTCAGCTGCGCGAGCAGGGCCGCCGCGCCGAGCGCGCCGAACGTCGAGGCGGTGCCTTCGGCACTGCGATGCGAACCGCGCACGAGATCTGGGCCGAGCGCCATTAGCAGGCGGCAGGCGAGGTCGTAGCCGAGCGTGACCGCGCGGATGAACTGCGCGCCGCTGCGGCCTTCGCGGTCGGCCAGCGCAAGCGCGGCCGGGACGACCGAGCTGCCCGGATGCGCCTTCGTGACGGGTTCGAAGTCGTCGGTTTCATCGGAGTGCGCGCACATCGCATTGGCAAACGCCGCGTTGATCGCGGTGGTACGAAACGGCGCGCCGATCAGCGACGCCTGCGGTGCGCCGCCGAGTCCGCGCACATAGTCCACCGCCATCGAGCCCGGCTTCATGCGCGAGCCCGAGACCATTGCGCCGAACGTGTCGAGGATGCGGTGCTTGCATTCGAGCACGACCGCGTCGGGTAGCGTGGCGTCGCGGGCCGACACCATGTAGCGGGCCAGTCGGCCGGTGACGTCGGCGCTGTTGGGTTGCGCGGCGCTCCCGGCGTTCCCGGCGGTTTCGGCGGCGAACAGGGTCGGCGCAGAGAACGTCAATGCGGCCAGTGCGCCTGCCGATTGGAGCAGGCGGCGGCGCGTTGGCATGAAACACGCGGACATTTGCGTTTCCTGGTAGTTTTTGTTGAGTTTTTATCGGGTGTCCAGTGGGTCAGTACACGTGCATCGAATCATGCATTCATGTCGACGACACCCAGTGCGTACCGATTCCCTCGACGATCGCCGCTTCGTCGAACCGGTACGCCATCAAGGCCGCGAAGCCGCGTCGTCCATCGATCGACGCGGCCGCGCTCGTGAAACCATGTTTCGCCAGCAAGGTCGCTTCGATCGCATCGGACGCTGCCTTGCCGGTTTCGAGCGCGGCCATCGCGTGTCCGGCGTTGCGCGCCAGTCCGGCGGCCTGCGTCGCGGCGATGCCGAGCGCGTGGCGCGTGCGCGCGACATCGAGCCGTTGCAGTCGCGAGACCGCGAGCGTCGCGCCGAGAATCCCGACCGACGAAGCGCAATTCCAGCGCGCGCGAAATTCGTCGCTGTCGACCGCGCGGAGCAAACGCGTGGTCGCTTCGATGCCGATAGCCGCGGCAGCGACGAGGTCGTCTTGCGCGGCCGCGAGTTGGTCACCCATTGCGAGCACGGCCGCGAGCACGGGCGTCACCGGCGACGCAGGCGTTTGCTGCGCGAGTATCGCGCCGAGCAGCCATGCGCGCGTGCGTGTGTCGTTCGGCGCGGCGTCTTCGATCCGCAACAATGCGCCAAGTTGCCGACCCGCGTCTGCCGCGGCGGCAACGCGTTGACGCGCGTCGTCCAGCGTTTGCTTCGCGCTGGCCCGAGCGCGCTGATCCGTCAGCTCGCCAACGGCGAATTCAGCGAGCGCATCCGATACGGCCGATTGAGCGGCTGGGTTATGCATGATTCAGTTCCTCGTTCGGAGTGCAGAGCGAAAACAAAGCGTCGAGGTTCGGCGCCGCCTGCAAGTTCGCGACGCTGGCAGCGAGTCGTGCGGTGACGCCTTCGCCGAGTTGCGGATCGATCAGCAGACGAACCTTGTCGATCAGTTCATCGTCGGTCAGCGGTCGGGCGAGACTGCCGCGCGCATGTTCGACGTGATGCCGCAAGATCGAACCATCGTTGAGCCGCGCTTCGATCGACACTTCGTCGCGCCTGACCGACGCGTCTGGCGCGAGCATGGTCTTCGCGCGCAACGCCCGGACGTCGTCGCGCGTGACGCGCTCGTCCTCGTATTGCGCGAGCCCGACCTGCCGGTCGCACAGCGCCGCCGCCACGCCGTGGATCGCGCTGAAGCGCGCCTGCAGGCCATCTTTCGGTTGCGGATTGCCCATCAGTTCGGGGACGAGCGGATGACAGCGCAGTGTGATCGCATCAATCGACGCGACGTCGTTGATTTGCGTCGACAGCGCGAGACCGCCGTCGATGGCCGGATGCGCGACGATCCCGCATGGATAGGGCTTATAGGTGTTGAACAGCAACTCCCAGCGCTCGCCCAGCTCGCCGTTCATCTGCTCGAAGTCGACGCGCGTCGACAGCGAATGCGAATAGCCGCCCGGCGCTTCGAAGATATCCGCGGCGGCGCGCTGCCCGCGGCGCGCGAGCCGCGCGGCGGCCACGCCGTTCGCGGCGGCCTTGCCTGGATGATAGGGCTTCGCCATCGTGCCGAACGCCTCGCGCTGGCCGACGAACATCGACGCGGCGATCGCCACGGCTTCGGCGAGACCGGTTTCGTCGAGCCCGAGCAGCAGCGCGGCGGTGACCGCGCAGCCGATCACGCCGCAGGTGCCGGTGATGTGCCAGCCGCGATCGTAGTGCTCCGGCGAGATCGACACGCCGACGCGCAATTGCGCCTCGCAGCCGAGCGCGAACGCGTTCAACGCTGTCGCGCCGTCAGGTCGTGTCTCGGGTGCCAGCGCCGTCAGCACCGCGAACACCGACGCGGCCGGATGGATCACGGTGGCGAGATGCGTGTCGTCGAAATCGTCGAGATGACCGGCGAAGCCTGTCGCCAGCGCGGAAAAATGACTATCGACGCGTTCGCTGCGTCCCGGCACGGGCGCAATGGCACGCGCACCCAGTTCGCGCGCGCTCGCGAGTATCGCGTCGACACCGGGATGACGGCATGCGCCGATCGACGTGCCGATCACGTTGATCAGCGAGCGTCGTGCTTCCTTCGCGACGGGCTCGGGCAACGGGCGCTGCGCGAGTCGATAGAGGCCTTGCGCGAACGCGGTGGCGATGGAACTCATTGGGACAACTCCTCCAGACGAACGCCATTGGTCCGCGGCCCGAACACGCCGACCATAAAGACGATCATAAGCATGGCTGACGAAATCAGCACGAACACGGCGGGCACGCCCGAATGCTTGAGCAGTGCCGCCACCCAGAAACCGACGAAGATCGAACTGATGCGGCTCCAGCTGAACACGAAGCCGACCGCACGGGCGCGGATACGCGTCGGGTACAGCTCGGCCTGATAGGTGTGGAAAATGCCGATCATCCAGTTGTTGGCAATCGTGACGATACCGCCGCACAGCACGATCAGTACCGGCTCGCGCGCGAGGCCGAACAACACGCCTGCCACGGCGACCGCGAGCGCGCAGCCGACCAGTTGCCATTTGCGCTGCAGCCGCTCCGCGCAGTACATCGCGCCGAGCGCGCCGAGGGGCGTCGTGAACGCGATCACCATCGTATAGAACAGCGAATGCGTGATCGTGATCCCCTTCGAGTACAGCAGCACCGGCACCCATGCGCCGAAGCCGTAGACGCCGAAGGTCTGGAAGAAGTTGAACATCGAGAGCATTACCGTACGCATGAAGTAGCGCCCGTGCCATATCTCCGACCACGAGCCGCGTTCGCCGCGAGACGAGCCGGGTGCGCCGGGGTCCGTGGGCGGCAGCGGGCGGCCGGTTTCGGCGGCGACGCGCGCTTCGATGGCATCGACGATGGCGTGCGCTTCCGCATCGCGTCCCTTGCTTTCGAGCCAACGCGGCGACTCGGGCAGGCCGCGTCGCATGAACCAGATCAGGATCGCGCCGGCCGAGCCGATGATCATGACCCAGCGCCAGCCGTCGAGCCCCAGCACCATGTGCGGCACGAGCAGATACGACAGCACTGCGACGATCGGCACGGAGGTCAGGATCACGAGAATGCTGAACGCCGTGTAACGCCCACGCGTGCGCGACGGGGTCAGCTCGGATATGTAGGTGTCCACCGTAATCAGCTGGACACCGATGCCGATGCCCGCGAAGAAGCGCCATACGTCCATCGCGGCCGGCGAGTTCTGGAACGCGGCGACGAAGGTCGCGGCCGAGTAGATCAGCATGGCCGCGGTGAACACCGAGCGTCGCCCGAAGCGATCGGTGAAACCGCCGAGCGCGACGGTGCCGATGAACATGCCGGCGAAGAACGAGCCGAGAAAGCTGGCGAAGCCGTTCATGTCGAACAGGCCGACGGTGGTCGCACGATACAGACCGCTGCCGATCAGGCCGAGCGAGATATACGCAGCCATGAACATCTCGTAGAACTCGAACCAGCCGCCAATCGCGATACGCACGACGAGGCCGCGAAAGTAGCGCGTGGGCGGCAGGCGGTCTAGCCGGGCCGACACGCTCGGTAGCGCGTGCGCCGATCCGGCGATTTCCTTTTCCATGAACATGACGTCTCCTGGTCTGTATGGAACGAACGTGCCGGTCTTAGCGTTATCTGTTTAGTGTCGACACTTTGCGCATCATAGTGCGAATTTTCGGAAAATATCAAGATATTGATTGATCAGATGTGTACACTTGGTATTTCTACCAGCGTACTCCCAGAGCGGACATGCCGCGGTGGTTTGCTAGAATCTGCTTCTGTAGCTGCCCAGTCATATCTCCAGCACAGGACTCGCGATGGACCAGAATGTCGACAGAAGCGCGATGACGGACGACGGCGAAGCGTCGCCGGTGGCGGAGATCGTCGACTGGGTCGCGCGAGAAATCATCGAAGGGCGGCTCGTGGCCGGCGACGATCTGAACTCGGTCGATCTCGCCAGACGTTTCGGCGTGAGCCGCACGCCCGCGCGCGAGGCGCTTTTCGTGCTGAGCCGCGAAGGGCTCGTCGACTGGTCGCCGCGGCGGCGCCCGCGCGTGTCAGCGGTCAATCTGAAAGACGTGCGCGAGATCTATCAGCTGCGCGCAATCCTCTACGCACAGGTCTCACTGGCGATCGTCGAGAACGCGACCGACGACGACATCGCGTCGCTGTGGCGCGCACACCAGCGTCTTGCTGAGGTCGCCGCGCACGGCGACGTGGACGGCTACTTCTGGGCCAACGTCGCGTTTCGCGACGAGGAGTTGCGCGTGAGCCGCAACCGCATCTTCAAGGAAGTGCTCGACTCGATGCGGATGCGCACCAATCGTTTGCGTCATCTGAGCACCACCTTGCCCGGCCGCTTGCAGCGCTCGTGCGCGGACCATCAGCGGCTGTGCGAGGCCTACGCCGAGCGCGACGGCACGCTCGCGGCCGCTTTGAATCGTTCGATCGTGCTCAGTGCGTTGCATGCTATCGAGCAGGCCTGGGCGACGCAGGCCGACGAGCATTGAAACACTGCATTCCGAAAGCCATTGGTTCAGCAGATGCACGGCGGGGGGAAGGGGGCCATACGACGACGTACGGTCAGTCGACCGGCGCGTCCAACGGCGCGTCCGATTGCGCCCCGGACGGCGCGTCGATCGACCCCGTCGCGAGCGCAAGCGCCGCCGCCGCCGACAGCGCGCCGCTATAGCTATCCGCATAGGCATTCTTCGCGGCCAGCAACTGGTTCTGCGCGAGCAGAGCGTCGGTGATCGAGCCCACGCCGTGACGATAGGCGCCGAACGCGGCGTCATAGGTCGTCTGCGCGGCTGACAGCAGTTCCTTTGCGGCGGCGTGTGCGCTCAGACTGGTTTGCAGCGCATTCTGCGCGCCGACGATCTGCCGTACCGCTTCTTCGCGGCTGTGCGCGAGACGGGTCGACGCGCTATCGGCGTCGTTGCGTGCCTGCGCGAGCACGGCCGAGCGGAAACCGCCGTCATACAGCGGGATCGACACCCCGACCACCACGTTGCCGCCATAACGGTTGCCGCTCAGATTGACGGTCGGCAATTGCTGGCCGATCCCCGGCACCGCCGAGATCGACGAGTTGTTCGTGTTGTACGCAGCCGACGCCGACAGGAACACCTTCGGCTTGAAGTCGGATTCGGCCGCCCTGATCTTCGCGAGGTTCGCGCGTTCCGCCGCATAGGCGCTCAACACGTCGGGACGCCGCGCGATCGCCGTGGCCACGATCCGCTCGATCGGCTCGCTCATCGCGGGTGATAGCGCGTGGATCGGCATGTCGGCGATCGCCGGTTTGGCCAGCGGCGAGATACCCATCGCGGAGATCAGCGCGAGGTAGCCGTTGCTTTCGGCGCCCTCGGCCTGCACGAGCCCGAGCTTCGCCTGCGCGACGTTCTGGCGTGCCTGGGCCACTTCGATCACCGTGCCGATTCCGTGCTGATAGCGTGATTGCGCGGCGGTGAAGATTGCGTCGGCGTTCCCGACACTTTGCTTCGCGGTGCCGAGGCGCGCACGGTCGCTCTGGTAGGCGTAGAACGCGACGCTGACGTCGTAGATCACCTGCTGATGAACCGCGGTGAAGCCGATGTTGGCGATCACCGAGGCCTGTGACGCCGCCTCGACACGCGCGGCGCGTCCGCCGAAATCGAACAGCAGCCATTGCAGCGACAGCACCGAGGTCACGCCATGCGTCTCGCCGCTGATCGACGATTCGCCGAGCTGCGACGTCTCCGAACTCTCGCCGCCCGTGTAGTGCGCCATCGCCGCGACCGACAGTTGCGGCAGATAGGCGCTCTTCGCGATGCCGGCCGCGAGCGCTACGTTGCGCGCATCGTTCCACGCGATGCGGGTCAGCGGATTGGCCGACTCCGCCATGTCGATCAGCTCGGGCAGTCCGTATGCGTGCGCGGAATCGAGCGCGGGCGGCGGCGGTACGGCGGCGAGCGCGGGATTGGCGGGCAACTGGTAGCGGGACGCGGTCGCCGTCGATGCACCCGGCGCGTGCGGGCCCGGTACGATCGCGCCCGTTGTATCGGTTTGCGGCTGCCACGGAGTCGAGGGGCTCTCCGGCGCCATGTCGAGTGACGAGGTCGCACATCCGGTCAAGCCTGCCGCGGCGAATATCGCCAGCGCGATGGACGGGCTAAGCCGGCGCATGATTCGACCACTCCTTTGCCGCGTCGGCGGACGCCGCGCGTTCCAGTTCGCCAAGGCGCGCATCGCCGAGGCTTTGCAGCGCGGCGCTTGCCGGGTCGATTGCGGCGTCGGCCGCGGGCATGGCCGAGGCTGCGGGCGCGGGCGCGGGCCGTTGCGTTGCGGCCATTGCAGCGGGGCGCGCCGGTTGCCCATACGCGACGGCCGCCAGCCGTTGCAACCAGCCGTCGATCGTCGCGGTCGCCGGCCGCCGTTCGGCGAGCAGCAGCATCGGCGCTTCGAGCGCGGCGAGGCCGTCCAGTTCACGGCGCCGCGCGGCGAGCCACTGCGGTGCCGGCCGTACCCACGACGGTTCGTAATGCATGAGCGCGAGATCCGCGCGAAGCGCGCCGCCGTTGGCCAACGCGGCCGCCGCGTCGGCGCCTCGCGTGGTGGCGTGCCCTGGCGCGGCAAGCCGCGCCCATTGTTCGCGCAGCCCGGCGAGCGCCGACTCGACGCGCGCGGCGATGCTGACCGGCCACACGCGCGTGAACACCAGATAGACGACCACGTTGCCGATCAGAATGCCGATGGTGCGATCTCTGGCGATCGTCAGATCGAAGGCGGGCGCCGCGCCCTGGATCACGCAGAGAAAGAACGCGAACGCGATCTGAAAACCCGCATACGAAATGCGCGGCGAGCCGAACGCGACCCACGCCGACAAGCCTGCGCCGATCAGCACGACGGCCATCAACTGGATGATCGACGTCAGCGCGGGCATCAAGAAGACGATCGCGGCGGTGCCGGCGAGCGCGCCGACGAGACAGCCGGCGATGCGCAGCGCCAGCTTCTCGACGGTCTCGGCGGTGGTGCCGAGCGACACGATGTAGACGGTGATGAAGCAGGTGTGGATGCCGGACCAGTCGAGCTGCGAATACAGCAGATAACAGAACATCGCGGCGACGGTGGTCTTCAATGCGTAGCGGACGTGGTCGAGATTCGTGAACGCATCGGCGGCAAAGAAGCCGGCGTGCGGGGTGGGAGGCGTTGGTTGCGAGGGGGCGTCGTGCGCGGCTTCGGGTTCGCACCTGGGTTGCGCAAACCGCGTGATCGCGTCGTGCAGCGCGTCGGCCACCGCGCGTGCGAGCGGAGTCAGCGCTTCGGCCGCGGGCAGCGTCAGCTCGATGTCGACCGGGTAGCCGCCCGCTTCGAGCATTCGCGCCATGTCTTCGAGCGTATTCGCGATCGGTTCGACGAACGACGCCGGCAGCCGCGCCGCCGCTTCGCCGCACGCCAGATCGACCGCGGCCAGCAGCGCGACGCTCGACACCGCGGCGCGTTCGAGCGCGACGACATCGGCGCGTCGCGAAGATCCTTCGAAAGCGGACATCTTCAGCCATTTGCCAAGCTCTGCGTTGCCCGTGCGCAGCGCCGCGTCGAGCGCGTCGCGCGTGGCGTCGGGTTCTCGCAGGCCGCGCGCGGCGAGGCGCAGGCGTTCCGCCAGTTCGCGCGCGGCGAGCCGCCGCGGCGACGGCGCGCACGCGAGACTCACCGCGATCGACACACCGGCCGGAATCGCGATCATCAGCCATGCATAAAGCAGAGCGCGCGTCGCCAGTTCGCCGAGCGGCACGCGGCCGAGCTGGTCGAGCGCAAAGCCGACGATCATCGCGATGATCGCGCCCACGGGCCGCAGCTTGCTTGCCGAGGTGACGAACAGCAGCCCCGCGGACAGCAAGGCCATGGCCGCGACGCGCAACGGCGGATAGTCGACCACGACGATCGCCACCGCCAGCACGAGCCCGATGACCACGCTGATGAGCACCAGAAGCGCCACGCCGGTCACGACGCTGGTGGTCCGGTCGGGCCGGATCATGAAGAACACGACATAGGCCGAGAGTGCCGCTTCGGGTGTGCCGTACGCGCTCGTGACCCATACCGTCAGCGCGCAGATCAGCGCGACACGTGCCGCAATCGCGGCGCGTCCGGGAAAAGGCGCGAGCAGCTTCAACAGGTCCGCGACGCCGGGCCGCGACGGCCGCTCGATGAGGCCGGCCGCCGCCACGCCGTCCATGTCAGCGGCACGCCGCGCCATGCCTCACCTCGACGATCGCGCTCGCGCCGACCCGCACCAGCCGCTCGGCCGGTTCCTCGAGCAGCACGCGCACGGGGAAGCGCTGCGCGACACGCACCCAGTTCACCGACGGCTGCACGACCGGCAGCGTGCGCGGCAGGTTGATCCGATCGGTATCGGAGACTCCCGCGCCGATGCCGACGACCTTGCCGTGCATCGGCTGGCTGCGGTCGATCATCGAATAGACGGTCGCGCAATCGCCCGGCGCGATGCGCGCAAGCGCGCCTTCGCGGAAGTTCGCGACCGCGAACCATTCGTCGGCGTGGACGAGCGTGAAGAGCGACTGATTCGGTGCGACCGTTTCGCCGGCCAGCACGAACAGGCCGGTCACGAAGCCGTTGTGCGGCGCGCGGACCACCGTTTCGTCGAGATTGTGCTGGGCGAGCGCGAGCGCGGCTTCGCGCGCGTGCACGGTGGCGATCGCATCGGCGTCGTCGCCGACCACCTGGACGCTCGCCTGCTTCATCTCGCGAGCCTGACTGAGCGACAGCGCGGCTTCGTGTTGCGCGACTTGCGCCTGATCGAGTTGCTGGGCCGGCACATAGCCTTTCGCCGCAAGCGGCGCGAGGCGCCCGACGTTGCGGGTCGCGAGATCGTAGCTGTGCGCGGCCTTGCTCGCCTGGTCGCCGGCGACGGCCGCGTTGGCGCGCTCGCCCGTGATCGCCCGGCGCCGCGTGTCGAGCGCCGCGCGCGCGAGTTCGAGATCGGCCTGCGCCTGCGCGACGATCAGGCGATACGGCACGGGATCGATTTCGAACAGCAGGTCGCCTTGCGTGACCCGCTGGTTCTCCTGCACCGCGAGCTTGACGATGCGTCCGCCAACCGGTGTCGCGACATGCACGACGTCGGCGTCGATCGTCGCATCGTCGGTCGAGGGGAAGCGGGTCGCGCGGTCGTAAGCGAAATACGCGGCCGCGACGCCGATGACGATAATCGCGCCCGCGATCAGGCGGCCTTTGAGCGGAGCCCTCGATGTACCGGCCATTTTCATAGCAGATGTCCTGTGCCCGAGAGCCAGACCAGCACCGCGACCGTGAATCCGATCGAGAGGCAGACGGAAAGCTGAAGCGGCACGATCAGTGCCCAACCGGTCGCGACGAACAGGCGATGCGCGAGCAGCGCCGCGAGCAGGCCGAGGACGCCGCCAAGCAGCCACAAGGGAAAGTACGCGCCGAACAGTTCAACCGACGGCGCGCCGTGCCACGCGCATCCGGCCAGCAACAGGCTCGGAGCGGTGATGGCCGCCAGACGCTGGGTGCCGCGCATAGCTTCGTTTGTCATACGTTCCAGGCCGAGCTAGGCATCGCCGCAGCGACAGGGTCGTCGTGCGTTGCGAGAATCGCAAGACGTGAAGAAGACTTTACCAGTAGCCACCCGCCGATTGGCGAGTCCTAAGTCCTTTCTCGCCTCCATAAATACACCAGGAGCGTGGCGCCGAAAAGGGGGAGGGGTGTTGCTGGCTGGCAGAAGGCTTTCTGGGGAAGTGTCCCGTCGGGCACTTGCAAGACAAATGTGAACCGGCAACGCAATGAAAAACGGGCAAAGCGCCGCACGCTTTGCCCGTGATGACTCAGTACTGCCGCGCGGTACGACCGGTTTGGTCAGGTCACCCGCTCACGCAACCACGCCGACCCGAGATCGATCACCGTCACGACGACGATCACCATGATCATCACCGCGGCCGTCTGCGCATAGTCGAACGAACGGATCGCTTCGTATAGCACGACGCCGATGCCGCCCGCGCCGACCATGCCGACCACCATCGCCGAGCGCACGTTCGACTCGAAGCGATACAGCGCGTACGAGATCCACAGCGGCAGCACTTGCGGCAGCACCGCATAGACGATTTCGTCGAGGCGCGTCGCGCCGGTCGCGCGCACGCCCTCGGACGGGCGCGGATCGATCGCCTCGACCGCTTCGGCGAAAAGCTTCGCGAGCACGCCCGTCGTATGCACCCACAAGGCGAGCACGCCGGCGAACGGCCCGAGCCCGACCGCGACGATGAACAGCATCGCGAAGACCATTTCGTTGATCGCGCGGCATGCGTCCATCAGGCGGCGCATCGGTTGCACGATCCACTGCGGCGCGAGATTGTGCGAGGACATCAGGCCGCACGGCACCGCGCAGACCAGCGAGAGCGCGGTACCCCAGACTGCGACCGATAGCGTCACGTACATCTCGTGCACGTAACTGCGCCACTCGGTGAAGTCGGGCGGGAAGAAGTCTTTCGCGAACTGGCCCATGTTCGCGGGGTCGCTGAGCAGATCGAGCGGACGCATGTCGGCGCCGTGCCACGCGCCGCCGAGCACCGCCAGCACCGCGATCCAGCCGAGCAGCGACCACCAGCTACGCTTGCCGGCACGATCTTTCGCTTGCGCTGCCTGCGCGGCGCTCGCTTCGTTCGCGTGCGCCGGCGAGGTGATCAGGTCGGCCGTGTTCATTGCTTCGACTGTGCGCTACTGAGCGCGCTCAGCTTCGCGTCGAGCGCGGCCAGTTGCGTCTTGCGGTCGCTATCGGACAGATGCGTATTGCTCTCGATCTTCTGCTTCTGCTGGTACAGCACGATTTCGCGAATCGGCAGCAACTGCTGATCCGACGATGCCTCGAAGCCGCTGTACTCGGTGATGCCGGCCATCACCGCCTTTTCGTGCGGATCGGTCTTCGCGTAGTTCAGGAAGAACTTGCGCAGCTTGTCCTTCGTCGCTTGCGGCAGATCCTTGCGCCAGACGAGCGGATCCGACGGAATCAGCGGCGAGGTCCACAGCACGCGCACCTGCGCGAACTTGTCCGGATGCTCGCGCTTCAGCGTTTCCATCATCATGCTGTTGTTGGTCGCGATGTCGATCTTGTTGTTGACGACGGCCAGCAGATTCGCCTCATGGCTCGACGGCAGCACGCTCTTGAACGACGTATTGACCGGCGTGTTGTGCTTCGCGAACAGGTAGTAGCCCGGCACCAGCGTGCCCGACGTCGAGTTCGGATCGCCGAAGCCGAGCGTCACGTCCTTCGTGTTCTTGAACACGTCGTCGAGCGTCTTGAAGCGGCTGTTCACGTTCGTGATCAGCAGCGAGTAGTAGCCGCTGTCGCCGTTCGCATGCTGGGCTTTTGCAAATACTTCGCCATCCGAACGGTCGACGGCTTCGATCGCCGACGCGTTGCCGAAATAGCCGACCTGCACCTTGTTGAAGCGCATGCCTTCGATGATGCCGGCGTAATCGGTCGCGAAAAATGCCTTCACGTTCAGGCCGGTCTGCTTCTTCATGTCCTCGATCAGCGGTTCCCAGCGCTGCTTGAGCACCGCCGACGAATCGGTCGAGATGATGCCGAGGTTGACGTCTTCGGCGTGGGCTGCGGCGACACAGGCGAAGGCGGCAGCGCCGGCCGCGAGTGTGATCAGGGAGCGCAGGAATTTCATCGGTTCAGATCCGGTTGGGTGGGCGGAAAAATTAAAAGCGCGCAACTGCGCGGGCGGATTCAGTTCGACGGCGCGATGCTCAACGCGAACGCATGGCGCGCGGCGGCGGGGCCGGTGTCCGCCCGCGCGGGCGTGGCGGCGGTGTCGGGTGCGTCAGGTGTGTCGTGTGCTTCGTCTGCGTCGTGCATCGCGTCGTCGAGCAGTTCGCGCGCGTCGTCGCCGTAGAGCTTCTTCAGCAGCGTCGGCGTCAGCGCACTGGAAGGGCCGTCGTAGACCACCTTGCCGCGCCGCAGCGCGATCGTGCGCGGGCAGTACTGCATCGCGAAGTCGACCTGATGCAGCGACACCAGCACCGTGATCCGATGCTCGACGTTCAACGCGCGCAGCATGTCCATCACGCGGCGCGACGATTCGGGATCGAGCGAGGCGATCGGCTCGTCGGCGAGCACGATTTGCGCATGCTGCACGAGCGCCCGTGCGAGCGCGGCGCGTTGCTGCTGACCGCCCGACAGGTTCGCGGCGCGCTCGCGCGCATGTTCGCCGATCCCGACCTCGTGCAGCGCGGCCAGCGACAGTGCACGTTCAGCGCGCGGGAAGCGGCCGGTGAGACGCCGCCACCACGGCAGGCGTGCGAGCGCGCCGATCAGCACGTTGGTTTCGACCGACAGCCGGTTCACCAGATTGAACTGCTGGAACACGAAACCGATGTCGCGGCGAATGCTGCGCACTTCGCGCACGATGCGGCCGTTCTGTTGAATCGGCCGGCCGAGAATCTCGATCCGCGACGGCTGTGCGTCCGACGCGGTAAAGCCCGCGATATGCCGCAGCAACGTCGATTTGCCCGAGCCCGATGCGCCGATCAACGCGACCATTTCACCGGGCGCGACGCGCAGATCGATTTCGTCGAGCGCTTTGCGGCCGTTGCCGAACGTCTTGCTCAAACGTTCGATTCGAATAGCTTCACGGATCGCTTCCATCTGTATTCCCTCGATGCATCCGGACACTGCCGGCATGTGTTGGCTCATTCTAGAAAGCGACTGTGACGGTTGAGTGAAGGCATCGCAACGTCTAGACGACTACATCTTTGTCACTGGATGATGTGTCGTCAGGATGGCAAAACAAAGTCAGTGCGAAGTCAGAATGGAGTCAGTGATTCGAACGGAAAGTGTCATCCGTATGACACGATTGATGCGTAGCCGCGCGCGCTCGCGCGTGCTGACACACAGCCAGGCTATAGTGCGTCATTTCCGGCCGCCCCTAATAATCCCGATACTCCGGTCACGCCGTCATGCCGAATCCTTTGAGCTTTCTTCCGGACAGCTTTGCCGAATATGAAGATCTCAAGTCGATACTCGATCAGGGCAGCGCGAGTTTCGAAATCCGCGCGGTCTGCGAGACCGCGGTGCGCGGCCGGTGCTTTTCCGTCTACACCGCGAGCATCGGTTCATCCGATCCGCTCGCGCCGGCCATTGGCTTCTTTGGCGGCATTCACGGGCTCGAGCGAATCGGCTCGCAACTCGTGCTCGACTATATGCGGGCGTTGCTGGCGCGGCTCGAATGGGACGAATTGCTGGTGCGGCAATTGCAATCCATCCGTTTGATCTTTCTACCGATCGCGAATCCCGGTGGCATGTGGGCATCCACGCGCGCGAATCCACGCGGCGTCGACCTGATGCGCAACGCGCCGCAAAACGCCGACGCGCGCGTGCCGCTGCTGGCGGGCGGCCAGCGCGTCGGCGCGTGGCTGCCCTGGTATCGCGGTCGCGCGGGCGAGCCGATGGAACCCGAGGCGGCAGCGCTGCTGCAAGTGGTCGAAACGCAGCTCGTCACGCGGCCGCTGAGCATTGCGCTCGATTGCCATTCCGGCTACGGCTGGAGCGACAGCATCTGGTTTCCGTACGCGCGAACCCGCAGGCAGATGCCGCATCTGCCCGAAATGTACGTGTTGAAGAGCATGTTCGAACACGCGCATCCGCATCACGGCTACACGTTCGAGCCGCAAAGCCACCAGTACCTGCTGCACGGCGATCTGTGGGACTACGCGTACGACCGCACGCCGCCGCCGAACATCTTCCTGCCGATGACGCTCGAACTCGGCTCGTGGCTGTGGATCAAGAAGAACCCGCGCCAGTTGTTTTCGCGGCAGGGCATGTTCAATCCGGTCATGGCGCATCGCACCGCGCGCGTGCTGCGGCGCCACGCGAACCTGTTCGATTTCCTCGCGCGTGCGGCGTTTTCGTCGCAGCGCTGGCTGCCGCAAGGCAACCAGCGCGAGCAGTTGCTGCAAAGCGCGCTCGACCACTGGTACAGGCCGGATAGCGTATGAGCACGTGGATCCTGCTGCGCGGACTCACGCGCGAAACGCGGCATTGGGGGCGCTTGCCGGCCGCGTTGCGCGAAACCTTGGGTCAGACCTCGGGCGACGGCTTGCGCGAAGCAACGGCAACGTCAACGGCGGCGAGCGAGACGGGCGTGCGCTTGTTGCTGCTCGATCTGCCCGGCAACGGCGAGTTCGCGCAGCGGCGTGCGCCCGCGAGCGTCGCGGGCATGGTCGCATTCGTGCGGCAGACGGCGCTCGAAACGGGCGTGCCGGGCCCGTACAACGTGCTCGCGATGTCGCTCGGCGGCATGGTCGCGACCGACTGGGCGCAACGCCATCCCGGCGAAATCGAGCGGCTCGTGCTGATCAATACGAGCATGCGGCCATTCAGCCGCACGTACGAACGGCTGCGGCCGTCGGCGTGGCCGGGACTGCTCGGGGTCGCGGCGCATTGGGGCGATGCGGCCGATGCCGAAAGCGGCATCCATCGGCTCACCTGCAATAACGTCGACACATTGGGCGCGGATCTTGAAGAATGGACCGCGATCCGCCGCAGCGCGCCGGTGAGCCGCGCGAATGCGCTGCGGCAATTGTGGGCCGCGGCGCGGTTTAGCGCGGCGGCCGTCGCGCCGCGCTGTGCGCTACTGATTCTGTCGTCGCGGGCCGATGGGCTCGTGAACCCGGTCTGTTCGGCGAAGCTTGCGGCGGCGTGGAGCGCGCCGCATCGCGAGCATCCGTCGGCCGGCCACGACCTGCCGCACGACGATCCCGCGTGGACCGCAGCGCAGATACGCGCGTGGCTCGCGCGACACACCGAACAGACGGCTGCGCCCGCACCGGACTCGGCGACGATCAGGCCCGCGCGTTGAGCCGCCGACGGCATTGCCGCGCCGCAGCGACGCCACCCGTTTCAGCGGCGCGTTCGCCCATCTTCGACGAACCGTCAGCGGGTATTACCTGACTGCGCGAATCGGCCGTATCGCGCGAGGCAGGCGCATAATTCCAAGTCAGACGTTGCCTGTGCATCACGCGATACTCACCATTGCCGCCAGCCAGGGGAGTCGATCATGCAAGCAAAGAACGAAGAAGCCGTCACGCACCTGCTCAACGATGTCGTCGAATTTGCGCGGGGGCGGTTGCCAGAGCCGACCTTCAATATCGTCGAACCCTTCCTGCGGCATTACTACGATTTTGTCGACGCGGGCGATCTGCAAAGCCGCTCGATCGCCGATCTGTACGGCGCGGCGCTCGCGCACTGGCAGACCGCGCAGCGCTTCGTGCCCGGCGAACAGCGGCTACGCGTCTATAACCCCATCCTCGAACAGCACGGCTGGCATTCCGATCACACGGTGGTCGAGATCGTCAACGACGACATGCCGTTTCTCGTCGACTCGGTCTCAATGGCGGTCAACCGGCATGGGCTCGCGCTGCATTCGGTCGTGCATCCGGTGTTTCGTATCTGGCGCGCGCCTGATGGCAGCATCGCGCGCGTGAGCCAGGGCGCCGAAGAGGCGGGCGACACGCGCTCACATCTGACATCGTGTATCCATTTCGAAGTCGATCGGTGCGGCGATGCCGCAAAACTCGACGCGTTGCGCGACGACATCGCGCACGTGCTCGGCGACGTGCGCGCGGCGGTCGAGGACTGGCCGAAGATCATCGAACGCGCGAAGCAGACCATTCAGGATATGAAGGCGCGTGAGACGGGTCCGGAGGGCGTCGAAGCGCGCGCGTTCGTCGAATGGATGGTCGCCGATCATTTCACGTTCCTCGGCCAGCGCGATTACGAACTGGTGCAGCACGACGGCGGCTACGGATTGCGGGCGGTGCCGGGCTCCGGCCTCGGCATTCTGCGCGATGCGTTGCGGCCCGTCGGCGCGGCGGAGGTCACGACGTTGCCGCCAGCGGCCGCGGAGATTATCTCGGGGTCGTCGCCGATCTTTCTGACCAAGGCCAATTCGCGCGCCACGGTGCACCGGCCCGGCTATCTCGACTATGTCGGTATCAAGCTGAGCGGCGCGGATGGCAAGGTGACGGGCGAAAGGCGCTTCATCGGCCTGTACACATCGACCGCGTATTTCGTGTCGGCCGCGGAAATTCCGATCGTGCGGCGCAAATGCGCGAATATCGTCAGACGGGCTGCATTCCTGCCAAAAGGTCATCTGGCGAAGTCGCTGGTGACGGTGCTCGAAACCTATCCGCGCGACGAGTTGTTCCAGGCCGACGAGGACCAGCTCTATGACACCGCGCTCGGCGTGCTGCGTTTGCAGGAGCATCAGCGCACGCGGCTGTTCGTGCGGCGCGATCGCTTCGATCGCTTCGCGTCGTGCCTCGTGTTCGTGCCGCGCGACAAGTACAACACCGATTTGCGGCAACGGACCGCGAACCTGCTCGCCGATGCGTTCAATGGCGAGAACGTCGAATTCACGCCGTTGCTGTCGGAGTCGACGCTCGCGCGGATTCATTTCGTTGTCCATGCTAAAGCGGGCGGCATGCCGGAGGTCGATACACGCGAGCTCGAAGCGCGCCTCGTGCAGGTCGCGCGCCGCTGGCAGGACGATCTGGCCGACGCATTGCTCGACGCCTACGGCGAAGAGCAAGGCAACCGCTTGCTGCAGCATTACGGCGATTCGTTTCCGGCCGGCTATCGGGACGACTATCCGGCGCGCACGGCGGTGCGCGACATCGAGCTGATCGAGCGCGTGCAGGGCAGCGAGCGGCTCGCGATGAACCTGTACCGGCCGATCGAATCGGGGCCGCGCGCGTTCCGCTTCAAGGTGTATCGCGCGGACTTGCCGATCGCGCTGTCACGCAGCCTGCCAATGCTCGAACATCTTGGCGTGCGCGTCGATGAAGAGCGGCCTTACCTGATCGAAGCGCTGGGCGCGACGCCCGCGTGGATCCACGACTTCGGCCTCGAACTCGCGGACGATGCCGAGTTCGACATCGAGCACGTGAAAGATCTGTTCGAACAGGCGTTCGAGCAGGTGTGGACCGGCGCGATCGAAAGCGACGACTTCAATCGTCTCGTGTTGCGCGCGCAGCTGAATGCGCGCGAGGTGGCGATTCTGCGTGCGTACGCGAAGTACTTGCGGCAGGTCGGTTCGACGTTCAGCGACGCGTATATCGAACGCGCGGTGACCGGCAATCCTGCGATCGCGCGCATGCTCGTCGAGCTGTTCATTGCGCGCTTCGACCCGGCGCTCGGCGACGCGCGCGAGGCCCGTGTCGACCGTTGTCTCGAAGCGATCGACAGCGCGCTCGACCAGGTGCCGAATCTCGACGAAGACCGCATCCTGCGGCAGTTTCTCGGTGTCATCAAGGCGACCAAGCGTACCAACTACTACCGCTATGACGCTCAGGGAAAGCCGAAGCCGTACCTGTCGGTCAAGTTCGATCCCGCGCAGGTGCCCGGTTTGCCCGAGCCGAAACCGATGTTCGAGATCTGGGTCTATTCGCCGCGCGTCGAGGGAGTGCATCTGCGGGGCGGGCGCGTCGCGCGCGGCGGCTTGCGCTGGTCGGATCGGCGCGAGGATTTCCGCACGGAAGTGCTCGGTCTGATGAAAGCGCAGATGGTGAAGAACGTCGTGATCGTACCGGTCGGCTCGAAGGGCGGTTTCGTCGTCAAGAATCCGCCGCCGCAGAGCGAGCGCGACGCGTGGTTGCGCGAAGGCGTCGCGTGCTATCAGACCTTCCTGCGCGGCTTGCTCGATGTGACCGACAACCTCGCGGGCACGGACGTCGTGCCACCGCCCGACGTGGTGCGCCACGATCCCGACGACCCCTATCTGGTCGTCGCCGCCGACAAGGGCACGGCCACCTTCTCCGACTACGCGAACGCGATCTCGCAGGAATACGGTTTCTGGCTCGACGACGCGTTCGCGTCGGGTGGCTCGGTCGGCTACGACCACAAGAAGATGGGCATCACCGCGCGCGGCGCCTGGGAGTCGGTCAAGCGGCACTTCCGCGAAATGGGCATCGACACGCAGAGCGAGGACTTCACGGTGGTCGGCGTCGGCGACATGTCCGGCGACGTGTTCGGCAACGGCATGCTGTTGTCGCCGCATATCAAGCTGCTCGCCGCGTTCGATCACCGGCATATCTTTCTCGATCCGAGTCCCGATCCCGCCGCGAGCATGGCCGAGCGCGCGCGCCTTTTCATGCTCGACCGTTCGAGCTGGGCCGATTATGATCCGTCGCTGATCTCGGCGGGCGGCGGTGTATTTCCGCGCAGCGCGAAGACGATTCCGCTGTCGACCGCGGTGCAGGTGGTGCTCGGCATCAGCGCGACGGCGCTCTCGCCGGCCGAACTCATGCGAGTGATTCTGCAGGCGCCGGTCGATCTGCTTTATAACGGCGGCATCGGCACCTACGTGAAGTCAAGCCGCGAAACCAATCTGCAGGCGGGCGATCGCGCGAACGACGCGATTCGCGTGAACGGCGCGGATCTGCGCTGCAAGGCCGTGGCAGAGGGCGGCAATCTCGGCTTGACGCAACTTGGGCGCATCGAGTTCGCGCAGCGCGGCGGCCGCATCAATACCGATGCGATCGACAACTCGGCGGGCGTCGACTGTTCGGATCACGAAGTCAACATCAAGATTCTTCTGGGCCTCGTCGTCGCCGATGGCGAGATGACGGAGAAGCAACGCAATGCGTTGCTTGCCGAAATGACCGATGAAGTCGGTCTGCTCGTGCTGACGGACAACTACTATCAGACGCAGGCTTTGTCGATCGCGGGCCGTTACGGCGTGGAACTGCTCGATGCCGAAACGCGTTTGATGCGCTATCTGGAGAAGGCGGGGCGGCTAAATCGCGTGATCGAGTTTTTGCCCACCGACGAAGACATCGCCGAGCGTGCCGCCGCGAAGCAGGGTCTCACGACACCCGAGCGCGCGGTGCTGCTCGCGTATAGCAAGATGTGGCTGTACGACGCGCTGCTCGAATCGTCGATGCCGGAAGACCCGCTCGTCAGCGACATGTTGATCGAGTACTTTCCGAAGCCGCTGCGGCAGCGTTTTCGCGAACCGATGCAGCGCCATCCTCTGCGCCGCGAAATCCTCGCGACGTATCTGACCAATGCGCTCGTGAATCGCGTCGGCTGCGAGTTCGTGCATCGGCTGATGGAGGAGACCGATGCGCATCCGGGCGACATCGTGCGTGCGTGCATCATGGCGCGCGACGTGTTCGATCTCGATCAGATCTGGCGCAGCATCGACGCGCTTGACAACCGCGTTCCCGACGACGTGCAGGCACGCATGTTCGCCGAGGTCGCGCGGCTCGTCGAACGTTCGGCGCTGTGGTTCCTGCGGCATCTGCATTCGGGCGGGGCTGGCGACGACGTGAGCGGCCTGCTCGCGCGCTGTCGCGATGCCGCCCAGCGTCTCGCGCCGCAATGGCCGGCGCTGTTGCCGGGCGCCGATCTCGAAGCGTTGTCGGAGCGGCAGCGCGTGTTCGTCGATGCGGGTGTCGATAGCGATCTGGCGGTGCGTATCGCGAGCGGCGAGGTGTCGGCCGCCCTGCTCGATATCGCCGAAGTCGCGTCGACGTGCGGGCGCAATCTCGAACAGGTCGCGGGCGTGTACTTCGCGCTCGGCACGCTGCTGAATTACAGCTGGATCAGCGAGCGCGCGGCCTCGTTGCCGGCACCGACGCATTGGGACATGCTCGCGCGTGCGTCGGCGCTCGCCGAGCTCGCACGGCTCAAGCGTGCGCTGACCACCAGCGCATTGGCCGGGGCGACCGATGCGTCGTCGCCCGATTCACTCGTGCAAACGTGGCGCGACAAACGCGCGGCGCAGCTCGAACGTTATACGCGCCTGCTGACCGACCTGCGCGCGACGGGAGGCGCGAGTCTGTCGGTGCTGCTGGTGGTCGTGCGGGAGATGGCGGCGCTCGAGAGGGCGTGAGCGACGCAAATGGCGTAAAGGGCGCTTTGCAAACTGGCGGCGCGGCGACACATCGGGTCCGATTCCTGCGAGCCGGCGTGTCGTTGTCATCCATAATATCGAGGTCTTGCCGATAGCTTCGCTCGCGCAGTACCCAGCCCATTCACGGACCCCCGCCAGCAGATGAAAGAAGAATCGCCGAAAGCCATTTTCTACGCACTCGCCGCCAACTTCGGCATTGCCATCTGCAAGTTCGCGGCGGCGGCGTTCACCGGCTCCGGTTCGATGTTCGCCGAAGCGATTCACTCCACCGCCGACTGCGGCAATCAACTGCTGCTGCTATTCGGGCTGCGCGAAGCGCGCAAGCCAGTAAGCGCTTTGCATCCGATGGGCAGCGGCCGTGAAATCAATTTTTATTCGCTGCTGGTTGCGTTGCTGCTGTTTTTCGTCGGCGGCGCGTTTTCGGTCTATGAAGGCGTGCATCGACTGATCGCGCGCGAGCCGTTGCAGTATGCGTTCGTCGCGTTGGTGGTGCTCGGGGTGTCGGTAGTGCTCGAATCGCTATCGTTGTGGGGCGCGGTCAAGGAGATTCGCAAGACGCATCCGGACAAAAATTTGTGGCGCTGGTTTCGCGAGACGCGCGAATCGGATCTTCTGGTCGTGGCCGGCGAGGATATCGCCGCGCTATTCGGTCTTGCGATCGCATTCGTCGCGGTGCTATCGACCATGCTGACCGGCAACCCCGTGTATGACGCGCTCGGCTCGGTGGGCGTCGGTCTTCTGCTGATGACCATCGCGTGGCTCGTCGCGCGTGAAGTGAAGTCGATGATCGTCGGTGAGTCGGCGAGCCCCGAAGTGCGTAGGGCAATCGACGCGCATCTGCGGGCGCGTCCCGAGATTCGCAGCATCATCAACATGATCACGCTGCAGTGGGGACGTCACGTCGTGGTGGCGGTGCAGGCGGAAATGATCGACTACGCGAGCGGCCGCGCGATGGTGGATGCGATCAATCTCATCGAGGCCGATCTGCAGGCTACGTTTCCTCAGGTGCGCTGGGTGTTCTTCGAACCGGATGTGCCGCGCAATTAAAAACGTCTTCAGAAAATGAGGCGAAACGACGTGGGCTGCAATCGCGGGTCATTTCGCCTGCCTTGATCGGATGCCAGTACGCATCCCACCGCTTATTTGAACCCGGTCACCGCATGCGGCACATACAGTTCTTCGAGCAGGTGGATCTCTTCGTCACTAAGCTTCAAGGAGAGCGCCGCGACCGCATCGTCGAGATGATGCAGTTTGGTCGCGCCGACGATCGGCGCGGTAATCGGCTTCTTCTGCAGCACCCAGGCTAGCGCAACCTGCGCGCGCGGCACCCCACGCTCCTTCGCGATCTCGCTGACCCGCTCGACGACACGCAGGTCCGCTTCCTGCGTGTGCGCATACAGCGTGCGGCCGAATTCATCGGTTTCCGAGCGGGCGCTTTCGGTGTCCCAGTCGCGCGTCAAACGTCCGCGCGCGAGCGGACTCCACGGAATCACGCCGAT
>DATAQT010000050.1:0-4984 GCA_036264535.1 Paraburkholderia sp. | reverse complement strand
CTCGCCGGAGACGTCGCGTATCTGCGCAAGACGTGGGCGACGATTCTGTCGCAGGGTCAGCGCATGCCGCCCACCAGCCTGCTCTACCAGGATCTGAATCTCGCGCAGCGCGTGCTGCGCGATTTCGTCAACGATGAAACCTCGCGCATCCAGGTCGATTCGCGCGAGACGCATCAGATGCTCGCCGACTTCGCGGCCGAGTTCACGCCGACGGTGTCGTCGAAGCTGCACCACTACACCGGTGAGCGGCCGCTGTTCGATCTGTACAACATCGAGGCCGAGATCCAGCGTGCACTGTCGCGTCGCGTGGACCTGAAGTCGGGCGGCTACCTCGTGATCGACCAGACCGAGGCGATGACGACGATCGACGTGAACACCGGCGGTTACGTCGGCGCGCGCAACTTCGACGACACGATCTTCAAGACCAACCTCGAAGCCGCGCACACAATCGCGCGGCAACTGCGGCTGCGCAATCTGGGTGGCGTGATCATCATCGATTTCATCGATATGGAAAACGTCGAGCATCGCGACCAGGTGCTTGGCGAGTTGAAGAAGGCGTTGTCGCGCGATCGCACGCGTGTGACCGTCAATGGATTCTCGCAGCTTGGGCTCGTGGAAATGACGCGCAAGCGTACGCGCGAGTCGCTCGCGCATGTGCTGTGCGAGCCTTGCCCGGTTTGCCAGGGCAAGGGCCAGGTGAAGACCGCGCGGACCGTTTGCTATGACGTGTTGCGCGAGATTCTGCGCGAGTCGCGGCAATTCAATCCGCGCGAGTTTCGCGTGGTCGCTTCGCAGCAGGTGATCGACCTGTTTCTCGAGGAAGAGTCGCAGCATCTGGCGATGCTGATCGACTTCATCGGCAAACCGGTGTCGTTGCAGGTGGAGTCGAATTTGAGTCAGGAGCAGTACGACATCGTCTTGATGTGACGAGGGCTACGCCGCCACCTCACACCCCGCCTGCTCCAGCAGAACCTGCGCCCTCTCATGCAGATCGCCGCCAGCTAACGACGCATCCGGCGATCTGACCCAGGCCGCGATCCGCAACGTCGCACCGCCATCGGCCGGGTAATCCGCAACCGACACCACCGGCGCAAGCGTCGAACCGCTCAGCACGCGCGGCTCGTCGGCGACGAGTTTCTGTAGTTGCCCGATCGCCGCATCCACGTCCTTGCGCTGCGCGAGTTCCACTTCGACCTCGATGCGCTGTGTACCGCCGCAGCTGTAGTTGATCACCGGATTGCTCCAGATCTGGCTGTTCGGCACGAACACGATGTTGCCGTCGCCACGTTCGATCCGCGTCGTGAAGAGCCCCACCTCGCGCACGATGCCCGCCGCGGCGCCGCTGCCTTCGATCACGTCGCCGACGCGAAACGGTCGCAGCAACAGCAGCATCATGCCGGCCGCGATGTTCTGCAACGTACCTTGCAGCGCGAGGCCGATCGCGAGGCCGGCAGCGCCGAGCACGGCCAGTACGCTCGCGGTCGCGATGCCGACTTCACCGAGCGCCGCGATGAAGACGAGCACGCGCACGGCCCAGGTGCCCATCGCGGCGAGCATCGGCGCAAGGGTCGGGTCCGCGCGCGTGCGAGCGAGCGTCTTCGCGAACATCGCGCCGACACGATTCGACAACCACCAGCCAATCACCACGATCAACAAGGCGATCGCGATATGAATGACGTCGTGTGTCAGCGTGACGAGCAGCGACGGCTGAAGATGAAATAGACGGTAGAGGAAATCGTTCATCGTCTGCGTGATTCGTTTGGTTAGTCCAGACGCAGATGAAGCACGATACGTTCCTGACCGTCACACAAACGGTACGCGACTTGCTTGTCAGTCGGCAATGTAAGGCGTCACACCGGCCCCAAGGCCTTCAACACATTGCGCAGCGTCGCAATCGTCAGCGGACACGAAAACCAGAAAGCGCGCTTCCACATGGGTGGAATGCCGCATCGCGCCGGCCGTTGTCCCGGGAACTCGGATCGACGACGCTACACGCCACGCGGCAGCGCCGTCTCGATGAACATCGCGCACAGCGCTTCCATGCCCTTCGCATCCTCCTCGTCGAAGCGCGCGACGACCGGGCTATCGACATCCCACACGCCGAGCAGCGTGCCGTCGGGCGCGACGAGCGGGACGACTATCTCCGATTGCGACGCCGAATCACACGCGATATGGCCGGCAAACTCGTGCACGTCGCGCACGACCTGGGTCTGACGGGTTTGCGCGGCCGTGCCGCAGACGCCCTTGCCGAGCGCGATGCGCACGCACGCGGGCTTGCCCTGGAACGGGCCGACCACCAGTTCGCGGCCGTCGTGAAAGTAAAAGCCGGCCCAGTTCAGATCGCTCAACGAATGAAATACGAACGACGAAAAATTCGCCGCGTTGGCGATCCAGTCGGTCTCGCCGGCGAGTAGCGCGCGCGCCTGCGCAACCAGTTCTTCGTATTGCGCGGCTTTGGATAGATGCGAGGTGGAGGAAACTTCGAACATGACGGCGTCCGTGATCAGTGCGGGATGGAAAGCGATAAGGCGTGGAGTGTAAAGCAAGCGCGATCGAGGCGCGTGCATTGCAGGCGCCGGTCAGATCACGTTATTGATCGACCCCGATAATCACGCTCGATGCCTTGAAAATCGCCGTCGCCGGCTTGCCGCTCGCGAGGCCGAGACGCTCGACGCTGTCGTTCGTGATGATCGCCGCGATCTGCGCGGCGCCCGCACTGAGCGTCACTTCCGAATTGACCGCGCCCTTCGTCACCGCCGCGACGGTCCCTTCGATGCAATTGCGCGCCGACACCTGGTGCTTCGCGACATCGACCATCACGATGACCGACGATGCCTTCACGAGCGCAAACGCCGGCTTGCCGGTCGCAAGCCCTAGCGACTTCGCGCTGCCGTGCGTGATGATCGCGACGATCTCGAGACCTTCCGGCGTGCGTAGCGTGACTTCGTCATTGACAGCGCCGTGCGTGACGTCGATGACTTCACCGCTGAACTGATTGCGTGCGCTGGTTTTCATGGCGTGCTCCCTGTCGATTGAGGCGCGTGGCGACGCGCGGGTTGGACACTAGAGCGAGTGTAGCGGAAGCCGTGCGCGCCGCCGCTGAACATCCAATCCGCCGCGCGCAGCGCCGGCACCGTATCATCGTGCCCTTGGACCTCATACGCCGAATCTTTATGCCCGTCGCCGTTCTCTCCCGCCGTGCCTGCCGCGTCGTCGTGCTGTGCGCCGCCGTCACGACGCTCGTCGCGTGCAGCGCCCCGACGCCGCCGCGCGATACGCACGCGTTCGTCGACAACGTCACGCTGTTTCCGCTCGCCCATTACGACCAGAACGTCGATCACTGGCTGGACGCTGCGAGCCCCGACTACGATCGGCCGTTTCTCAGCGCCGCCGAGCAGCGCGCGCATTTCGACGCGCTGTTCGCGCGCTACTTCGGCACGGACGCGAACGCACCGTCGCCGTGGAATCCCGCCTGGGTGACGACGCGCGTGTTTCGCGACCAGGGAGCGGACATTGCCGCGCTGCAACAGCGGCGCATCGACAAGTTCGACAACACCGACAAGCATGGCAGCGTGATCGGTTACGGCGAAAACTTCCGGCCGCACGACAAGGCCTGGATCGACGCGATCGCGCGCAACGTCAACCTCGATCAGTTCACGCAAACGCCGGTCTATCAGCCCGAGCGGCGCGCGATCGCGACGGGCAACCTGATGGTGCGCGAGCTGCCGACCACCGATCCGTCGTTCTACGACCATCATCTGGCCGGCGAAGGTTATCCGTTCGACAACCTGCAGATTTCGGCGGTGCGGCCGGGCACCCCGCTCTATGTGCTCGGCAGCAGCCTCGACGGTGCGTGGCATTACGTGCAGACGCCCGACGTGCAGGGCTGGGTGCGCAGCGACGGTGTCGGGTTCGCCGACGAGCGCTTCATCGATCAATGGCGCGCGGCGGCCGCGAAGTCGCTGGGCGCGGTAATCGTCGCGTCGGCGTCGGTCAACGATAGCCGCGGCGTATTCCGCTTCGACGCGCCGGCCGGGACGATGCTGCCGTTGGTGGCGGGGTTGTCGGCAGCATCGACCACGACGGGCGACAACCCCGCCGCGCGCCAGCTCCTCGTTCCCGCGCGCGACATCGACGGGCGCGCGCTGATCCGCACCGCGTCGCTCGACGCCACGCAGATCACGCCGATGCCGCTCGCCGCGACGCCGCGCCATCTCGCGATGCTATTGAAGGCGCTGATCGGCCGGCCGTACGGGTGGGGCAATAGCGGGCTCTATAACGACTGCTCGTCGGAACTGCAAAGCATCTTCGCCGCGTTCGGCGTGTGGCTGCCGCGCCATTCGTCGACGCAGATGAGCGCCGGCCGCATGGTCGATCTGTCGGACTCGACGCCCGCCGAGCGGCTCGACTATCTGGCGCGGCATGGCGTGCCGCTGCGCACGCTGATCTACATCGGCGGCCATGTGATGCTGTACATCGGCAACACGACGCGCGACGGCGTCACGGTGCCGGTCGTCTATCAGGATGTATGGGGCTTGCGGCCGGCCGACGACAGCCGGCGCGCGGTGATCGGCGGCTCGGTGATCCTGCCGCTCTTCGAGCACATCCCCGAGGACGCCACGCTGCAATCGCTGGCGGCCACGCCGACGTTCCAGATCAGTATCCTCGGCGCGCAGGGCGGTAGCGCCGCGCCGCCGTCCGCTGCGCCGCCCGACGAGGACAATCCGGCCGGTTGAAGTGGCCCGGGGCCCGGCGATGCGGCGGCCCCGGCCGCCGCTCCCGCTCCCGGTACTCCCTTAAGCCCTTACTCCTGCATTCCTGCATTCCTGCATTCCTGCACTCCTGCACTCCTGCACTCCTGCACTCCTGCACTCCTGCACTCCCGTACTCCCGTACTCCCGTACTCCCGTACTCCCGTACTCCCGTACTCCCGTACTCCCGTACTCCCGTACTCCCGTACTCCCGTACTCCCGTACTCCCGTAC
>DATAQT010000022.1:0-8417 GCA_036264535.1 Paraburkholderia sp. | reverse complement strand
GGCGAGTAGGCGCCCATGCCGCCCGTGTTCGGGCCCTGGTCGCCGTCGAGCAGACGCTTATGATCCTGGCTCGACGCGAGCGCGAGCACGTGCTTGCCGTCGACCATCACGATGAAGCTCGCTTCCTCGCCGGCGAGGAATTCCTCGATCACGACGCGCGCGCCGGCGTCGCCGAGCTTGTTGTCCGACAGCATCATGTCGACCGCGGCATGCGCTTCTTCCAGCGTTTGCGCGACCACCACGCCCTTGCCGGCGGCGAGGCCGTCGGCCTTGATCACGATCGGCGCGCCTTTGGCGTCCAGATAGGCGTGCGCGGCGGCGACGTCGGCGAAGGTTTCGTATTCGGCGGTCGGGATGCCGTGGCGCTTCATGAACGCCTTGGCGAAGTCCTTCGAGCTTTCGAGCTGGGCGGCCTCTTTGGTCGGCCCGAAGATCTTCAGACCGCGCGAGCGGAACAGGTTGACGATGCCTGCCGCGAGCGGCGCTTCCGGCCCGACCAGCGTGAAGGCGATCTGTTCTTTTTCGACGAAATCGGCGAGCGCGGCCGGCTCGGTGATGTCGATGTTGAGCAGACGCTCATCCTGAGCGGTGCCGCCGTTGCCGGGCGCGACGTAGACGAGCTGGACCCGCGGCGATTGCGCGAGCTTCCATGCGAGCGCATGTTCGCGACCGCCGGAACCGACGACGAGTAACTTCATGTGAATCCCCGAGACTTGAAAACCATAAACGGCCGAGCGGTGTGCTCGGCCGTGCAATAAACCATCAACAGCAAGGGCAAACGGCCCCGCGTCCAACCCGCCATCACTCGTCGGCGATCGACGCGTTCGTATACACGTCCTGCACGTCGTCCAGATTTTCCAGCGCGTCGAGCAGCTTCTGCATCTTCACGGCGTCGTCGCCGGTGAATTCGACTTCGGTCTGCGGCTTCATCGTGACTTCGGCCAGTTCGGCCTTGAAGCCCGCCGCTTCGAGCGCAGCCTTCACCTTCGAAAAATCGTTCGGCGGGCACAGCACTTCGATGCTGCCGTCGTCGTTCGTGACGACGTCGTCGGCACCCGCTTCGAGTGCGGCTTCCATCAGCGCGTCTTCGGTAGTGCCGGGCGCGAACAGGAACTGGCCGACGTGATCGAACATGAACGACACCGAGCCGTCCGTGCCCATGTTGCCGCCGTTCTTCGAGAACGCGTGACGCACTTCCGCCACCGTGCGCGTGCGGTTATCGGTCATCGTGTCGACGATCACCGCCGCACCGCCGACGCCGTAGCCTTCGTAGCGGATTTCCTCGTAGTTCGCGCCGTCCGCGCCGCCGACACCGCGCTGGATCGCGCGGTTGATGTTGTCCTTCGGCATGTTGGCGTCGTACGCCTTGTCGACGGCGAGCCGCAAACGCGGGTTCGTGTCGATTTCGCCGCCGCCCAGACGGGCCGCGACCTGGATTTCCTTGATGAGCCGCGTCCAGATCTTGCCGCGTTTGGCATCGGCCGCTGCTTTCTTATGCTTGATGTTGGCCCATTTCGAATGACCCGCCATACTTTTCTCCGTCGCGCGCGCCAGCGGGGCGCACGCATAGTGCAATTGTCGTTGCGATGTCGGGCGCCTCGCGTGTTGCGCCTCGATGTCAAACCGTCAGGTGAAAGGCTGCCGGCGGGGCACCGTCCCCAGCCTCTGCGCAGCCCGCCCGCGTCGGACGACCCGCTCGGGGCTGGCCATCCATGCCGGCCGCTCGTGTCGGCCCGTCGTCGGCCCGTCGGGGCGGCCACGGCTGCCGCCGATCCGAGCCTCGCTGTTCCCGCACGTCGTTGCACGCCTGGCCGTCGGTAGGCGTTCGTGCCGGTTCAGGCATGACCGGCCGGGCGGGGCCACAGCGCGGCGGGGGCCGGGCAGCTTGCGCGGCCAGGCGCCGCATGACCTGATGCGAAGGCGTGGTGTGCCGGTCGAAATGGCGGACGGTGGTGCGAGTGATCGTGCGGGTCGGGCCGCTCGTCGAGCGGATGCGAATTTTATCACGCCGCGCGGGTGCGGCAGAGGGGGCAGGCCCCCCGCGCGTCAGTTCTTGGTGCCGAACAGGCGGTCGCCGGCGTCGCCGAGACCCGGCACGATGTAGGCGTGCTCGTTCAGATGCGAATCGAGCGACGCGACGAACAGCTTGACGTCCGGGTGCGCGTCCTGGAACACCTGCACGCCCTCGGGTGCGGCGACGAGGGCGAGGAACATGATGTTTTCCGCGGCCACGTTGCGGCGCTTGAGCACATCGACCGCGTGCACGGCCGAGTAGCCGGTCGCAACCATCGGGTCGCACAGGATGAACACGCGGTCTTCGAGGTCCGGCAGCCGCACCAGGTATTCCACCGGCCGATGGTCTTCCGCGCGATACACGCCGATATGGCCGACACGCGCCGACGGCACCAGCTCTAGCAGCCCGTCCGACATGCCGACGCCCGCGCGCAGCACCGGCACGATCGCGAGCTTCTTGCCGGCGATCACCGGCGCGTCGATCTCGACGAGCGGCGTGGTGATGCGGCGCGTGGTCATCGGCAGGTTGCGGGTGATTTCGTAACCCATCAGCAGCGTGATTTCGCGCAGCAGTTCGCGGAACGTGCGCGTCGACGTGTCCCGGTCGCGCATATGCGACAGCTTGTGCTGGATCAGCGGGTGATCGAGGATGAATAGATTGGGGAAACGGCTGTCCTGGGTCATGGCGGGCTCGCGCGCGGCGGCAAGGTGGATCGGTTCGGCACGCCCATCCGTCCGCTCCGTCCATACCCGGAAGTCAGGCGAAGGACACGAAAAGCGCGCCACCGCGCAAGTTTACCGAAAGAGTGCCGCCCGGCGATACCTGAGATTGCAGCGGCGCGGCACAGTCCGGCACCGATTCTTCTAGAATCGGGGGAAACTTCGCCACGAGGACACACACATGGACATGGGAATCGCAGGACGTACCGCGCTCGTTTGCGCGGCGAGCAAGGGTCTGGGGCGCGGCTGCGCGGAAGCGCTCGCCGCCGAGGGCGTCAACCTGACGATCGTCGCGCGCACCGCCGAGACGCTCGAAGCGACCGCCGAGGCAATCCGCAAGCAGAGCGGCGTCGAGGTGAAGACGGTCGCGTGCGACATCACCACGCCCGAAGGGCGTGCCGCCGCGCTCGCCGCGTGCCCGCAGCCGGACATCCTCGTCAACAACGCGGGCGGCCCGCCGCCGGGCGACTTCCGCAACTTCACGCACGAGGACTGGATCCGCGCGCTGGAAGCCAACATGCTGACGCCGATCGAGCTGATCCGTCAGACCATCGATACGATGAGCGCGCGCGGCTTCGGGCGCATCGTCAACATCACGAGCTCGGCGGTGAAGGCGCCGATCGACGTGCTCGGCCTGTCGAACGGCGCGCGCTCGGGGCTGACCGGCTTCGTCGCGGGGCTCGCGCGCAAGGTCGCGCCGACCGGCGTGACGATCAACAGCCTGCTGCCGGGGCTGTTCGACACCGACCGCATCGCGGTCACGTTCGAGGCGCAGGCGAAGACGAACAACATTTCCATCGACGAAGCGCGCAAGCAGCGCATGAAAACGATCCCGGCCGGCCGCTTCGGCAATCGCGACGAATTCGGCCGCGCCTGCGCGTTTCTGTGCAGTGTGCACGCGGGCTATATCACCGGGCAGAACTGGCTGATCGACGGCGGCGCTTACCCCGGCACGTTCTGAGCCGCGCCAACGACACCCATCACCACAACAACGACAGTCACAACGGTTTGAGGAGTCTTACGTCATGACCACCCGCATTGCGCTGATCGCGCACGATCACAAGAAGGACGACATCGTCAAACTGGCTGGCGAGTACGCCGCCACGCTCGCGCGCTGCGAGATCGTCGCGACCGGCACGACCGGCGGACGCATCAGCGACGCGCACGGTCTGACGGTCGAGCGGATGCTGTCGGGCCCGCACGGCGGTGACCTGCAGATCGGCGCGCAGCTCGCAGAAGGGCGGGTCGACATGGTGATCTTCCTGCGCGACCCGATGACGCCGCAGCCGCACGAGCCGGACATCAACGCGCTCGTGCGCGCCTGCGACGTGCACAACATTCCGTGCGCGACGAACATCTCCACCGCGCGCATGGTGCTCGACGTGCTGACCATGCGGCTCGCCGGCCAGGCCTGAGCGCGCGCGTCGCCGGGAGATCCGCCGCGACATCCAGACTGCTATCCAGACAGAACGAGGAGACGTGATGGTCAAGGCAATCCGATTCGATAAAGCCGGCGGCCCCGAAGTGATGAAATGGGTCGACGTCGAGGTGGGCGAGCCCGGCGCGGGCGAGATCCGCATCCGCCAGACGGCGGTCGGTCTCAACTACATCGACGTGTATTTCCGCACCGGTCTGTATCCACTGCCGCTGCCGGGCGGGCTTGGCATGGAAGCGGCCGGCGAGGTCAGTGCGGTCGGCCCGGGCGTGAGCGGCCTCGCGGTCGGCGATCGTGTCGCGTATGTCGCGCGGCCGCCTGGCGCTTATGCGCAGGAGCGCGTGCTGCAGGCCGCGCAGGTCGTCAAGCTGCCCGATGGGGTCAGCGACGAGCAGGCTGCGTCGGCGATGCTGCAAGGCTTGACCGCGCAGTATCTGCTGCGCCGTACGTATCGGGTGAAGGCCGGCGACACGATCCTGATCCAGGCCGCAGCGGGCGGCGTCGGTCTGTTCGTGTGCCAGTGGGCGAAGGCGCTCGGCGCGACGGTGATCGGCACGGTCGGCTCCGACGAAAAAGCCGAGGTCGCGAAAGCGCACGGCTGCGATCACGCGATCGTCTACACGCGCGAAAACTTCACGAAGCGCGTACGCGAGATCACCCATGGCGCGGGCGTGCCCGTTGTCTACGATTCGATCGGCAAGGACACCTTCGAAAAGTCGCTCGACTGCCTCGCGCCGCTCGGCCTGTTCGTGAGCTTCGGCAACGCCTCGGGTCCGTTGCCGCCGATCGATTCGTCGGAATTCGCGGGGCGCGGCTCGCTGTTCTTTACGCGCCCGACGCTCTTCACTCATATCGCGAAACGCAGCGATTACGAGGCGATGTCGGCCGAGCTGTTCGACGTGCTGACTTCCGGTAAGGTCAAGACCAGCATCAATCAGCGCTATGCGCTGCCCGACGTCGGGCAGGCACATGCGGAGCTCGAAGGCCGGCGCACGACCGGGTCGACGATCCTGCTGCCGTAAAAGCCACAGCGCCGCCTCAGGCGGCGATCAGCGCCATCAAACAAGGCCGCTTCATCGCGAGATTCATCGCGAGTTGAAGCGGCCTTGTCCGTTTACGCGATTTTTACGCCCACCCCACTATCTTTGACCGGGCCTTTAGGCGGATCGGCATACCGTTGCATCTATCCAGAATCCGTAGATGGGGAAGACAAATGGATGTGCTGTATGTCGGGGGGCTC
Source organism: Paraburkholderia sp. (assembly GCA_036264535.1). Taxonomy (GTDB): domain Bacteria; phylum Pseudomonadota; class Gammaproteobacteria; order Burkholderiales; family Burkholderiaceae; genus Paraburkholderia. The sequence goes on along the minus strand of DATAQT010000022.1, from coordinate 3,009 downwards.
GTGGTTTTCGCCGCGCTGACCTTTGGGCTGATTGGCGGCTGCGAGAAGCTGATGCAGTTCCGTCGTGGGCAGGGAGATCGCTCATGAGCTGGATTCTTTGGCTTTCCGGCGCGTCCACCGCGCTGCTCTTCATTTATCTCGTGTATGCGCTGCTGCGCGCGGAGGACATTGAATGAATGCGAACAATGTCCTGCAGGCGAGTCTTTTTATCGTCGTGCTATTGGCCGCCGCAGTGCCGGTGGCGAGCTATCTTGGCGCCGTGATGGACGGCAGCTCGCGCGTGGTGCGTTTCGGCGCGCCGCTCGAGCGGCTGCTTTACCGCATCGCCGGTGTCGATCCTGCGCAGGAAATGGGCTGGAAGCGCTACGCGATCGCGACGATTGCGTTCAATGCGCTCGGCGCGCTGTTCCTCTACGTGCTGTTGCGCGTGCAGGGCTGGCTGCCGGGCAATCCGCAGCAGTTCGGCGCGATGTCGGTCGACAGCGCGTTCAACACCGCGGTCAGCTTCGTGACCAACACGAACTGGCAGGACTACACGCCCGAGCAGACCGTCGGCTATCTGACGCAGATGCTCGGGCTGACCGTGCAGAACTTCCTGTCGGCGGCGACCGCTATCGTCGTCGTGATCGCGCTGATTCGCGGCTTCGCGCGCCATACCGCGCAAACGATCGGCAACTTCTGGGTCGACATCACGCGCGTGACGATGTACGTGCTGATTCCGATGGCGGCGGTCGTCGCGGCGCTGCTGATGAGCCAGGGCGTGATCCAGAACTTCAAGGCGTATCAGGATGTGCCGACGCTGCAGACCACCACCTACGCCGCGCCGAAGCTCGACGCGCAAGGCAATCCGGTCAAGGACGCGAAGGGTAATCCGGTTACCGTCGACACCCCGGTGAAGACGCAGACCCTCGCGATGGGCCCGGTCGCGTCGCAGGAAGCGATCAAGATGCTCGGCACCAACGGCGGCGGCTTCTTCAATGGCAATTCCGCGCATCCGTATGAAAACCCGACGCCGTTCTCGAACTTCGTGCAGATCTTCTCGATCCTGATCATTCCGGCCGCGCTCGCGCTCGTGTTCGGCCGCGTGATCGGCGACCGCCGGCAGGGTGTGGCCGTGCTCGCCGCGATGACGATCGCGTTCGGCGTCTGCGTGTTCGGCGAGATCAGCGCCGAACAGAGCGGCAATCCGGCGTTCACGGCGCTCAGCGTCGACCAGAAGGCGAGCGCGCTGCAGGCGGGCGGCAATGCGGAAGGCAAGGAAACGCGCTTCGGCATCGCGCAGTCGGGCATCTTCACGGTGGCGACGACGGCCGCGTCGTGCGGCGCGGTCGCCAATACGCACGATTCGCTGACGCCGATCGGCGGCCTGTATCCGATGCTGCTGATTCAACTCGGCGAAGTGATCTTCGGCGGCGTCGGCTCCGGCATGTACGGGATGCTCGTGTTCGCGCTGCTCGCGGTGTTCGTCGCGGGACTGATGATCGGCCGTACTCCTGAATATGTCGGCAAGAAGATCGAGGCGTACGAGATGAAGATGGTGTCGATCGTCGTGCTGCTCACGCCGATGCTCGTGCTGGTCGGTACGTCGATCGCGGTGCTGACCGATGCGGGCAAGGCCGGCATCTCGAACCCGGGCGCGCATGGTTTCTCCGAAATCCTCTACGCGTTCAGCTCGGTCGCGAACAACAACGGCAGTGCGTTCGCGGGTCTGTCGGTGAATACGCCGTTCTATAACTGGCTCACCGCGATCGCGATGTGGTTCGGCCGCTTCGGCACGATCGTGCCGGTGCTGGCGATCGCCGGCTCGCTCGCCGCGAAGAAGCGCATCGGCGTCACGGGGGGCACGCTGCCGACCCACGGACCGCTGTTCGTCGTGCTGCTGCTCGGCACGGTGCTGCTGGTCGGCGCGCTGACCTACGTCCCGGCGCTCGCGCTCGGTCCCGGCGTCGAGCATCTGATGATGATTGGCGTGCAGTGATGCGCGGCCGCGAACCAACGATCGAACAGGCGCTTGCACGGAGGAACCCTGCAAGCGCGCACGGAAATTCGAGGATTCAATGACTGAACATAACGCCACGCGGTCCATGTTCGACCCGGCGCTGGTGCGCCCGGCGATCGTGGACTCCTTTAAAAAGCTCACGCCGCGCACGCAGTTTCGCAACCCGGTGATGTTCTGCGTGTACGTCGGCAGCATTCTGACCACCATTCTGTGGATCGCCGCACTCGGCGGTCAGGCGGAGGCGCCCGCGGGCTTCATTCTCGCGGTGACGCTGTGGCTGTGGTTCACGGTGCTGTTCGCGAACTTCGCGGAGGCGCTCGCCGAAGGCCGCTCGAAAGCGCAGGCCGCGTCGCTGCGCAGCGCGAAGAAAGACGTGATGGCCAAGAAGCTCAACGAGCCGCATCCGAAGTCGCCGATCCGCATCCTGACCGCGTCGGATCTGCGTAAAGACGACGTCGTGCTGGTCGAGACCGGCGACGTGATTCCGGCCGACGGCGAAGTGATCGAAGGCGTCGCGTCGGTCGACGAATCGGCGATCACCGGTGAATCGGCGCCGGTGATCCGCGAGTCGGGCGGCGACTTTTCGTCGGTGACGGGCGGCACGCGCGTGCTGTCGGACTGGATCGTCGTGCGCGTCACGGCGAATCCGGGCGAAGCGTTCCTCGACCGGATGATCGCGATGGTCGAAGGCGCCAAGCGCCAGAAGACGCCGAACGAAATCGCGCTGACGATTCTGCTGGTCGCGCTGACGATCGTGATGCTGCTCGCCACCGCCACGCTGCTGCCGTTCTCGATGTTTTCGGTCGAAGCCGCCAAAGCGGGCCACGTGGTGACGATTACCGCGCTGGTCGCGCTGCTGGTATGCCTGATTCCGACCACGATCGGCGGCCTGCTGTCGGCGATCGGCGTGGCGGGCATGAGCCGGATGATGCAGGCGAACGTCATCGCCACCTCAGGCCGGGCCGTGGAGGCGGCAGGCGATGTCGACGTGCTGCTGCTGGACAAGACCG
>DATAQT010000500.1:0-31615 GCA_036264535.1 Paraburkholderia sp. | reverse complement strand
GCGACCGTGATCGCCTCGACGTTGTTTCTGCTCGGCGCGATGCTGCTCTATTACGTGAGCGGCACGTTGAACATCGACGAACTGCTGTCGCTACGCTACCAGCTCGGCGGCCCGATCGGCACGACCGCGATCCTGCTCGTGTTCGCGAGTCTTGTGATCGAGCTGAAGCCGTTTCCGGCGAACGGCTGGGGGCTCGACGTCTACGAGACCGCGCCGAGCGGCGTCGCCGCGATGGTCTCGGTCGGCGTATCGGCGGGCGTGTTTTTCGCGCTGTTCAAAATGCTGCCACTGTTCGACGGCCAACTCACGCTGCTCGCCGTGTCGGGCGGCGTCACGTTCCTGTTTTCGAACCTGCTCGCGATCAAACAGACCAAGCCGCAACGCGTGCTCGGCTATTCGTCGATCGGGCAAATGGCGCTGCTGATGCTGTCGCTCGCGCTGCTGCGCCAGGTCGGCGCGGACGCATCGATTCCGCTCGTCGTCGGCGGCCTCTTCATCAACCATCTGTTTGCGAAGGCCGGGCTTTTCTGGCTGATCGGCGTGCTGCGGCGGCACGGCGACGATGCACGCGCGATCCTGTCGCGCAGCCCGCTCCTGATCGGCCTGCTCGGCCTCTTCATGGTCGCGATCGCGGGGCTGCCGCCGTTCCCCGGCTTCTGGGCGAAGTGGGAACTCGTCCTGGTCCTGACCGCCGCCGGCAAGCCATACTGGATCGTGCTGATCCTGACCGGCTCGCTGCTCGAAGCGGGCTATATGTTCCACTGGTTCGTGCGCGCGCTGGCTCCGTCCGACAACGAAACCCAAGCCCGTCCCAACTTCGTCGCGCTGCTGCCGCTGTTCGGCGTCGCGCTGCTGCTGATCGCAGCGGCCTATATGGCGGCCGTGTTCTCCGGTGTCGCGTCGGCGTGGATCTTCTCGCCGCTCGCGGCGGGCGCGCTGTTCTATGCGGCCGATCGTCTGCCGGGGCGCGTCAAAGGCGTGCTCGCGCTGATCGCGATTGCGCTGATCGGTAGTCTGCTCTGCGAGGGCACGGGCGGCATCGGCGGACTGTTCACGTGGCTGCTGCTCGCGGGCAGCCTCGTGATCGCCGCGGCGAGTCTCTATCGCGACGACGTGCGCCCGGGCTTCTATCCGATGCTGGTCGTACTGACGCTGTCGATTCCAGCGCTGCTGCGTTCATCGACGACGCTGGAGTTTTTCTATAGCTGGGAAATCATCACGCTGTCGTCGACCTTCCTGATCGCGAAGTGCCGGCGCGCGGGACCGCATGTGCTCACCTTCCTGCTGTTTTCGCTGCTGGCGGCGTTCTTCCTGCTGGCGGGCTTCGCCAACGTCGCGGCGATCGACGACACGATCTCGCTATCCGCGCTGGTCCACGCGGGACCGGAAGCGAACCGTGCGTTCGTGCTGCTCGCGGCCGGCTTCCTGATCAAGGCCGGGGCGATCGGCGTGCACGTGTGGCTGCCGGGCGCTTACACCGAGGCGGAAGACGACGTGACCGCCATGCTCTCGGCGGTGGTGAGCAAGGTCGCGATGTTCGGCCTCCTGATCGGCACCTATCTGACGATACGCTCGGAGGTCGGCCTCGAACTCGCGCACGTCATGACATGGATAGGCATGCTCACTACCCTGTTCGGCGCGTTGATGGCTTTGCGGCAGAACGACTTCAAGCGCATGCTCGCGCTCTCGAGCATGAGCCAGATCGGCTATATCGTCACCGCGATCGGACTGATGAGCCATCTCGGCTGGGTCACCGCGCTGTACCTGGTCGCCAATCACATGTTCGTGAAGGGCATCCTGTTCCTCGCGCTCGCAGGCGTGATTCTGCGCACCGGCACGCGCAACTTCGCGGACGTAGGCGGCCTTGCGCGCGAGATGCCGCTCACGTTCGCGATGGTCGTGATCGCGCTCGTGTCGATGTCGGGCCTGCCGCCGCTGATGGGCTTCGGTGGCAAGTGGCTGCTGCTCAGCGCGATGACCGACAAGGGCTGGTACGGGCTCGCCGTGTGCGGGCTGATCGCGACGTGCGCCGGCTTTCTGTACATGCTGCGCCTGCTGAACGGCATCTTCCTCAAACCGCGCCCGCCGCAGCAGCCGACAGTGCGCGAAGCGCCCATCATGCTGCTGGTGCCGCAGTTCCTGTTCGTAGTCGGTATCGTGATCCTGTCGTTCTTCCCGAAGCTGCTGCTCGAGCCCGTGTCGGCCGCGATCGATCCGCAATTCGCGGCGACGCTCGTTTGGGGCGGCATGTCGCTCGAAAGTATCTACGGGTTCTGGAATCCGACGCCGGTCGTGATCGTCGTGCTGATCGTCACGGCGATCGTCTTCGGGCTCGGCGTGCTGTACTACCGCAGCCGCCGCGGCAACGCGCGCAACGCCCCCGATTTTTACCATTTCTACCGGCCGATCTTGAGCCGCACGGTGCCGCCACTCGCGCAGATTTTCTGGCGCGGCATATCGCACTTCGCGCTCGTGGCGGCGGCATGGATACGGCGCGTCTATACCGGCAATGGACAAACCTACGCGCTGTATGTGCTGCTGTATTTTCTCGCGATCTATTTCGCGAGCACAGGGCTGAGCGCGGCGGGGACGCAATAACGACGATGACGCCGCGCTCCTCGCGTCATCACTTACTCGTTCATCGAGTCGACCGGCACTTCCGCGCCGCCAGCTCGCGCGGGACGTTGCACGGCTCGAACGAGGCCGCTGCCGCCGCCTCCGCAAAAGAACAGATCCGCGCCGTTCGACTCGAGTCCGGAGATGCCCGCGCCAGCCGGCATCTCGACGCTCTCGAGCACCTCGCCGCTGCGCGGATCGATATGCCTGAGCTCGCTCTCGTCACCTTCCCACGTGCCATGCCATAGTTCGCCGTCGACCCACGTAATGCCGGTCACGAAGCGGTTCGATTCGATCGTGCGCAGCACCGCGCCAGTGTCCGGATCGACCTGATAGATTTTTCGTTCGGGGTAGTGACCCACCCACAGCGAACCTTCGGCCCATGTCAGCCCCGACTGGCCGTCGTTGCCCGGCGCGGCGATCGTCGACAGGACGCGGCCGCTTTGCGGATCGATCTTCTGGATTTGACCGTGCGCGATCTGGAACAGGTGCTCGCCGTCGAAGGCCGTGCCAGCGTCGGCGGCGACCGGGATCGAGCGCAACGTCTCGCCACTCGCGGGATCGATCGCGTCGAGGCGTTCGCCGGTCGCGATCCACACCTGCCGGCCGTCGTAGGTGACGCCGTGCACTTTATCGACGCCGATAAAGGGCCCATATTCGCGGACGATTCTGGCGGCTGAGCGGTTCATGGTGGCTATCCTAATCACGAAGGAAACGGAGAGGGGAGTAACAAAGCCGTCGCGAATCCGGCGATGGGCGGCGTCATCCAGCGGCGCGCGCGCCCCTCGCCGACCGGCTGCACCTTGCCCGCGTCGGCAAGTGCATCGAGCGCGCGCTGCACGGTACGCTGACTCGCGCCGAGCACCAGGGCAAGCGCGGAACTCGACCACGATTCGCCGTCCGACAGAAACGCGAGCAGCGCCGCATGCTCGCCTTCCACTGGCGGCGCCAGCACGACGACCTCGCGCGCGTGACGCGGCGCGAGCGCGAAGCCGCGCGCCGTTGCGCTGACGCTCGCGAGCGTGCCGAGCGCCGCGCGTAGCCGGCCGATCTCGACGCGCAGCCGCGCGCGATGCGATTCGTCGGCGCGTTTGGCGCGGAATGCGCGCGCGACGAGCGCGTCGCGCGGCACGTCGTTGGGCCATGCCTCGCCGAGCATGCGGACGAGCGCAAACAGCACCGGTCGGCTTGCGAGGACGACCGTCGCGTTCGCATCGCAGATCGCGAAGCGGCAAGCGTCGACGATCAGCGGGCCGCCCGCCTGGTTCGAGCTCAGGAGCTTCTCGACTTCGTCGAGCAGGATCGCTCTTTCTTCGCCATGAGCAATCATGCGCGCCGCCGGTTTGTTCAGCGCCAACGACGCGCTTTCGACTTCCGCGATCAACGCCGGAATGCCGGCCTCGCGAGCCGCGCGTGCGGCTCGGATCAGCGCGGCGCGGGCAGCGCCGCTGCGCAACCGCCGCAGCCCAACACCCGCGACGACCAGTTCATGCGCGGCACGCAACGCAGGCGGAAACAGCCAGGGATCGAGCGCGGCGAGCTTGCGCTCCGCTTCGTCGAGACGGCCGATCAGCAGCAATCGCCGCGCCGCCAGATAGCGCGCATGCGCGGCATTGACGCGATCGTCATGGGCGTCGAGCGTTGCGGTCGCGCTATCGAGTGTTCTGGCGGGCCATGCGAGATCGCGCGACGCGAGCGCGATCTCCGCTTCGGCGACCACGCAGCGCGCGCGGGCCACCGCATGCTGCGGGCCGAACGCGCGCGCGGCGCTACGCACCAGCGCTTTCGCTCGCGCGAAATCGCCGAGTTGCGCCATCGCGATGCCGCGCAAGGCGAGTGCCGGCGCGTCGTCGCGCAACGCGACGCGGTCGAGCGCGCCGAGCGGATCGCCGGCCGCGAGCGCGCGCGCCGCCGCCGAGATCAGCGCGTCCACGGCGTGCGAATCCGCGCGCAGCACGTCAATGCATCAAGCAAATCCCGCCACACTTGTCACTCCCATCCGGTCGATGTCCGCCACTAATCTAGCATGACCATCAACCGTCACCGACGCCGTCGCGGCAAGGGCTCGCGCGGCGCGGCACGACCCACGGAGGGACTCACCATGACCACGCATCCGATCGGAACACGCGAACAGTGGCTCGCCGCGCGACGCACGCTGCTCGACGCGGAAAAGGCCTACACGCGACACGGCGACGAACTCGCGCAGCAACGCCAGGCGCTGCCGTGGGTGAAGGTCGACAAGGCTTACCGGTTCGACACCGACGAAGGCAGCGCGTCGCTCGCCGATCTGTTCAAAGGACGTTCGCAGTTGCTCGTCTACCACTTCATGTTCGGCCCGGACTACAAGGCGGGCTGCCCGTCGTGCTCGTCGATCGCGGACGGCTTCGACGGCTTCGCCGTGCATCTCGCGCATCACGACGTGATGCTGATGGCCGTGTCGCGCGCGCCGCTCGAGAAGCTGCAGACGTACAAGCGGCGCATGGGCTGGACGTTTCCGTGGGCGTCGTCGGCTAGCGGCGAATTCAATTTCGACTTCAACGTCTCATTCACCGAGGCGCAGCAGCGCGAAGGCGATATCGAGTACAACTACGCACGCAACAGTCACGCGATGGACGTGACGCCCGCCCCCGAACCCGTCGCCCAGTTCGCGGCGACCTGCGGCACCGACGCGGCCACCTACTCGCGCGACCGGCCCGGCATGAGTGCGTTCGTGCTCGAAGACGGCGTCGTCTATCACACGTACTCGACTTACGCGCGCGGCGTCGATGGGCTGTGGGGCATGTACCAGTGGCTCGATCGCGCGCCGAAGGGCCGCAACGAGACGGGCATCTGGTGGCGTCGTCACGACGAGTACGAGCGGTCATGAGCCCGCTCGTGCGCGCTGCCTGCGCGAGCGGGCAGCGCCTCGCCACGCGGCGCGCGGCCGGCTCGTCGGAGCGCGTGTTCGTCGGCGTCTGCGCGTTGCTGTTCGTCGCGAGCGTCGCGGCAACGATCGCGCACAGCGCGTCGATGTCGGCGATGGGCGCGGTGCCGATGCCCGGCGGCTGGTCGATGTCGACGCTATGGATGCCGACCTGCGGGCGCACATGGGCTCGCGCCGCGGCATCGTTCATTGGCATGTGGATCGTGATGATGGCGGCGATGATGCTGCCGCCGCTGATGCCGACGCTGCTGCGTTATCGCGACGCGGTCGGCTCGCGGACCAGCGCGGGACGACTGACCCTGCTGACGATGCTCGTGAGCGGCGGGTATGCGCTCGTATGGACAGCGCTCGGCGTGGTTGTGTTTGCGCTGGGCGCGTCGATCGCGGCGCTCGAACTGCGGTGGCCAGCGCTCGCGCGTTCGGTGCCTGTAGCGGCCAGCGTGGTCGTATTGCTCGCTGGCGCGTTGCAGTTCAGTTCGTGGAAGGCCCACCGCCTCGCCTGCTGTCGCGCGACACCGAAGCTCGCCGCCGATGCGGCGAGCGCCTGGCGCTATGGCCTGCGCATCGGTATCGATTGCGGCGCTTGCTGCGCGGGGCTCACGGCGATGCTGCTCGTCGTCGGCATGATGGATTTGCGCGTGATGGCCGCCGTGACGGCCGCCATCACTGCCGAGCGTCTTGCTCCGGACGGAGCGTGCGTCGCACGGGCCATCGGCGCCATCGCCGTCGGCGGGGCAGGCTTGCTGCTCATGCAAGCCCTGTCAGCCGGCTGAAGCGTCCGCCTCAACCACCGCTGATCGCTTCGGAAATCGATGCTCAGCGGCCTGGTCATCTCAGTATTGTTTTAATTCTGGAAACAGTGAGTTCGGAAATTAGGTATTTACCCTAGTTTCGGCTCCCCCTAGACTGTCATCACTGCTGCAAACAAATGAGTTCGCAGCCTAACAAGACAAAACCTGGAGGTAATAATCATGAAATCGCTCGTTCAAGCTGTCGTTATCGCCGCTACCCTTGCTGCTCCGGTTGCTGTTTTCGCTCAATCGAACCAGCCGCTGACCCGCGCGCAAGTCCGTGAAGAGCTGGTTCAGGTCGAAAAGGCTGGTTACAATCCGGCACGTTCGAACCCGAACGAATACCCGGCGAACGTTCAGGCTGCTGAAGCTCGCGTCGCTGCGCAAAACAGCGCGGTCGGTGGCGTGACCAGCGGTTCGTCGCAAGAAGGTCGCGCAGCGCAATAAGCTTGCTGTAGATGTAGCTGTACCTGTGGGAGCGTTCTGGGTTGGTGCTCCCGCGGCTTTCCCTGCTGGTCCGCCATCGCGCTTGAATGCGATGGCGGGCCAGTTTCGTTTTGGGGAAACGCCGCTGACTTCCTGTTAAACGGCGCCCGCGTTGATATACGCGGTCTTCACCGTCGTATAGAACTCGCGTGCGTAGGCGCCCTGTTCGCGCGGACCATAGCTCGATCCCTTCCTGCCGCCGAACGGCACGTGATAATCGACGCCCGCCGTCGCGGTGTTGACCATCACCATGCCGGCCTGCACATGGCGGCGGAAATGACTCGCATACTTCAGCGACGTCGTGCAGATGCCGGCCGAAAGTCCGAACTCGGTATCGTTGGCGACCGCGAGCGCTTCCTGGTAGTCCTTGACCTTGATCACCGACGCCACCGGCCCGAACACCTCCTCGCGGTTGATGCGCATCGCCGAGGTCGTCTCCGTGACCAGCGCCGGCGCGAGGAAGTAGCCGCGCGCCGCGCCTTCGACGCGCTCGCCGCCGTACACCGTGCCGCCCTCTTCACGCGCGATCGCCAGATAGCGCTCGTCCTGCTGCAACTGCTTGTCGTCGACGACCGGGCCGATGTGCGTGCCGTCCGCGAGCGCGTCGCCCACTTTCAGCGCACGCATGCGCGCCTTCATGCCGTCGATGAAGCGCTCATAGATCCCCGCGGTCACGATGAGCCGGCTCGATGCCGTGCAACGCTGGCCCGTCGAGTAGAACGCGCCGTTGATGCAGGCTTCGATCGCGACGTCGAGATCAGCGTCGTCGAGCACGACCATCGGGTTCTTGCCGCCCATTTCCAGCTGGAACTTCTTGCCCGACTCGAAGCATTTCGCGCCGATCGCGCGCCCGGTCGAAACGGATCCGGTAAAGCTCACCGCATCCACCTCCGGCGACGTCACGAGCGCCTCGCCAACCACCGAGCCGCGGCCCATCACGAGATTGATCACGCCTGCCGGCGCGCCCGCCTCGGCGATGATCTTGACCAGCTCCCACGTGCTGCCCGGCACCAGATCGGCCGGCTTGATCACGACCGTGTTGCCGTAGGCGAGCGCCGGCGCGATCTTCCACGCCGGAATCGCGATCGGAAAATTCCACGGCGTAATCAGGCCAACCACACCGAGCGGCTCGCGCGTCATTTCGACCGTCATACCCGGACGCACCGACGGCACCGTTTCGCCGCCAAGGCGCAGCGCCTCACCGGCGAAGAACTTGAAGATCTGCCCGGCGCGGCCCACTTCGCCGATCGCCTCGGGCAGCGTCTTGCCCTCCTCACGCGCGAGCAGCCGGCCGAGCTCGGCCTTGCGCGCGAGGATCGCGCTGCCCGCCTGGTCGAGCAGGTCGAAGCGCTGCTGCGGCGTGGACAGCGACCACGTCGCGAAGGCCTTGCGCGCGGCGCTGATCGCGCGCTGCGTCTGTTCCGCATCGGCCTGCGCGAATTCGCCGATCACGTCGTCGAGATTCGACGGATTGACGTTGCGCGACACGCTTGCGCCGTCGACCCACTGTCCGTCGATGTAGTTTGCAAATTGGCTCATGTCCTGACTCTCCTTTCGGGTCCCAAAACTCGCGACAATCGTGTCACTCAGCAACCAGCAGGCCACGGGCCGCGAGATTGCGATACAGCGCGCGCACGCCGAACGTCCATGGTTCGATTTCCGTGGACAGGTGCACCGTGTTGGTCAGCGCGCCGAGCTGCGGCGTCGAAATCGTGACGCGGTCGCCGAGGTGGTGCGTGAAGCCGCCGCCGGGCGCGTCGCGATCCCTGATCGGCGAAAACATCGTGCCGAGAAACAGCATGAAGCCGTCCGGGTACTGGTGGTGACGACCGCAGGTCTGCGCGACGAGGTCGGCCGGGTCGCGGCTGATCTCGCTCATGTGGCTCACGCCGTCGAGCACGAAGTCGTCGTCGGCGCCTTCGACGCGCAGCGACACGCTCGCGCTGCGCACCGAATCGAGCGAGAACGTCCCGTCGAACAGCCGCACGAACGGGCCGATCGCGCACGAGCCGTTGTTGTCCTTGCACTTGCCGAGCAGCAGAGCCGAACGGCCTTCGATGTCGCGCAGGTTCACGTCGTTGCCGAGCGTCGCGCCGACGATGCCGCCACGGCTATTCACCGCCAGCACGATCTCCGGCTCCGGGTTGTTCCACACCGACGCGGCGAGCAGACCGACGTCCGCGCCGAAGCCGACCGCCGACATCGGCTGCGACTTTGAAAATACTTCGGCATCCGGACCAATGCCGACTTCCATGTATTGCGACCACGCATCGCGCCGCTCGAGTTCGGCCTTCAGCTTCATCGCGGCTTCGGAGCCCGGCTTGATTTTCGACAGATCCGTGCCGATCGTCGAGGCGATCGTCTCGCGCACTTCCTTCGCCTTCGCCGGATCGCCACCCGCCTGCTCCTCGATCACGCGCTCGATGAGGCTCACCGCGAACGTAACGCCGCAGGCCTTGATCGCCTGCACGTCGCACGGCGCGAGCAAGCGCACGGCGGGCGCGCCGGCGCCAGGCAGGTTCGCCTCGAGCAGCTGCGCGACCGGCCCGAGCGATACGCCCGGCGCGCTGCGCGCAAATTGCGCGGCATCGTCGCGCTCGAACAGATCGGCGGTGGTCGGCACGCTCGCGGTGATGTCGAACACCTCGCCGCCTCGCACGGCGACCACGCACGGTCCTTCGTGCTGCCCGGTCTTGCGCCACACGCGGCCGACCAGCAGCGCGTCGTTCAGATCGTCGGGAAGAAAGCTGGAGGGGGAAGTTGCGGACATGGGATGGGCTCTTTCGGATAAGTTGAGAAACGGGCAAGGCCGGGCGTCGCGTTGCGTGCGAAGCCCGGCCTTGTCACCTGCATGTCAATGCGAATGCCGCGGATTGCCGCGCTCGGCAATCACCTTCAGATAAAGCGTCGCCGGTTCGAGACAGCCGCCGGTCGAAAGCTGGCCGACCGTCTGACGGTAAAGCTCCTGCCACGGCGTTTGCGCGGGCGGAATCTCGAAGTGCACGGTTTCGCGGCGTCGCGCGAGTTCGGCTTCGTCGACCAGCACATTGACGCTGCGCGAATTCAGATCGACACGGATGCGGTCGTTCGTGCGCAGCAGCGCGAGTCCGCCGCCCACCGCCGCTTCCGGCGACATGTTCAGAATCGACGGGCTCGCGGACGTGCCGCTCTGACGGCCGTCGCCGAGCGTCGGCAGCGACGTGATGCCCTGGCGCACGAGCGCCGCCGGCGGCGCCATATTGACGACCTCGGCGCTGCCCGGATACCCGACCGTGCCCGTGCCGCGAATTACGAGGATGCAATGCTCGTCGATTTCGAGCGAAGGATCGTTGATACGCGCGTGATAGTCCTCGGGACCGTCGAACACGATGGCACGCGCCTCGAAGCTGTTTTCGGCGCCGGGCTCGCTCAGATAGGTCTGGCGGAACGCCTCGCCGACCACCGACATCTTCATGATCGCGCTGTCGAAGAAGTTGCCCGACAGCACCATGAAGCCCGCGCCGTGCTTGAGCGGCTCGTCGGTCGTTTTGATGACCTCGCGATCCGGCGTGGGCGCGGCGGCAGCAATTTCGCCCGTCGTGCGTCCCGACACGGTCAGGCATTGCTCGTGCACGAGGCCGCCTTTCGCGAGCTCGCGCATCACGGCCGGCACGCCGCCCGCGCGATGGAAGCTCTCGCCGAGATATTCGCCGGCGGGCATGCAGTTGACGATCAGCGGCACCTGCTCGCCGACGCGCTGCCAGTCCTCGAGACTCAGTTCGACGCCCATGTGCCGCGCGATCGCGATCAGATGCGGCGGACAGTTGGTCGAAGCACCGAGCGCCGATGCAACCACGATCGCGTTTTCGAACGCTTCTTTCGTCATGATCTTCGACGGCCGCACGTCCTCGCGCACCAGATCGACGATGCGCTTGCCGGTCGCGTAGGCCATCTGGCCGCGCTCGCGGTACGCGGCCGGAATGCTCGCGCAGCCGGGCAGCGACATGCCGAGCGCTTCGGCGAGGCTGTTCATCGACAGCGCGGTGCCCATCGTATTGCAGTGACCGATCGACGGCGAGGACGCCGTGGTCAGTTCCATGAAGCCTTCGTAGTCGATCTCGCCGGCCGCGAGCAGATTGCGCGCATGCCAGATCACGGTGCCCGATCCGACGCGCTGGCCGTGGTGCCAGCCGTCGAGCATCGGGCCGCCGGACAGCACGATCGCCGGCATGTCGACAGTGGCTGCCGCCATCAGGCAGGCGGGCGTGGTTTTGTCGCAGCCGGTGGTCAGCACGACGCCGTCGAGCGGGAAGCCGTGCAGGATTTCGACGAGCCCCAGATACGCGAGATTGCGATCCAGCGCGGCCGTCGGCCGGCGGCTCTGCTCGGCGAGCGGATGCATCGGAAACTCCATCGGAATGCCGCCCGCGTCGCGGATGCCGGCCTTCGTGCGTGCCGCGAGTTCGATGTGATGCCGGTTGCACGGCGCGAGATCGCTGCCCGTCTGCGCGATGCCGATGATCGGCCGGCCCGACTGCAGCTCTTCGCGCGTCAGACCGTAGTTCATGAAACGCTCGACGTACAGCGCCGTCATGTCCGCGTGCGAGGGATCGTCGAACCATTCCTGGCTGCGCAGCCGGCGCGGGGTGGATGCTGACATGATGCTTATCTCTCTGTCATGGTGAGGGTTGCTGATGCGTGCTCTGCGTGCTTGCGTGCATGTCGCCGGTCGAATCTTTCGCCACGGCGGGTAGCGATCGTCGGAAACGTGATCGCCCACACCACATGATGCGCCAAAGCCGCGCTCATGATCGGACCGAGTCCGTCAACCTGGCGCCGGATAAAGTTACCGGTAACATTTCTGGTTGTGGATGTTACGCGCGGCTTATCATCCGGACAACCAAGGGATATCCCTGACCTGCTTAATTAAGGGGAGTTCGAGTGCGCCATTTACGCGCTATCGCGCGCAATCACCGTGAAATCGATCTTTACCGCTTTCCTGCGCTGCACCTCGCCCGCTTCGCGATCCGCGAGCGTCGCGAGCAGCGTTTCGCCCGCGCGCAGGCCAATGCCATACGCGTCGACCGATACCGTCGTGATGCTCGGCTGACAGCACCACGACACCTCGAAGTTGCCGAAACCGGCGATCGCGATGTCGCCAGGCACCGACAACCCGCGCCGATGGCACTCCATGATCGCGCCGAACGCCGACATGTCGCTCACGCACATCACGGCCTCGGTATCGGGCCACATGTCGAGCAGCGCACCGATCGCGGGCGCGCCGTGGCTCATCGTGATCGGCGAATCGCCGAGCCGGATCACGCGCGGCTCGCCAAGGCCCAGAGCCTTGACTTCGGCGACGTAGCCGCGCATCCGGTCATGCCCGCGCCGATCGCGCTCGCTCGCGCCGGCGATAAAGCCGATCCGCCGGTACCCGCGCTCGTGCAGATGCCGGACCATCGCGCGCGCCGCCGCCGAGTTCGAAAAGCCGACGACCGTATCGATCGGATCGCTGGGCAGATCCCACATCTCGACGACCGGAATGCCGGCGCGCTGCAGCAGCATGCGCGTCGCCTCGGTGTGCCGGCCGCCCGTCAACGCCACGCAGCGCGGCTGATGACGCAGCATCGAGCGCACCAGCAGTTCTTCCTGTTCGAGGCGGTAGTCCGTATCGCCGAGCAGCAGTTGCAGGCCATGCGGACTCAGCGCGGCGGTCAGGCCGCGCACGGTGTCGGAGAAGTTCGAGCTGGACAGCGACGGCACCAGCACCGCAACGAACTCCGAGCGCCCCGACGACAGCGCGCCTGCCGCCGCGTCGGCGACGTAGCCGAGTTCGTCGATGACCTTCTGCACGCGCTCGCGGGTCGCCTGCGACACGTTGCGGCCCGAAAGCACGCGCGACACGGTCATCTTCGAGACGCCCGCGCGTTCGGCGACATCGGACATGCGGGGCGGAACAGGCGGCCTGGACGTCATCATAGGAATCGGGGCAAATGCGCGAAAGTCGCGGAACGCACATGATAGCGGGCCGCTCCTTGCGGAGCGACCAGGGCAACGTCAGGGTTGCGTTTTGCGGCGGATGTTATCGCTGTCCTGATTGCGAGCGCCGAAAGCCCACCGTGCAGCGCGCCTGAACCTGCCCCGCCACCGGCGCGCGGAACGAGAACAGGCCGCCCGCCTGCGGCTGATGCTGCCGCTCGACGGCCGTCAGCCCCTTCCAGGCGGTCGACACATAGACCGTCTGCCGATCGTCGCCGCCGAACGCGAGCTTCGTCACGTTCGCGCACGGCAACGGCACCTGATCGACGAGTTCGCCCGCCGGCGAGTAACGCTCGATGCGCCAGCCGCCGAACAGCGCGATCCACACGAAGCCGTCCGCGTCGACCGCCATGCCGTCAGGGTGGCCGTCGCCCGAGATCGCGGCGAAGATGCGCTTGCCCGACAGCGTGCCATCGGCGGCGACATCGAATGCGTACACCACCCGACGCATCGTGTCGTTGTGATACAGCGTGCGGCCGTCCGGGCTCATCGCGGGACCGTTCGTGATCACGTAGTCGTCGTCCTGCGCGAGCGCCGCGCCGTCTTCGTTCACGCGATACAGCGTGCCGCTCGGCGCCTCTTCCGCGTCATCCATCGAGCCGAACCACAGGCGTCCCTGTGCATCGACGAACCCATCGTTGAGGCGGTTGCCCGGCAGATGCGGTTCGACGTCGAGGAGCTTGCTGAACTCCCCGCTCGCCGCGTCGAAGCGATACAAGCCGCCAGGCAGTCCGCACACGAACGCGCCATCCGCGAGGGGCGCCAGAAAGCCGGGCTGATCAGGCGCCTGCCACGTCCGCTGCTCGCCGGTCGCGACGGACAGCCGATGAATCCGGCGCCCCTTGATATCGACGAAATACACGGCGTTTTCCGCGGCCTGCCACAGCGGCCCTTCGGCGAGCTCAGCGCCGAGCGCCCATACGCACACAGGGACCGGCATGCTCATTCTCCGTACCACCCTGCGTCGACGAAGTAATCGCGGCCGGAGCAACGCGATGCGTCGTCGGAGGCGAGGAACAGCGCCATGCGCGCGACGTGCTCGGGTTCGATGCGCAGTGGCAGACACTGACTCGCGACGACCTTCGCTTCGCTCTCCGCCGATTGCCACAGCTGCATCTGCCGCGGCGTCTTCACGGCACCGGGGATGATGCAGTTCACGCGAATGCCCGCGTTACCGAGATCGCGCGCCAGACCGCGCGTAAGCCCTTCGATGCCGGCCTTCGCCGTCATATAGATCGCGAGGTTCGGCAACGCGAGATGCCACGACACCGAGCCGAGATTCAGGATCACGCCGCGCCCCGCGCGGCGCATGCCGTTGGCCGCTGCCTGCGCGCAGAAGAACTGGTGGCGCAGATTCACCGCGATGCGGTCGTCCCAGTAGCTCGCGGTGAGTTCGCCGATTTCGTGCCGGTCGTCGTTGCCGGCGTTGTTCACGAGCACGTCGATCGGGCCGGCCGCCTCGACGATTGCGGCAAACGTGCTTTCGATCGCGTCGACGCTGCGCAGATCGCAGCGACGGAACTTCGGCGGATGCTTCGCATCGCGAAGCGTTTCTTCCAGCGCGAGCGAATCGTGCTCGGCGACGTCGAGAAAGAACACGCGCGCGCCCTGCTGCGCGAAGGCCTCGACCATCGCGGCGCCGATCCCGCTGCCGCCGCCCGTCACGACGATCGTTTTGTCCAACAGACTCGGATAGATTGCGTACGACATCAGATATTCCACTTGTTACGAGTAGGACCACACACAGGGCGGCACACGCCGCCCCGCCCCGTCTCTTACGCCACGATCTCGACTTCGCTCAGCATGCGCCAATCACGTTCGAGCGTTCTCGTCGCGGAGCCCGCGACCGTGACCGTGCCGCTCAGATGAATGTCGCGGCTCGAGCTGCCGACCAGCAGATCGAAGTCACCCGGCTCAACGATACGCTCGCCGCGCGCGTCGGTGAAGTTCAGCATGTCGACCGGCAGCTTCACGCGCACTCGCGCCGCTGCACCAGCCGCAAGCGGTACACGGGCGAACGCCTTCAGCTCGCGCACCGGCCGCGCGACCGATGCGTGGCGGTCGCGCACGTAAATCTGCACGATCTCCGTGCCGTCGCGCGAACCGAGGTTGTCGACGGTGAAGCTCAGCTCGATCGTACCGTTTTCGAGCGGCACTTCGCCATGCGCGAGCGCGAGATCACTGTAACGGAACGGCGTATAGCCGAGCCCGAAACCGAACGGATAGCGGCAGCCGAAGTGGTACGCAACCGGCGTTCCCGCACTCTTCAGACGATGGTTATACACGTACGGCACGGCGCCGGCGCTCTTCGGCACCGACAGCGGCAGACGACCGCTGAAATTGGCGCGGCCCACCAGCAGATCGGCCAGCGCTTCGGCGCCACGCTCGCCCGGCGCGAACGCCATGATCTGCGCGGCGATGCGGTCTTCGAGGCCGCCCAGGTTGTACGGGCGGCCGCCCGTCATCACGACGACCGTCGGCGTGCCGCTATCGACCACCGCTTGCAGCAACGCCTGCTGCACGCCCGGCAGATCGAGGCTGTCGGTATCGGACCCTTCGCCAACCGTGCCGGACTGGAACAGCCCCGCCAGATCGCCGACGAACACCAGCGCGATGCCCGCCTGCCGCGCGGCATCGACCGCGACCGCGATGCCGTCGGTGTCCTTGCTGATCAGCTCGTCGCAATGCGCGTCGCCGGTCAGATCGAGCGACACGTCGCCCGGGAACACCGGCGCGCCCGCGCGGCGTTCCTTGATGATGTCGCAGCCCGGCGCGTGAATCACGCGCTCGTTACCGAGCAGCGTGCGCAACGCGCGCAGCGGCGTCGCGATCGAAGCAGTGGACTGCTCGCCGCTATTGATCAAATGCACCGGGAAGCTGTAGCCGGCGAGCAGCGCGAGCGGATCGTCGGCGGTCGGGCCGATCACCGCGATCTTTTCCGCACCGTTCGCGTTGAGCGGCAGCACCTCGCCTTCATTGCGCAGCAGCACCGCCGATTGGAGCGCGACCTGATACGCGGTATCGCCCGCGGCCGCGCTTTTCACGTCGACGCGCTCGGGATTGACGTACGGTGTCTCGAACAGGCCGAGCTCGAACTTCACCCGCAGCACGCGCGAGACAGCGGTGTCGATCGTCGCCTCGGTGATCTCGTTGCGTTCGAGCGCTTCCTTCAGATGCACAGCGCACTCGTGTCCGGGCAGTTCGACGTCGAGGCCGGAGTTGAACGCGAGCGCCGCGGCCGATGCGCTGTCGCGCGCCACCGCGTGGTGGCTGTATAGCAGGTCCACGCCCGCGTAATCCGCGACGACGAGACCGTCGAAGCCCCACTTCTCGCGCAGCGTGTCGTGCAGCAGCCCGCGGTCGCCATGACAGGGCACGCCGTCGACGTCGTGATAGGCCGGCATCACCGAACCCGCGTTCGCGAGCTTCACAGCCATCTCGAACGGCAGCATGAACACGTCATTCAGTTCGCGCGGGCCGACATGCACCGGCGCATGATTGCGGCCGCCTTCGCTTGCCGAATGGCCGACGAAATGCTTGAGCGTCGCCAGCAGATCGCGCCGTTCGCCTTGCAGACCTTTCACGTAGTGGCACGCGAGCACGCCCACCAGATACGGATCTTCGCCGAGCGTCTCCTCGGTGCGGCCCCAGCGCGGATCGCGCGACACGTCGAGCACAGGCGCGAGCCCCTGGTGGCAGCCGATCGAACGCGCCTGTTCGCCGATGATCGTGCCCACTTCGCCGACCAGGCGCGGATTCCAGGTCGCCGCATAGTTCAGCGGCGACGGGAACAGCGTCGCGTCCTTGATCATCAGCCCGACGAGGCACTCCTCGTGCGACATCACCGGAATGCCAAGGCGCGTGTCCTCGACCATCTTGCGCTGCAGTTCGTTGAGCGCGCGCACACCTTCTTTCGGATCGACCGTGTGCGTGCCGAGCGGCCGCGTAATCTGGCCGAGACCATACTGCAAGATCTCGTCGACCGTGATCTGATTGGCGCTCTGGGCGAAATCGATGCTACGCGCCTTGTGCTTGCCATCGGCCGACAGCTTCAGCCACGCGGCGTGAAGCTGCGCAATCTTTTCGTCCAGTGTCATGCGCGCGAGCAGATCGGCCACGCGCTCCTCCACGGCTGCCTCGGGATTGCGGTAGAGCGGGACCTCACTTTGGCGAAGCAACATCGAGAACTCCTTTTTTTATCCTGGTGTACGCAGCGCATGAAGCGCCGACAAATCCGTTATTTCTGACCAGCGTGCGGCATGGCGTTGCTCCAGCCCGGATGCCATCCCTGTGCTTTCAGATGCCTTGCCGTTGTTCGCAGTCCTGCGGATTGATCAAATGCCGCCGTGCAAGCAGGACGGCCGCAAGCGGATCAGTGCAGACGCGGCAGCGCGAAATCCTTGTCGTCGAACACGTGGCACGCGCGCGGTGCAAACGCCAGCTCGATGCGCTCGTCGTGTGTCACGCCGCCATCGCCGGGCAGCTTGGCGATCATCGGGTTGCCGTCGCGGCTGCCGCCGTCGAGATGCACGTAGCTGTGCTCGCCCATCCGTTCGACCAGACGCACCGCGCAGCGGATCGTCTGCACGCCGGGCTGCGTCGATGGCAGCGCGAGATGCTCCGGACGCACGCCGAGCGTGACCTGCGAACCGACGCGCTGCTTGCTGCCATCGACCTCGGCGCGCACGTGCTCGCCCGTCGTCAGCTCGACCTGAATGCCCTTTTCGTCGACCACGCGGACCGTGCCCGGCAGGAAGTTCATCTTCGGCGAACCAATGAAGCCCGCGACGAAACGGCTCTTCGGCCGGTGATACAGATCGAGCGGCGCGCCGATCTGCGCGACGCTGCCGTGCTTCTCCATCTCCGCGCCGGCGTGCAGCAGCACGATCTTGTCGGCGAGCGCCATCGCTTCGATCTGGTCGTGCGTGACGTACACAGCACTCGCGCGGCTGAACTCGCGATGCAAACGAGCGATCTCGGTACGCGTCTGCACGCGCAACGCGGCGTCGAGATTCGACAGCGGCTCGTCGAACAGGAACACGCCCGGCTCGCGCACGATCGCGCGCCCGATCGCCACGCGCTGGCGCTGGCCGCCGGACAGCGCAGCGGGGCGGCGTTCGAGGTAGGTGTCGAGTTGCAGAGCGGCAGCGGCGCTGCGCACTTTCTTGTCGATGACGGCCTTATCGATTTTCGCCTGACGCAGACCGAATGCCATGTTCTCGTACACACTCATATGCGGATAGAGCGCGTAGTTCTGGAACACCATCGCGACCTGGCGTTTGGCGGGTTCGACGTTGTTCATCAGTTGACCGTCGATGCGCAGTTCGCCGTCGGTGATCGATTCGAGACCGGCGATCATGCGCAGCAGCGTGGACTTGCCGCAGCCCGACGGCCCGAGGAACACGCAGAACTCGTTCTTGCCGACTTCGAGGTTGGCGTCGCGGATCACCGCGTGGCCGCTCGTATAGGACTTCTGTACGTTAGAGAGGGAGATGCTTGCCATATCGTTCTATGCGAAGTTCGGTGTGTGCGGGCCACTTCAGCCCGCACGATTCGAGGTGGTTTGCGGTGCGGATCAGCCCTTGAGCGAGCCAGCCATCATCCCCTTGATCACGCGCTCCTGACCGAACGCGTAGGCGACGATCAGCGGCAACGACGTGAGCACGAGGACAGCCAGCATCGAGGGTATGTTCGACGCGTATTGCCCCATGAAGTCCCAGATCGCGAGCGGCAGCGTACGGTGCTCGGCCGTCGACGTGAGCATGTACGCGAAGATGAACTCGTTCCACAGACCAATGCCGTTGAAGATCGCCACGGTAGCGAGCCCCGGTGCCGAAAGCGGGAAGAAAATGCGCCAGAAGATGCGGAACGGACTGCAGCCGTCGAGTTGCGCCGCTTCTTCGAGCTCGCGCGGAATCTGCCGCATGAACTCGGTCAGGATGAAGATCGACACCGGCAGACTGAGCGCCACATAAGGGCCGAGCAGCGCGAACGCCGTGTCGTAAAGTCCGAGGTTGCGCGTGAGCAGATAGATCGGCACGAGCGTCGCGTGCAGCGGCACGATCATGCCGGCGACCACGAGACCGAACAGCGTCTTGTTCAGTGAGAAGCGCAAGCGCGCGAACACGTAGGCCGCCATCGCACTGATGATGACGATCAGCAGCACCGACACGCCCACCGTGAACACGCTGTTACGGAAATACGTGAAGAACGGCCCCTTCAGCACAGCCGCGTAATTGCCCCAATACAGGTGGCTCGGCGGTGCCCACACGGACGTCGCGAAGGTCTCTTCCTGGCTCTTGAAGCTCGACGCGACCATGAAGATAAACGGAATCGTCGTGACACCCAGCCAGATCAGTGCCAGCAGAGGAATCCCCACGCGGGGAAAGCGTAGTTTCTTGTTCATGGTTCAGACCTCGGTTGCATAACGGCGGGTGAAGTACATCGATACCGCCGCCACCGTGATGACGATCAGGAACATCGCCGAGCCGATGGTGCTGCCGTACCCGAGCTGGAACGAACTGAACACCGTGCGATACATGTAGGTGGCCATCACCTCGGACGAGCCTTCGGGGCCCCCACCGGTCATGACGAAGACCAGATCGAAGTAACGCAGCGAGCCGAGCACGGACAGCAGCACAGCCGTGCGCACCGTGCCTTGCAGGTGCGGCAGCTTGATGCGCCAGAAGATGGTCCACTCCGAAGCGCCGTCGAGAAGAGCTGCCTCGTTGACCTCGGCCGGCATCGACGAGAGACCGGCGAGGAACAGAATCATGTAGAAAGGCGCGTTCTGCCAGATGATCACGGCGATGGTCGCACCCAGCGAGAAATGCGGGTCGCCCAGCCAGTCCTTCGCGATGCCATCAAGCCCCATTGCCTGCAGCGCGACGTTGAGCGGGCCGAAATTCGGATCGTAGATCTGCTTGAACAGCACGCCGATCGCCACGCTCGACATGAGCAGCGGCAGGAAATAGAGCACCTTGAGCACGCGCGAGCCACGGCCGGCCTTTTCCAGCAGCACGGCGAGCGCGAGTGCGATCGGCAGCTGGATGACGATGGACGCGACAGCAAGAATCACGTTGTTCTTGAGCGATTGCCAGAACACCGTGTCGTGGACGAGTCGCTCCCAGTTCGCGAGCCCGATATAACGGGCGGTGTTACCGAGGCCGTTCCAGTCGAGCAGCGACAGCCGCAGGCTGGAGACGAGCGGATAAAGCAGGAATACGGCCAGCAGCAGCAGCGACGGCGCGAGAAACACGACCGTGACGAGCGTCTGCGATGAAAGCCTCAGCCGGCGTTCGGGTGTAGCGGAAAGTGCGATATTCACGGGCTTGGATGCCGACCGGCACCTCGCGGTGCCGGTGGGACTTTTCTTTGGGACTGGAGATTAACCGCCCTTCTTCGAAGCGGCTTCCATTTGCTGCGCGGCGGCCTCAGGCGTCAGCGACAGACCGAACAGTGCCTGGGTCGTGTCCTTGTGCATTTCGCCGAGAGCCGGCGGCAATGCCTGGTCGTACCAGAGCTGCACGCTCGGAGCCGCGGCAAGCAGTTGCTGCAGACGCTGCGTGAACGGATCGTCGATCTTGACGTTATTGACCGGCGGGAGCTTGTGGTCATTCGACGCGCGCTCCTGCATCGCCTGATCGTCGGTCAGCGCCTGGATCAGCTTGAACGCTGCTTCCGGCGTCTTGCACTCGGTCGAGATGCTCAGGAAGCCGTCGCCCACCGTGCCGATCAGGTCGCGCGGGTCACCCTTGCCGCCGGGCACGCTCGGGAACGGGAAGAAGTCGAGATCCTTCGAGAACGCCGGATCTTCGTTCGCGATCGTCGAGGCTTCCCAGGCGCCCATCAGTTCCATGGCGGCCTTGCCCGAGTACAGCAGACGGCGCGAAGCACCCGAGTCGTAATCCAGGCCGTTGATGCCCGGCGCGAACGCGCCAGCCTTCACGAGTTCCTGAATGCGCTTGCCGGCTTCGACGAACGCCGGGTCTTCGAAGCCCTTGCCCTTGCCTGCGAGCGCGTCCTTCACGACTTGCGGACCACCAATACGGTCGACGAGGTACATGTAGTACATCGAGCCGGTCCACTTGTTCTTGTTCGCGAGCGAGAACGCCGCAACGTTGTGCGACTTCAGCACATCGACGACGTGCATCAGTTCATCCCACGTCTTCGGCGGCGTGATGCCGTACTTCCTGAACACTTCCTTGTTGTAGAAGATCACCGCGGCCGCTGCGTTCTCGGCAGCAACACCGTAGGTCTTGCCGTCGAACGTCGTGACATCCCACGACGATTGCATGAAGCGGCTGCGATACGTCGGATCCTTCTTCAGGAACGGCGTGAGGTCGACGATCTGGCCGGATTTCACATACTCATGCAGGCCGCCGCCGCCCCAGTTCTCGAACACGCACGGCGGCTGGCTCGCGCCGAAAGCGACCTTCAGCTTGGTCTTGTAGGCCTCGTTCAGGACGTGCGAATTTTCGACCTTGTAGCCCGGGTCCGCTTTTTCGAAGCGATCCGACGCGTCGCGAATGATCTTGCTCGACGACGCATTGGTCTGCTGGTCCCACTCAGTGATCGTGTTGCCGGATTCCGCCGCTACGGCGTTCGAAACAACTGCAGACAACGAAAATAGCAGCGCCGTGGCGCCGATAATCGACCGCGCTTTAAACAAAGCCGGGTACGCCATGTGTGTGTCCCCTCTTCTAGATTTATAAGAAACCGCCGGAACGTTAACGTTAGCCTTAACGTTAGTGGATGTTAGGCCGGTGCGTGAACTAAGGCTATGCGGGATTTTACCTGGTGTCGGCGCGCTGCGACGCTACTGCCGTATGAGATTGATCGATTGCGGGAAAACTGAAATATTAAGGGTTCTGCTAGAATAGCAACTACATAAACGGTATCGCTAACGTGATTAGCGAGTCGACCCAGACAATGACCTCTCGCACACCTTCGACCCGCATGGCAAGGCAAACCCCTACGCTTGAGCACGTCGCCAAGCTTGCGGGGGTGTCCCAGATGACCGCGTCGCGCGCCCTCAACGGCCGTCCCGGCGTGTCGCGCGAAACCCGCGACGAAGTCCTGAGAATCGCATCGGACATCGGTTACGTCGTCAATCGTACAGCACAGAAACTGTCAGGCGGCCGCAACGGCATCATCGGCATCATCACGCCGACACTCGATACGCAATTCTCCAGCGAACTGATCCTGGGCGCGGGCCGCGCGGCGCGCGGCGCGGGTTGCGAGATGCTGGTCTACACGGTGTTCGACGAAGACCGTCATACGCATCACGACCTGCTTGGGCTCATCCAGCAATTCTCCGACGGCATCCTCGCCATTCTTCCGCGCGAGTCGCTGTGTCTCGAAGCGCTCGCCACCGCGAAGGTGCCCGTCGTCGTCGTCGATCAACGCGGCACGCTGACGGGCTTCCCGTCGGTGTCGGTCGACAATTATGGCGGCGCCTGTCTCGCCGTCGAACACCTCGCGGAGCTCGGTCACAAACGCATCGCGTTTCTGGCCGGCGACGAAACGATCGAAGGCGTGCGCGACCGGCAACGCGGCTATCACGACACGCTGGCTCGCCTCGGCCTGCCACGCGAAGACTCGCTGGTCGCCTCGGGCGACCTGTCGCAGATGATGGCGTTCGACGTCACGTTCGACCTTTTGAACCTCGCCGAGCCCCCCACCGCCATCTTCACGGCCAACGACCAGAGCGCGTTCGGCGTGATCGCCGCGATCCGCGAATCGGGCCTGCGCGTGCCGGACAACATCTCGGTGATCGGCTTCGACGACATCCCGATGTCCGAGCAGTTTCATCCGGCGCTCACGACGATTCGTCAACCGTTCCAGCAGATGGCACGCTCGGCGGTCAACACGCTGCTCGCGCAGATCGCCGGCATCGACGCTGCTTCGCAGCGCATTACGCTGCCGGCGGAACTGGTGGTGCGCGATTCCACCGGCCCAGTCCGCACCAGGCAGCGCCGCGGCCGTCACCAGATCGTTTCGACGTAAGTCGACGCGCGCACCTTCGCATCCGAAGTCACGAGCGCGCCGCCATGCGTGCGCGCGGTCGCGACGATCAGCCGTTGATGCAAGGTGAGCACGGGCGGCAACGTCGCCGCGCGAAATGCGATCTCGGTGTCGACCGGAATCATCCGCACGCCGTCGAGCGAAAGAAACGTCGACATCCAACTGCGTGCGTCCATCGACAGCCCAAGGCTGCCGACCTTCACGAACTCCGCGATTTCGAACGCGCTGATCGCCGAGATCAGGATCTCGCCACCGGCGAGCTCCTGATCGATCGCATCGTGCGCGGCCTGGCTCAGCGCTTTCTGCCTGCCGAGCCAGCACACGAGCGCAAGCGTATCGAGCGTGATCATTACTCGTCCTGCTCGGCCGTGACCGGCTGCAACGCGTGCTTCAGGTTGAAATGCGTGATCGAGGCGCGCAGCAGCTCGAGCGGATTCTCCTGCTTGCTGCGATATGGCCGGATTTCGATGGTCGGTTGTCCGCGGTCGGTGACGACGACGGTTTCTCCCAATGCCTCGACCTGGCGAAACAGCTCGCAGGCCCGGGACTTGAAAATGGCTTTAGATACTCGCTTTTCCATGACGCTCTCCACCCATCAAATTTTCAACGGTTATTTTTTGTATCGGGCCGGTACGCTCGCATGCGAACGCTTGCGATGCGTGGCCTGACATTCGTTATCAACCTTGCCTCTGTCGTTGCTTCCCTACTTACTTCCTGGCGCTCTCTCGGGCTCCAGTCCTACCCGCGGTGACGACTTCCGTGACCGCGGCACAGCCCGCACCGGATGCGCGAATATCTGCACGCAACCGCTGCACTTTCTTATAATCGCTACGTTTTTGCGGAGGCCGCTCTGGCAATACAGAGTCGTGCCGGACAGCACCGCGGTGCGTGTTGGGTCTCGGCGTTCGCTCTTGCTGTAGGTCTTCGAATAGATGCAAACATTCGGAACGTTACCCTTAACGTTAGCGGATGTTAATGGCGCATGTTCCCCACCGCCATGCGGAGTTTACCTAAGCTCCGAACTACCATCTGGACACCTCAGCAGGCGCTGAAAAGCAAGCGTGGCAACGCGAAAGCACTTGGTAATGCGTCGATAGCGAATAGAAAGATTGAATGCGGACTGGCTAACGTCGGCCCTGCTCGCGTCACTCTTCGTCGCTCGAAGCAAGCGGCCCCGAGGAACGCTCCGCATCGAAATGCACGATCCACACATGCAGCGATCCGCGCGGCTTCTTGAACCTGCCGCGCTGCTGCGGCTCGCGTTCGATCGCCGATTGCCCGCGCTCGGCGGCCGCAGCCGTGTGGTCGCGCGGCCCGGCGTGCTGCTGCCTGGACGGACCGCGTGTCGCGGGCACGCCATCGTCCTTCGCTACCCTCTTCTCCATCGCGCTGTCCGTCATCGCTGCACCGTCGCTCGTCGGCATCGGGCCGTCAAACGACCGCGTCGACGTCCTCGCCGACTTCAGGTCGCTCGAGGGCCACCGCGGTACCGTTTGCATCGAACACCGTCACCTCCGACGACACCACCTTGATCCCCACCCGCGCGCCGACCGCGTGCTGCGCGTCCTTTCGGTCGAGCTTCAGCGCAATCGCGTGCGCCATGCCGTCGAGTCGCGCATGCAGGATCGACACGTCGCCGAGATGTTCGACCAGCTCGACACGCGCGGCGAGTCCTTCGTCGAGCGAGCCGATGCGCAGATGCTCCGCGCGCGCACCGAGCGTCAGCTCGCCGCTGACCGGTTGCGTCAGCCGGCCGGGCAGCACGATGCGCTGGCTCGCGCCGGCGAGCATCACGACGGCTTGCGCATCGCTTTGCGACTCCAGCGTCGCGGCCAGCATGTTCATCTGCGGCGAGCCGATGAAGCCGCCGACGAAGCGGTTCGCCGGCCGCTCATACAGATCGAGCGGCGCGCCGGTCTGCTCGATGCGGCCTTTGTTGAACACGACGATCTGCTGGCCGAGCGTCATCGCCTCGACCTGGTCATGCGTGACGTAGATCATCGTCGTACCGAGTTCGCGATGCAGCTTGGCGAGCTCGATGCGCATCTGCACGCGCAGCGCCGCATCGAGATTCGACAGCGGCTCGTCGAACAGGAACACCCGCGGCTTGCGCACGATCGCCCGTCCGATCGCGACCCGCTGGCGCTGGCCGCCCGACAACGCCTTCGGCTTGCGCTCCAGCAGATGTGTGATCTGCAGGATCTCGGCGGCACGGCCCACGGCCTCGCGCACTTCGTGTTTCGACTTGCCCGACAGCTTCAGCGAAAAGCCCATGTTTTCCGCGACCGTCATGTGCGGGTAGAGCGCGTAGCTCTGGAACACCATCGAGATGCCGCGGTCCACGGGCTGCAGATCGTTGACCCTCACGCCGTCGATCACGATGTCGCCGCCCGTCACCGACTCGAGCCCGGCGATCATGCGCAGCATCGTCGATTTGCCGCAACCGGACGGTCCCACGAAAACCGTGAACTGACCGTCCGGAATGTGCAGATCGATGCCCTCGATGACCTGCGGTCCTTCGCCGTACGTCTTCGAGACGTTGCGCAAAACGAGTTCGCCCATTGATACGTCCTCCTCAATCCTTGTGCTGACAGACCCCGCGTGACGCTATCCCACTGCACCACTACTTTCGCGCCACGCGAGGTTCGGTACGCCCGATGTCGTGCCCGCGCTTCAGCGCGTGAGCGCGACGCCGGCGTGTTGCGCGATCACGTCGCGATACCACAGCGCGCTGTCCTTCAGCGTACGGTCCTGGCTCGCGTAGTCGACGTAGACCATGCCGAAGCGCTTGTCGTAGCCCGACGCCCATTCGAAGTTGTCCATCAGGCTCCATGCGAAATAGCCGGCCACGTCGACGCCTTGTTGCGCCGCGTCCGACAACGCCGCGAGGTGCAGGTCGTAGAAGCGCACGCGCTCGGCGTCGTGCACGCGGCCGTTATCGAGCACGTCCTTCGCCGCGCAGCCGTTCTCGGTGATGTAGATCGGCGGCAGCTTGTAATCGGCGTTGAGGCGCGTCAGCAACTCAGTGAGACCTTGCGGATAGACTTCCCAGTCCATGTCCGTAAAGCCGAGCGCGCCCGGCGGACGCTTGTCGCCCGATGCGCTCGCGAAGATTCGCGTGTAGTAGTTGATGCCGAGAAAGTCCATCGGTGTTTTGATGACATCGAAGTCGCCACTCCGGATCACGTCTTGCGGACCGTTCGCGCCATACCATTCCAGTGCCTCGGCCGGATATTCGCCCTTGAACAGCGGGTCCATGTACCAGCGCACGAACTTCGCGTATTCGAGCGACGCGGCGGCCTGGTCTTCGGGCGAATCGGTCGCGCCATGCGCGGGCGACTGGTTCAGCACGATGCCGAGCGGCGCCTTCACGCCATCGGCACGCAACGCCTGCACCGCGAGACCGTGCGACAGCAGCAGATGGTGCGCGACGTGCGCCGCTTTCTTCAGATCGGCGTTGCCCGGCGCGAAATAGCCGGTTGCATTGCCGAGCCACGCGGTGCACCACGGCTCGTTGTGCGTCGCGATCGACGCAACGCGATCGCCGAGCACGCTGCCGATCTTGCGCGCGTAGTCCGCGAAGCGATAAGCGGTGTCACGGCTTTCCCAGCCGTTTTGCGTGTGCTGCAGCGACAACGGCAGATCCCAGTGATACAGCGTCGCGAACGGCTGGATGCCGCGCTCGAGCAAACCGTCGACCAGACGCTCGTAAAACGCGAGGCCCTTGTCGTTGAATGCGCCGCTGCCGGCCGGCTGCACGCGCGGCCACGCGATCGAAAAGCGATAAGCCTTGACGCCGAGTTCCGCCATCAGATCGAGGTCCTCCTCGAAGCGGTGATAGTGGTCACACGCGACGTCGCCATTTTCGCCGTTGACGACCTTGCCCGGCACGTTGCAAAACGCGTCCCAGATCGACGGGCCCCGCCCGTCCTCATGTGCTGCGCCTTCGATCTGGTAGGAACTGGTGGCGACGCCCCAGACGAAGTCTTCGTTGAATCGATACGTCGACATAGATGATGTTGTCCCGAATGGTCATGCCCGCGAGGGCGTGAAAATGAAAGTGAGAATCTCAAGCCTTGACCGCGCCGGTCGTCAGACCGTCGATCAAACGCCGCGAGGTGAACGCGAACAGCACCAGCAGCGGCAGCACCGCGACCGCGGAGCCCGCCATCACCGCGCCCCAATCCGAATTGGTCGGGCTTTGCAGAATGCGCAGCGCGAGCGGCAGCGTGTACATCGACGGCGAACGCAGCACGACGAGCGCCGACAGAAAGTTGTTCCACGCCTGAATGAAGCTGATCAGCCCCAGCGTGCCCAGCGCCGGTCCCAGCAGCGGCATCACGATGCTCCAGTAGATGCGGAATTCGCCGCAGCCGTCGATGCGCGCCGCCTCGATCAACTCCGAAGGAATCGCCGCCGCGACGTACTGGCGCATCAGAAACACGCCGAGCGCGGCGGCCGCCCCCGGCACATACAGCGCGCGCGGCTGATCGATCCAGCCGAGCAGGTTCATCGTCATGAAGGTCGGAATCATGCTGAGGAACGGCGGCACGAGCATCGCCGTCAGCGCGACCGCGAACAGCGTCTTCTTGAAGCGGAACTCGTACATCGCGAACGCGTATCCCGCCATCGACGTGACGAGCAGCGTCAGCACGGTCTGCATCGTCGCCGTATAGAAGCTCCAGCCGAGATTGCGCCAGAACGGAATGTGCCGCATCAGCGAGGCCATGTTGTCGAGAAACGCGCTGCCGAACCACAGTGGCGGCGGCATCGAGAAGATCTCGGAGCTCGTGTGCGTCGCGAACACGAACATGAAGTAGAACGGCGAGAACATCAGCACCGCGCCCGCCAGCACGATCGCATAGCCGACATAAAGGCTCTTGTTGCTGGACGATTTCATCGCTGTGTCTCCTCGTTCATGCCGCTGCGGTGAAAGATGCGCGTGTTCAACCACATCAACGCGCCGATCGAAATGAACAGCAGCCAGGCGATCGAACTCGCGGTGCCGAAGTCGCCGTCGTGGAATGCGGTGCGATACATGTAGACGGCCGTCGTCAGACCGGACTGGCTCGTGCCCATGCCTTCGTTCGGCAGCAGGATGAACGGCTCTTCGAACAGTTGCAGGCCGCCGATGATCGACAGCGTGACCGCGAAGAAAATCATCGGCTTGATGAGCGGAATCGTGATACGCGTGAACTGCTGCCAGCCGTTCGCGCCGTCGATGCGCGCGGCCTCGTAGAGGTCCTTCGGAATGGTTTGCAGCGCCGACAGATACAGCACAGTGTTCCAGCCGACATAGCGCCAGAAAATCACGACCGACACCGCCGGTTTGACGTTCTTCGGGTTGTACAGCCACTCGATCGGATGCGCGGGCACGATCCAGTGCAAACCGGGCAGCTTGCCGAGTTCGGCGATCGCAAGATTGATCATGCCGAAGTCGGTCGAATACAGCGACGAGAAGATCAGCGCGATCGCGACGCTCGACGTGATGAAGGGCAGGAAATACAGCCCCACGACGAAGTTACGCCAGCGGCGAAACGCGGTCTGCAGAAAGAACGCGAGCGGCAGCGCGACCAGGTGCTGCGGCACGCCGGACATGATCGCCATCGACGCGGTGTTGTACAGCGACTTCCAGTACCACGGGTCGGTCAGCGTGAACGTGAAGTTCGACAGACCCACCCACTTCATGCTCGCGAGTCCCGCCGTGGCGTCCCAGCTCTGGAACGACAGATAGAGCGAAAACAGCAGCGGAAACGCCATGAACAGCGCGAACAGCAGAAAAAACGGACCGAGAAACAGATACGGCGCAAGCTTCACCGGATCGAGCCGCGATGCGCGGCGCGGCGCGGCGAGCGGCGGAAGCGAGTTCAGCGCATCGCTCGCGAGCGCGTCGCGGGGGGCCTGTTCGGTCGTGGGCAGCGGAGTGTTCATCAATAGTTCCGTCCAGTCGGGCGTGGCCGGGGTCGGTGACCGGCCACGCTGTTTGCAGCACACTGCGACACACTTCGGTCGCGGCATGCAGCGTGCCGCGACCTTCCATCAACGACGCTTAACGGCGAACCCGATGCGCGATCTGGTCCTGCGCTTCCTGCAACGCCGTATGCACGTCTTCGCCGTCGTCGACGACCTTGTCGAGCGCCGAGTGCACCGCTTCCTCGGCGACCTGGTCGTACTTGCTACGCTGGATCGCCGGAATGTGCGAGGCCGCATCACGCCAGATCAGACGCGCCTTCTCGTCGCCGAGGAACGCGACGGGCTCCGCGAAGAACGAATCGTTCTGCGCAGCGAGCAGCGCGGGGAATGCATCGATCGAACGGAACGACGCGAGCTGCGTGTCCTGGCGCGTCGTCAGGAACTTGATGAATTCCCACGACATCGGCTTTTGCGTCGCCTTCGCCGGAATCGCGTAGAACGTGCCGCCGAACGATGCGTACGCGTTGTTCGGCAGATTGGCTGCGCGCCACAGGCCCTTCGTGTCCGGGGCGATCCACGACGACAGGTGGCCACCGAGCCACGCGCCCATCATCTGTGTCGCGACGGTGCCGCGCTTGAAGCTCTCGGCCCATTCGTTCGACCACGGCGTGATCTTCGCGTCGAGGCCGAGGTCGCGCGCTTTCTTCGCGAGCTCGAACGCCTTCACGAACCTCGGCGACGTGACCACCGGATTGCCGGCCTTGTCGAAGTAGACGCCATCGCCTTGCTTCAGATCCGCGCGAATGTAGATGTCCTCGATATCGCGCGACGACGCCATCAGGTACGCACCCGTCGCCTTCTTGATCTTCACGCCGGCCGCGAGATACGAGTCCCACGACTTCGTCAGATCGGCTTCGTTGACGCCGGCCTTATCGAGAATGTCCTTACGATAGAACAGCGTGCCCGGGCCGATATCGGCCGGCATGCCGACGATCGTGCCATCCTGCGTGGTCGCCTGCGCGAACGTGTAGTTGATGAACTGGCTCTTGTACTGCCCAGCGTTGTACGGCGGCTTCGACAGATCCTCGAGACCGCCGCCCGCGGCGAAGCGGCCGATGAAGCCGACCTCGACCGCCATCACGTCGGGCAGGTCGGAGTTCGTCGCGAGCGCGGTGGTCATCGCGTTGTGGTGATCGGCGATCGCGAGCGACGACACCTTGATGTCGACATCCGGATGCAGCTTCTTCCACGCCGGAAGCGCGTCCTTGATTTCCTGATCCAGCTTCGGAAAGACCGCGACCGTCAACGTGGTGTTGGCGTGCGCGCCGACTGCGGCCAGGCTGAGCAGAACGGCGGCGGCAGGGCCTGAAAAGCGGAATTTCATTACTCGTCTCCTTGTGAATCCTGTTTGAATTGCATTCGATGACTACCGGTTTGCTGCTGACGTACTTCCCCTGTTGTCGTGGTTGCTGCTTTGCTGGTTGCCTGCTGATGCCTGAAAGCGCTTTCACGCCAAGGCGAAAAAACACCCGCTATGTCCGCGTATCCCCACGTTTGACCGGCGGCGTGATTCGCCGCGTCGTTTCGCGCGTGACGAGCGTGAGCGGAATCGGACTGAGCGCGATCGTCTGTTTGCGGATCATCTGCACGATGCCCTGCGCGGCGAGGCGGCCGATTTCATAGGTCGGCTGGCGGACCGTCGTCAAAGGCGGGGTCATGTACGACGAAGTCGGCAGATCGTCGAAGCCGACCAGCGACACGTCCTCCGGCACCCGCACGCCGCGGCGGAACATCGCGAGCCGAGCGCCGTACGCGGTCTGATCGTTCGCGCAGAACACGGCGCTGAACGACGGATGGCGCGCCATCAGCCGCTCCATCGCGGCGACGCCGCCCGTTTCGAGGTAATCGCCCTGCTCGACGAGATCGGCATCGAAGCCGATGCCCGCTTCCTCGAGCGCGATCCGGTAGCCGTCCAGGCGCTCGATTGCATCCTCGTGGCTGGCTGGCCCCGCGATGAACGCGATCTCGCGATGGCCCTGCTCGATCAGATGACGGGTCGCGTCGCGCGCGCCCTGCATGTTGTCGATCGGCAGGCCCGCGAGCGTCGCGCTGTTTTGCACCGAGCGGCCGAGCACGAGCATGGGCGCGTGTCGCGAGTAGTCGGTCAAGGTCGGCTCATCGAGCTGCGCGTGCAGCAGGATGATTCCGTCGACGCGCCGCGCGATGAACTGCTCGAGGCGCGCCTTTTCGTCTTTGACGTTCCAGCGGCTGCTCACGAAGATCGGCGTAAAGCCCGGCTCGTACAGCGCTTCCTCGATTCCGCGCAGCCACTCCGCGTAAAACGGGCTCGACACCGCCTGCGTCAGTACGCCGATCGTTTCGGTTCGTCCGCTCGCGAGGCTGCGCGCGAGCACGTTCGGCCGATAGTTGAAGCGCGCGATCGCCTCCTCCACCGCCTGCTGCTTGGCGGGAAGCACGCGCGCCGAACCGTTCAAAATCCGCGATACGGTGCTCGGAGAAACACCGGCCGCGCGCGCGATGGCTTCGAGCGTCACGTTGGGCGCAGCGGGTACGTGAGGTACCGTGGGCGCGCCGGGTTTGTCGTTTGAGCCGTCGTCGGTCATGAGGTTTGCTGAATCCTGTGTTGAAAGCGCTTTCAAATATGAAAAAGCGCGCTACGTGCGGTGATGAATTCGAAAAGGAAAAAGCAGCCGATGCGACGAGGGTGGAGGAGGCGTCGCACCGGCCTCTCTATGAAAGAGAAATAAACAGTCCTTGAAACAAAGAGATCACTGCGATTGCTGATCAGGCAACCTCAACTCAGAACGTGGTCATGATCCCG
>DATAQT010000471.1:0-14697 GCA_036264535.1 Paraburkholderia sp. | reverse complement strand
GTCGAGCGACGGCAACTGCGGCCCCATCACGACGAGCGCATAGCCGACGATCAGCGCCCCGACTACGACGAGGGTCGCGATCAGGCCGACGAACCACAGCACGAGCGACGCGCCGATCGAGCGACGGCCGCCGCCGGCATCGCGCGAAGCGGCATTGCGTCCAGGCGTGCGTTGGTGGGAATCCCGGTCTTCACCGGCCGGAGAGTTCGAGGAATGCGGTCGTTTGATGATTGGCATGACTGGAATAATGGGCCCGCAACTGCGCGCCTTTCTGCGCGCGCTCGCAGCGCGTGCATGGGTCGTGTTCGACATCCTGGCCGGGACGTACGTCGCCCTGCGGACCTTGCCCCCGGCCGGCCGCACGGCACGCCTCGGACCATGTCCGGCGCAACGTAACAGAGCATTTTAAAGAAATCGGCAGCGGTCCAACGCAGTTTTTTTGTAAGAATTCCCTTCGCCGACCGCCTTCTGTTAGTAAGTATCTGTAATTTCGCGCAGCGCGCGGTGTAGCTTGCGCGCGCTGCACGGCTTATGCGGGGTTATCAACATTTTCTGTTGAAATGGCTGTGGAAAAACCGCCCGCAAACACTACAACTCATTGATGTCACGGGATTTTCGCACCGCGCCTGTTCCGTGGCGGCGCAACTCGTCATATGATGAACCCCGCGCGCGCGTCCCTCGATGCGAGCGACGGGGACCCAACGGCGGGTTCCAACGGCAACTCCGATGACGGATTCCGGCACCGTATCCGGAGGCACGCGCCGACCCGCCCATGCCAACAAGACTGCGAGTCGATCATGTCCAAGCCCAGCGAGCGCATCGTCGTATTCGTCACGACCGCGCAGAAACGTGCGATCACCGCGACCGCGGAAGATCTGGGCATCAGCGTAAGTGAACTGATGCGGCGCGCGGTGCTGAGCTTTGGCGCGACCAGCGAGCAGGTCAAGGCCGCGAGTATCGTCGACCGGCTGCGCGCGCCACGCGCGCCCGACGCGCTGAACGCGGCACTCCAGCGCGTCGCGCGCGGGACGCGTCATGCGCGTGCCGCGCTGCCGACGCCGTTGCAGGCGCGCGAGACTGATGGCGTGGATGCGTCCGGCGACACCGCCGGGGCCAACGCGGCTGTCAACGCGGCCGCCGGCGCGACGGATGCCGTCGATTCGCCCGCGAGGCAGCAGGCCGGCCGCCCCGCTGACTCGACCGACGCGACCGAGCCCCCCGCTCCACTCCTTCCCGCGGGCGTCGCCGCCGCGCTCGCCGCCGAGCAGGACGAGCAGGCCGCGGCCACGGCCGAAGCCGTCGCGCGTCTGACGGCAGCGCGAGCCGCGGAAAACGCGGAAAACGCCGAAGCGGACGCAATCGACAATGCCACGTCGAAACGGCAGCCGGCGCGTCTACGCAACTCGTTGAAGCGCCGCAGCGTCGACAAGGCCGCCGAAGACGACGAACCCGACAGCGACCCAAGCCCCGAAGGCAGCCGCTTCGCGTGACTGAAGCGTGACGGAAAATTACCGTCCATCGAGCCGCGATCACCGCAGTTGAGCGAGCGGTCACGGGCACGCAACGCGCCTGCCGTTGCATATCGTTACATCGGTGACACCCGCGTGAATCGCCGCTCGATAACACCAGCCCACCCGCGTAAACAGTGGCTTTTGCAGCATCACGCGCGCCCTCGGGCAGCCCAATCGTTTAAGCCATCTTTAAGAGAGCCGATGGTGTAATATCCGCCGTCAAGTCCATACCCATCGTGGCTTTCCATCATCCCGACCCGCATCGACCCGGCATTGCGCCCTAACAAAAACGGGCCCCGCTATTGCAATTGGCAAGTGCGCCCCGAACTCCGGTCCGAACGTTGCGCATCGTGCGCGGCGGCGTAAAGTAGTGGTAGTTCAAGGCAGTCAGGCGCGCACGCATCGGCGGCGCCGATCACATTCTCTGGAGGTTTTCATGTCGCTTTTTGACAGCATTTCGCGCACGCTCAAAGGTCTTCTGAACGATGCGGCCGACTCGGTGCAGGATCCGTCGCGCGACTCGCGTCAGATCGTGCGCGAACTCGACGACAGCATCGGCAAGGCCGAGAACTCGCTGATCGAGATTCAGGCGCAGGTCGCCACTCAGCAAAGCAAGCGCGATGTTGCCGCGGACAAGGCGAAGAAGTATGAAGACGGTGCCCGGCGCGCGCTGCAGTCCGGCGACGAAGCGCTCGCGCGTGAAGCGCTCAGCGCGCAGGCCACGGCCGAAGCCGAACGCGATGCGTTGACGAAAGAACTGACTTCGCTGGAGCCGTCGGTCGCGCAACTGAAGAGCCAGATCGATGACATGCGTACGCGCCGCAACGACCTGAATGCGCGCTCGAATATCCTGCAGGCCAAGCAGCAGATCGCGCAGGCGAAAGATGTCGCGGCCACGGCGCTCGGCGGCATCGGCGGCAAGAACCTGTCCGAGGATTTCCAGAAGCTCGAAGACAAGGTCTCACTGTCGAACGCGCGTTCGGATGCACGTCTGAACTCCGCCGACGAGAAAAGCGGCAAGGCGCTCGACGACAAGCTCGCCGACCTGAACCGCGGCCCGTCCGTCGACGATCGGCTCGAAGCGCTGAAAAAGCAGCTCAACACACCGGCGCAGTAAATGCCGGACGCGCGCGCCTCGCGGTACGCGCAGCAATGGCAACAGCAGTAGCAGTAAATGCCGATGCGCTCGCTCCCGAACGCAACGGCATACCGGCCGCCACAGGCAGCCACCGCAATCGACTGATGGAGACGGGCGCGCAGCGCCCGGTCTGCAAATGAAAAAACTTTTCGCAACCGCTTTCGCTTCGCTGCTGCTCGTATCGGCTGCGGCGTTCGCGGTGCCGACGGCTCAGCAAATCGAATCGGCGATGGCGCAGGGCAACTGGCAGCAGGCCGACGCCGGCCTCACCGAGGTGTTGCAAGCGCATCCGAACAACGCTCACGCGCACTATCTATACGCCCAGGTGCTCGATCGCGAAGGTCGTTCCGCCGACGCGCTCGCGCAGTTGCAACAGGCGAAGACGCTCGATCCGCAGATCCGCTTCACCGACCCGAGCCGTTTCGCGCAAACCGAAGCGCGCCTGCGCAGCGACGCGGAACGCGCGGGCGGCAACGTTACCCGTCACGCCGCGAATCCGTTCGCGCAGCAGAATGCGCCTGCTGTGCAGCAACAATCGGCGATGATGTCGCAAGCGCAAACACGGCATGGTCCGGGGGTAGGTATGTGGATCGGTATCATTGTTCTTATCGCGCTGATCGCGCTTGTATTGCGCTGGACCTTGAGCCGCGCGCGCAGCCAGGGAGATACGCGCGCCGACGAGGAACGCCGCGCGCAAATGAAGCGCGCGACCGACATGCTCAACGCGGTGCGCTCGCTCAAGCTCGACGTGAAGCTGTCCACCACGCCGGGTCACGAGCTGCTCGAAAAAGACGTCGAAGCGACTGAAGAGCAGTTGCGCGGCGCCGTCGAAACGCTGTCGAACGGTAAGAATCCGCTGCCGCCTTATGCACTCGACGAGTTCGACCAGCGTATCGCGAGCCTGCGCGCTCGCGCCGACGGCCGGCCCGATCCGGCTGCCGCGCCGGTGGGTACCGGCCAGCAATCGGCGTACGCGCAGGAGGCCGAGCGCTTCGGCAGCCCGCAGCCGCCTTATCCGCAACAGGGTCCGTATCAGCAGCAGCCGCAGGTCATCGTCCAGCAAGGCGGTGGCATGGGTGGCGGCATGGGTGGTCTGCTGACCGGCGTGCTGCTTGGCGAAGCGCTGAACCATGGGCGTGACCGCGTGGTCGAGCGCGACGTGCTCGTCGACGACGACGAACTGCGCCGTCGCGGCAACGACGCAGGCAACGGCGGCGGCCTCGACTTCGGTCAGGGTTCGAACGATTGGGACGACAACGGCGGCGGTGGCGTCGACATGGGCAGCAACGACGATTCCGGTGGCTGGACCGATACCTGATCGATCGGCACCGTCAGATTCCGCTGCACGTTGAATGACAAACAGGCTCCTTCACGGAGCCTGTTTTTTGTCTGCGAGTTCTGCGAACCCACTTCGCGTGCGTCACGCCCGAGCCGACTCCGTCTCGCCGCTCTCATGCTGCGCGAGCACGACCGCCCCTGCGAACAGCCGCACGATGAAGCGCTCCGCGTAATCGATCAACGCGTCGCGGCGTGCGGCATTCGCGTCGATATATTCAGCCGATAGATGAAACAGTTGCAACACGATCTGCGTGCAGACCTCGTCGACGGTCTCGCGCGCGAGTTGCGGTATCAGCTCGAGTTGCACGATGTCGTCCGCCATTTCCGCCGACACCTCGTGCAGATTGGCCCGCACCGCTTCGCGCAATGCCGGCGACGTGCCGTGGTATTCGGCCAGCGCGCTCAGGAACGCCTCGCGGTTCGCGAGCGCGAACGCGAAGAACGCGACGCACGCACGCCGCGGCACGCTGTGCGGTTCGTGCGCGGCAAGCCAGCGCTCGCGCCGCAACATGGGCCGAAGCCGCCGGCTCACCGAGGCGACGGCTTCGCGCGCGAGCTCGTCGAGTGCGCTGAAATGGCGGTAGAACGTGTTCGGATTGAGCCCCGCCTCGCGCGCGAGCTCGCGCAAGCCGAGGCTCGCGAAACTGCGGCCGCCGGCGGTCAGCCGCAGCGCGGCTTCGATCAGCTTGCGTTTGCCGGGCGGCAACTCCGGGCCGGCGACGGGCGCTGCTTCGGGGACGGTGGTCATCGTGCTTTCAATCATCGCGCGGGAGACGCGTTTAATAACTGCACTCTAGACGATCTTGACGTGATGTGTACAGTTGTCTACCCTGCGTTTTACGCCATCTCCAGACCGAGGTAGATGCGTGATTTCGCGCCCGGCTGTCGAGCCGCGCGCGCCTCACCGCGCCACGACCGCTATCGTTTCACCCGCCGCTTTCGCCCCGTGCCGGAGACCACCGTGACGCCTGCTCCTTCTGCTTCATCCGCCGCGCCGCGCATTGCGATCGTCGGCAGTGGCTTTGCCGGCCTCGGCATGGCGATCCGTCTGCAGCAGATGGGCATCACGTCCTTTACGGTCTACGAGGCCGCGAGCGGTATCGGCGGCACGTGGCGCGACAATACCTATCCCGGCGCGGCCTGCGACGTCCCCTCGCATCTCTATTCGTTTTCGTTCGAAGTGAATCCGGCGTGGTCGCGCGCGTTCAGCAGTCAGGCCGAAATTCTCGCGTATCTGCAGCACTGCGCGCGCAAGTACGGCGTCGAACGCTACGTGCGCTGCAACGCGAAAGTGAGCGCCGCGCGCTTCGACGAAGCACGGCAGATCTGGCTCGTCGAACTCGACACGAACGACGCGCGCGAAACCATCGAGGCCGACGTGCTGATTGCCGCAAGCGGTCCGCTGTCGCGCCCCGCGCTGCCGCGCATCGCCGGTATCGACCGTTTCGAGGGCAAGCTGTTCCATTCGGCGCGCTGGGATCACGCCTATCCGCTCGACGGCAAACGCGTCGCGGTGATCGGCACCGGCGCGAGCGCGATCCAGTTCGTGCCGCAGATCCAGCCGCGCGTCGCGCATCTGGACCTGTTCCAGCGCACCGCGCCATGGGTGATGCCGAAGCGCGACAAACCGATCGACCCGCGCGCGCAGTGGCTCTTTCGCACGCTGCCGTTCACCCAGCGCTTCGTTCGCAGTGCCATCTACTGGCAACTCGAATCGCGCGGAATCGCGTTCGTCGTCAATCCGAAGCTGATGAAGATGCCGATGAAGTTCGGCCTCAGCTATCTGGAGCGACGCGTCAAGGACCCGGCGCTGCGCGCGAAGCTCACGCCGAACTACCGTCTCGGCTGCAAGCGTGTGCTGCTGTCGAGCGAGTATTACCCGGCCGTCTGTCGGCCGAATGTCGAGGTCGTGACGAGCGGCATTCGCGAAATCGTCGCCGATGGCATCGTGACGGACGACGGCGTGCATCACCGCGCGGATGCGATCATCTGCGGCACCGGCTTCCAGGTCAACGACGTGCGCGCGCCGTTCGAAGTGACCGGCCTCGACGGCACCGACCTCAGCGCGCTATGGCTGCGCGATGGCCCCGAGGCCTATCTCGGCACGAGCATCGCGAACTTCCCGA
This sequence comes from Paraburkholderia sp., assembly GCA_036264535.1. GTDB lineage: Bacteria > Pseudomonadota > Gammaproteobacteria > Burkholderiales > Burkholderiaceae > Paraburkholderia. The sequence goes on along the minus strand of DATAQT010000471.1, from coordinate 8,584 downwards.
ACTTCTTCATGATCGCCGGCCCGAACACGGGGCTCGGCCATAACTCGATGATCTACATGATCGAGTCGCAGTTGCGCTACATCGTCGATTGCCTGCGCGTGCTGCGCAAGCACAACGCGCGCACGATGACCCTGCGCGCCGACGTGCAGCGCGATTTCAACACGCGTTTGCAGCAGGAGATGCAGCACGCGGTGTGGACGAGCGGCTGCCATAGCTGGTATCAGACACGAAGCGGCAAGGTCACCGCAATCTGGCCAGGCTTCACGTTCAGCTTTCGCAAACGTACGCGGCGCGTCCGGCCGCACGATTACCGCTTCGCGCGTTGAATCCGCACGATGACAATCCGGCGGCCCGCGCCCGGGTCGGCCGCCACCTTCATTACCCGGCGCCGCCCAGCAAGCGCAACAGCTCCCACAGAAACTTCACGATGATCACGATCAGTTCCCACAGCCGATAAAGCGGCTCCCAGTCCAGCACCTGCAGAAGGGACTCGATCATCGCTATCGTCAGAAGAAGTGAAGGCCGCGAGTCACGGCTCGATCATATGGCTCGATCATGTGGTTCGATCATGCGCGACGCCTGTCGCGTCGCGCAAGCTCAAACCGCCATCACGGCCCGCCTGCGTTCCGCGCGTTGCATGAAGAAGTTCGCCGCGACGACGCCGACCGTGACGACCGCGATGAACAGCGTCGCGAGCGCATTCATCTCCGGGTTCAGGCCAAGACGCACACGCGAGAACACGACGAGCGGCAAGGTCGTCGAACCGGGCCCCGACAGGAACGCGGACAGCACGAGGTCGTCGATCGACAGCGTAAACGACAGCAGCCAGCCCGACACCAGCGCCTGCGAAATCAGCGGCAACGTGACGGAGAAAAACACGCGCAGCGGCGTCGCGCCGAGGTCGAGCGCGGCTTCCTCGAGCGACGGATGCAGTTCCCGCACGCGCGACTGCACGATGATCGCGACGTACGAGATACACAGCATCACGTGACCGATCCAGATCGTGAAGATACCGCGTTCGGCCGGCCAGCCGATCCAGCGCGCCATTTCGATGAACAGCAGCAGCAGCGAGATGCCCTGAATCACTTCGGGGATCACCAGCGGCGCGTTGATCATGCCCGTGTACAGCGTGAAGCCGCGAAACCGCCCCATGCGCGCGAGCACGAAACCGGCCCACGTACCGATGATCACCGACGCGAACGCCGTCAGCAAACCGATCCGCAGCGACAGCCACGCCGACGTAATGAGCTCGTCGTCGCTCAACAGCGCGACATACCAGCGCGTCGAAAAGCGCGTCCACACCGTGACCAGTTGCGATTCGTTGAACGAATACACGACGAGGCTGACGATCGGGATATACAGAAACAGAAAGCCGATGCCCAGAGCGATCAGCTGCAGCATGCGATTCGGCTTCATTGGCGGCCCTCTTCCAATGCCTTCGCCTGCGCATGCTGGAACAGGGCCATCGGCACCAGCAGCAGCAGCACCATCGCGCACGTGACGGCGGACGCCATCGGCCAGTCGGCGTTGTCGAAGAACTCATTCCACATCACGCGGCCAATCATCAGCGTGTTTGCGCCGCCGAGCAGTTCAGGAATCACGTACTCGCCGACCGCTGGAATGAATACCAGCAGACAGCCCGCGACGATGCCGTTCTTCGACAGCGGCAGCGTGATCTGCCAGAACGCCTTCCACGGCTTCGCGCCGAGGTCGTACGCGGCTTCGAGCAAGGTCAGGTCCATTTTCACGAGGTGCGCGTACAGCGGCATCACGAGAAACGGCAGGTAGGAATAGACCATGCCGATATAGACCGCCGTGTTGGTGTGATACAGCTCGATCGGCGAATGGATCAGCCCGATCGACATCAGGAAGTTATTCAGCAGTCCATTGTTCTTCAGAATGCCGATCCATGCATACACGCGGATCAGGAACGAGGTCCAGAACGGCAGCATCACGGCCATCATCAGCAGATTGCGGGTAGCCGGATTCGAGCGCGCGATGTAGTACGCCATCGGATAGCCGATCAGCAGACACAGCACGGTCGAAATCGCCGCGACCACGACTGAATTCACGTACGTCGCGAAGTACAGACTATCGGTCAGCAGAAACGCGTAGTGCGACAGGTCGAGCGTGATGTGCAGCGCGCCTTCCGCGAAATTGACGAGTTGCGTGTACGGCGGAATGCCGAGCTGCGAATCGGCGAAGCTGATCTTCACGACCAGCAGGAACGGCACGAGGAAAAACAGCAGCAGCCAGATGAACGGCCCCGCCACCACGGCGGTACGGCCAGTGAGCTTCAGACGCCGCACCGGCCACGCGAAAAACGAGGAAAGCGCTTCTTTCATGACGTCAGCACCACGCCGGCCGATGCGCTCCAGCGCACGTACACCTCGTCGCCCCAGGTCGGCGGATCGATCTCGGTGAGCGCGAGGCTCGTCACGTTCGCGATCACGGTCTTGCCGCCGTCGAGCTTCACGTGATACAGCGAATAGCCACCCATGTACGCAATATTCGTGACGACACCCTTGCCCCAGTTGTGCGCGCCCTCGGGTGGCTTGCGCGTGAGCGCGATGCGCTCGGGCCGCACCGAGATCGTCACCGGCATGCCGAGCGGACCGGTGATGCCGTGATTGACGTGCAAATGGCACGGCAGATCCGGCGTTTCGATGAACACGTGATCGGGTTCGTCCTCGACCGTATGGCCGTCGAACAGATTGGTCGAGCCGATGAACTCCGCCGAGAACCGGCTGTTCGGATACTCGTAGACTTCATGCGGCGTGCCGAGCTGCACGATCTCGCCTTCGCTCATCACGGCGAGGCGATCGGCCATCGTCATCGCTTCTTCCTGATCGTGCGTGACCATCATGCAGGTGACGCCGACCTGGTCGAGAATGTTGACGAGCTCGATCTGCGTGCGCTGGCGGATCTGCTTGTCGAGCGCCGACATCGGCTCGTCCAGCAGCAGGAGCTTGGGCCGCTTGACGAGCGAACGCGCGAGCGCGACACGTTGCTGCTGCCCGCCCGACAGCTGATGCGGCTTGCGCTTCGCGAAGCGGCCCATCTGCACGAGTTCGAGCGCGTTGTGCACGCGGTCTTTCAGCTCGGCCTTCGGCACGCCTTCCTGCTTCAGGCCGAACGCGACGTTCGCCTCGACCGTCATATGCGGAAACAGCGCGTACGACTGGAACATCATGTTGACCGGCCGGCGATACGGCGGCAGTTGCGCGAGGTCAACGCCCTCGATCAGGATCTTGCCCGACGTCACGGTTTCGAGCCCGGCCATCATGCGCAGCAAGGTCGACTTGCCGCAGCCCGAGCTGCCGAGCAGCGCGAACAGCTCGCCCTTCCTGACCGTCAGGTTGACCCCTTTGACCGCGACGGTCTCGCCGAACTTCTTCACGACGTCGACGATCTGGATGAACTGGTCCGCTGCGTCGTCGGTAACGGCGTTCGGGCCCGTCGACGGCGCGGCCGTCCCGGCCAGCACGCCCGGCTGGTCACTACTCATCATAATGCTGCTTCACTCCGGCGTTTGACGAACAAAGCCCCCGGTGAACACCGAGGGCTTCATGATGCTGCTGATTCCGTGCAGGTTGCCGCGCTTATCGGCCGGACTTGAACTCGGTCCACAGCCGCGTTTGCAGCCGCTGGATTTCCTGCGGCAGCGGCTTCAACAGGAACAGCGTCTTGATGGTTTCAGGCGACGGATACACGGCCGGATCGTCCGCGACGTCCTTGTCCACGTACTTGCGCGCTTCCATGTTGACGCTCGGGTAGTACACGGCGTTGGTGATCGCGGCGTGCACCTGCGGCGTCTCGATGTAGTTGATCCACTCGAGCGCGGCTTCCTTGTGCTTCGCGTCCTTCGGAATCGCCATCACGTCGAACCACACCGGTGCGCCGCCCTTCGGCACGAAGTATTCGATCTTGAACGGCTTCTTCGCCTCGATCGCGCGATGCTTGGCGATCACGACGTCGCCCGACCAGCCGTATGCGAAGCAGATGTCGCCGCCGACGAGGTCGTTGATATAGCCCGACGAGTTGAACTGCGTGATGTACGGCCGGATCTTCTTGAGCATATCGAGCGCGGCGCGGTAGTCGGCCGGGTTCGTGCTCATCGGGTCGCGGCCCATGTAGTGCAGCGCGGCCGCGAACATCTGGTCCGGCGCGTCGAGCACCGACACGCCGCAGGCCTTCAGCTTCGAGATGTTTTCCGGCTTGAACAGGATGTCCCAGCTATCGAGCGGCGTGTTCTTGCCGAGGATCTGCTGGACCTTCGTCACGTTGTAGCCGAGGCCGGTCGTGCCGTATGCCCAGGGCACCACGTACTTGTTGCCCGGATCGGCGCCGGCGACGAGCGCCATCAGCGACGGGTCGAGGTATTTGAGGTTCGGCAGCTTCGATTTGTCGAGCGGCTCGAAGATGCCCGCGGCGATCTGCTTGCCCGCATAGTTGCTGGTCGGCACGACGATGTCGTAGCCCGAGTTGCCGGTAAGCAGCTTCGCCTGCAGGGTGTCGTCGCTGTCGTAGTTGTCGTACTTGACCTGGACGCCGGTCTGCTTCGTGAAATTCGGGATCGTGTCCTTCGCGATGTAGTCGGACCAGTTATACACGTTGAGCTGCGTATCCTTCGCAGCGGCCGTCAACCACGGCGCCGCGCACAAGACAAGCGCCGCCACCCGCCCCACTATCCGTTTGTTCATCCCGTTCTCCGATCCTGTCGTCACTCAAGCCGCGCTCTCGCGCGCACGGCCCCCTGAAAACCCCGAAAACTACCACCAATTATTGCCCGCTCCAAAAAAGAACCCGGAGCTGTCGTGCAAACGGTACAGGCTCTGGCCGCACCCTTGCAAAATGGGCGCAATTTTAGCGGGTTATCGGCGCGTGTCTACCGGAAAATACGCCTGCCACGGCCGCGCGTCATACGTGCTGCGCGCGGGTTGCGGGGGTTTTGTCGTGTCGCTGTCATCTGGTTGTCAGGTCGGCGTTGGCTCGCCCCCAAGGTGGTGCGACGCCGGGACCCGCGCGGGTGCGCGATGGTGCCTGACGGTGCCTGACGGTGCCGGGCTGGGTTGGCATCCGGAGCACCTTTGCTGGACCGAGGCGCCGCCGCGATGGCTCGAATACTCCTATCATGATCTCTTGATGCCTACTGCGCGATAGCGCCGCGCGACGGCAGGCTGCCCGCCCGCTGCGCGCCAGCAACGGGCATGTGACTTGCAACAGGATGCGATTCCCGGAAGCCCAGGCACGATGAACACCAATCCTTTCGCGATGCGTCCCAACCGGCGCCGGCGTCTGCCGGACGATCCGACGCGTCCGGCGCACTGGTTCTCGTTCCTCGGCGCCGGCGCGCTGATCGCGGTTGGCTACATCGATCCCGGCAACTGGGCGACCGCGCTCGGCGCCGGCGCGGGTTACGGCTACAGCCTGCTCGGCATCGTGCTGCTGGCGAGCATGATGGGGATGCTGATGCAATGGCTGTCGTCGCGCCTCGGCGTCGTGACCGGGCGCGATCTCGCCCAGCTGTGCCGCGAGCGCAATGGTCGGCGCGCGACGCTGTTCCTGTGGCTGACGAGCGAAGTCGCGATCATCGCCTGCGACGTCGCCGAGGTGGTCGGGAGCGCCGTTGCGCTGCAACTGCTGCTCGGCGTGTCGCTGACGGTCGGCGTGCTGATGTCCGCGGTCTGCACGTTCGCGCTGCTCGCGCTCCAGCAGAAAGGCGGCCGCAGGCTGGAGGCGGTGATCGCCGCGTTGATCGGCTTCGTCGGCCTGTGCTTCGTCGTGCAGCTCGCGCTCGCGCGGCCCGACTGGCACGCGGCGCTCGCCGGCACCGCGCCGAGCATCGAGCTGATCAGAAACGCGGGCATGCTGTGGCTCGCGGCGGGCATCGTCGGGGCGACGGTCATGCCGCACAATCTGTATCTGCATTCGGCGCTCGTCAAACATCACGCGCCGGACAGCAGCGACGCGCAGATCAAGGCCGCGCTGCACGTCGTCAATCTCGATACCTTCGGCTCGCTCGCGTTCGCGTTCGTGATCAACGCGGCGCTGCTGATCGTGGCGGCGGCTGTGTTCTATGCGAGCGGCCATCGCGACGTGACCGATCTGGCCGATGCGCATCGGCTGATCGCGCCGCTCGTCGGCAGCCGCTGGGCCGGCATCCTGTTCGCGGCGGCACTGCTCGCGTGCGGACTCAGCGCGACCGTCACCGGCACGCTGGCCGGTCAGACCGTGATGGAGGGTTTCCTGAGGCTGCGGCTGCCGCGCTGGAAACGCGCACTGCTCACGCGCGCGCTCGCGATCGGGCCGGCGCTGTTTGCGGTGGGACTATTCGGCCAGCATGGCTCGAACCAGTTGCTGGTGGCGAGCCAGGTCGTGCTGAGCCTGCAATTGCCGCTCGCGGTCGTCCCGCTGATCCGCTGTGCATCCGATGCGACGCTGATGCGCGGCTGGCGCGTGCACGGCCTGCCTCTCGTGCTGTCGTGGCTGTCGGCGGCGTTCATCGTTGCGCTGAACGGCGCGTTGTTGTGGCAACTGGCGACTGGGGCGTGATCGCCGAGCTCAGTGCGATCGACGTGAGCTTCGCATGACGCTGACCGCCGGCGGCGCAGAAGCGCGCGGCGCATCGGTTAACATAGCGGGACTTTGCCTCCCCGCCCCAAGGTTTCCGATGACTTCGAATCTCCACGATCTTCCCGACAGCCCGTGCATCGGCGTGTGCTCCACGCTCTTCGACGAGGTCTGCAAAGGCTGCGGGCGCACCGCCACCGAAGTGTCGAACTGGGTGTTCCTCAGCGACGAGGAAAAGCGCGCGGTCTGGGCCCGGATCGAACGGGAAGGCACGGCGATGCGGTTTCAGAACGACAAGGTGTGAGTCTGTTGCTTGCGCGTCGGAAAACTTCGGCTCCATGACCAGCGCTACGGACTTCGTTCAGTGCCTCGCAGAATGGCCCCGAAGGGCCAATGTGTTCAATCCATGGTCCCAGACCGATGAGCGCGATCAGCCCGGCGTCAACGCGCCACTGATTCGCCAGCGCCAGCTTGCGGCCTACCTGCAAGCACGCCGGACCAGCGTCAAGGTGATCCTGATTGCGGAGGCGCTGAGCTGCCGTGGCGGGCGTTTCACAGGCGTCGCGATGACCTCCGAGCGGATTCTGCTTGGCAACGATGCGAAGCTCAACAGCTTCGCCACGGGACCTGCTCGCAGCCCGCCGCCGGACTACCTCCCGGGTCCGGCAACCCGCACCAGTTGCCGCGATGCGCTGTCCCGAATGACGGACCGCGACTACGGTGTCTATGAGAGAACCGCCTCAGTCGTCTGGCACACGATGCTCGCCAATGGATTCGGACCGACGGAGTTTGCGCTCTGGAATGCGTTCCCGTTTCATCCGTTCGCGGACGAAGATACCGAGAGCAACCGCAGCCCATCGAAGGACGAGCTCCATTCGACGGGCCAGATTCTGACTGACTTCATCGGCCTGTTCCCTCGATCCGTGAGGTTCGTTGCGCTTGGACGGAAAGCGGAAAGCGCGTTGCGAGGTCACGCGATGCGGCCTCTACCCGAAGTCGTGAGGCACCCTACGGCGAGAGCGGCGAAGCCTGCAAATGGAGCGGCTCAAGGGGAGGCTCAGCCGATGGGCAAGCTAGGCGAAGTGATTCGACGGCTCGCGCTGAGCCCGTGAACGAACAAAAAGGCCCACGCCGGCAGACTGCCGGCGTGGGCCTTTGGGGGATCGCTGAAGACCCGCGACCAGCCGCTTATTGCACGCCCTGACTCGTCAGGAAGTCCTCATAGTTGCCACCGAAGTCGTTCAGCGTACCGTTCGTCTTCACTTCGATGACCCGGTTCGCCAGGCCGCTCACGAACTCGCGGTCGTGCGACACGAAAATCAGCGTGCCTTCGAACTTGTCCAGCGCGATCTGCAGCGACTCGATCGACTCCATGTCCATGTGGTTGGTCGGCTCGTCCATCAGCAGCACGTTGTGGCGGCCGAGCATCAGCTTGCCCCAGATCATGCGGCCCTTCTCACCGCCCGACAGCACCTTGACCGACTTGCGGATATCGTCCGCATTGAACAGCAGGCGGCCGAGCGTGCCGCGCACCATCTGCTCGTCGTCGCCTTCCTTGCGGTACTGGTCGATCCAGTCCATCAGCGTGACGTCGCCCGGAAACTCTTCGTACGTGTCCTGCGGCATGTAGCCGACGTTCGCGTTTTCCGCCCACTTCACCATGCCGTGATCGAGCTTCAGATTGCCGAGCAGCGAGCGCAGCAGCGTGGTCTTGCCCGCGCCGTTCTCGCCGATGATCGCGATGCGCTCGCCCGGCTGCACGCTGATGCTGAAGTCGTTGAAGATCGTGCGGTCGTACTTCTTCGAGATGTCTTCCGCGACCACCGCGATGTTGTGCAGCTTCTTCTCGAACTCGAAGCGGATGAACGGGTTCTGCCGCGACGACGGCTTGAATTCCTCGATCTTGATCTTGTCGATCATCTTCAGACGGCTGGTGGCCTGACGCGCCTTCGACTTGTTCGCCGAGAAGCGGCGCACGAAGTCCTGCAGGTCGGCGACGCGTTCCTTCGCC
>DATAQT010000447.1:0-8908 GCA_036264535.1 Paraburkholderia sp. | reverse complement strand
CATCGAGCATCAAGCGCCCACACTTATCGGCTGTTAGTTTTTAAAGATCGAGCCGCACCACCCGCCGCGCCGGAACTGCAACCACCGGCACCGCTTCGTCTGCGTCGCTGCATCAGCAGCAGAGAAACGAGATTATGGAGACTCTTTCCCGCTTCGTCAACACCCATTGTCACTTTCACTTAAAAAAGCTGTCGCTTACTTCCGGGCCGCGTTCACGACAGCGTCGACAGGAACAGCGTCGGCCATAGCTGCGTAGCCCGAATCGCTTGGATGGATGTGATCGCCGCTGTCGAAAGCGCGTTGCAGACGGTCCGGCTGCGCCCGGTCACGCAACGCCGCGTCGAAATCGACAACGCCAGCGAAAGCGTGACTGGTCCGAATCCACTGATTGACGGCGATTCGGATGTTTTCCCGCTCTGGCGACAGCGACGCCGGCGTCAGCGTTGCACCGAACACCTTGACGCCATTGCGCCGCGCGGCGGCGATCACCCGCTCGTATCCGGCGATCAGATTGGCGGCCGTGACCGACGTATGCGGAAAATCGCAGTCGAGCCCGCCATGAGGCGGCATTGCCGCAAAGTTGATGTCGTTGATGCCAATCAGTAGGATCGCCACCTTGACGCCAGGACGTTGCAAAACGTCACGGTCGAAGCGGCTCGCGAGCGCGTCGCCGTAGCAGGGCGAGTCGCTGAGAAGGCGGTTACCGCTGATGCCGAGGTTCACGATCGCGGTCGACTCCGCGCCGCTCCCCGCCAGCCGCCGAGCCAACGCATCCGGCCAGCGACGGTTCTGGTTCAGGCTGGAGCGCATCCCGTCGGTGATCGAGTCGCCGATCGCGGCCACGGCAGCCGACGGCGCCGCCGCCTCCACCGACAGGCCGGTGACCCATACATATTGCGTGAAGCGGCCGCGAAACGCCGCGGCCGACGCGTCGGCGGCGTGATTGCCGGGCTCCGATACATAATTGACCTGATTCGAAACGCGGTGCCAAGCGACGATCCGCTGCTCGGGCCCCATAAACGCGCTGACCGCGTACGGCGCCCCTTTGACGACGTCGATCACGATCGGATCGCTGTCCAGCTCCCCGCCGGGCGGAATGCTGACCGCGCCCTTGCCGCCAAACGTCACACGAGTGCCGGCGCCCTCGACCGCCGCCGCGCCACCAGCCGAGCGCGCGATGCGCAGCTCTTCGACGACGAGCGGCGTCTTGCCATACGTATTACTCAGATGAATTCGCGCCGCCTTCCCCGACAAGGTCGGATAAACGATTTGCCGAACCGTGCGTCCGGCGACTTCCGGCGCGCGATACAGCGGCGGCAATTCGGCGCGTTGCGGAATGGGTTGCAGCGCGGTCGCCCACACGGCGACCCAATGCTCGGGAGCTTCGGCAGCGAACGCGCTCGAGGAAACGGCAAACGGCGCAAATTGCGCAAGCAGAGCCGCGCCACATGCGGCGGCCAGGGTGCGAATGGTCATTCGGAGGATGGGTTCGAGGCGAAACGGGCATTGTGCCCGATCGTCGCGGCAATCGTCGGCAATCGCGGCCAAGTCCAGCTCACCCCTGCACCCGGTGGCTGTGGCCGCCCGAACTCACGCCGTTTGCTGACTCACGATCTTCAGCGCGACCGCTTCGGCGACCTCGATTCCGTCGATCGCCGCCGAGTAGATCCCGCCCGCATATCCCGCGCCCTCGCCCGCCGGATACAGCCCCTGGACGTTGACGCTCTGGTAATCGTCCCCGCGACGCACGCGTACCGGCGACGACGTTCGCGTTTCGACGCCAGTCAGCACGGCGTCATGCATCGCGAAACCGGCGATTTTTTTCTCCATCTGCGGCAGCGCTTCGCGAATCGCCTCGATCACGTAGTCGGGCAGCGCGGTGCTGAGATCGGTTGGCCGCACGCCGGGTTTGTACGACGGCACGACCGAGCCGAGCGAGGTGGACGGCCGCCCCGCGATGAAATCGCCGACGAGTTGCCCCGGCGCCATATAGTTACCGCCGCCGAGCTCAAACGCCCGCTCTTCCCACTTGCGCTGGAACGCGATGCCGGCGAGCGGGCCGCCCGGGTAGTCCTCTGGCGTAATGCCTACCACGATGCCCGCGTTCGCGTTGCGCTCCGCGCGCGAGTACTGGCTCATGCCGTTGGTAACGACGCGCCCCGGCTCCGACGTGGCCGCCACCACGGTGCCGCCCGGACACATGCAGAAGCTATACACCGCGCGCCCGTTGCTGCAGTGGTGCACCACCTTATAGTCGGCTGCGCCGAGCTGTTTGTGACCGGCAAATTTCCCAAAACGGCTGCGATCGATCACCCCCTGCGGATGCTCGATCCGGAAGCCGAGCGAGAACGGCTTCGCCTCGACGAACACGCCGCGGTCGTACAGCATCTGGAAAGTGTCGCGCGCGCTATGGCCGACCGCGAGCACCACCTGGTCGCAGCGCAGCGTCTCGCCGGTCGACAGCTTCACCGCGCGCACCTGGCCGTTGTCGATGTCGATGTCCTCGACGCGCGTCTCGAAGCGCACCTCGCCACCCAACTCGTGGATGCTCGCACGCATCTTCTCGACCATGCTGACGAGGCGGAACGTGCCGATATGCGGTCGACTCAGGTACAGAATGTCCTCCGGCGCACCGGCTTGCACGAATTCGTCGAGAACCTTGCGGCCGTAATGCTTCGGGTCCTTGATCTGGCTGTAGAGCTTGCCGTCCGAAAACGTACCCGCGCCGCCCTCGCCGAACTGCACGTTCGACTCGGGATTCAGCACCGATTTGCGCCACAGGCCAAACGTATCCTTGGTGCGCTCGCGTACGGCCTTGCCGCGTTCGAGGATGATCGGCCGGAAGCCCATCTGCGCGAGTATCAGACCCGCGAACAGGCCGCACGGCCCCATGCCGATCACGACCGGACGCGGCGTGCTCAGTTGGGCAGGCGCTTGAGCGACGAACTTGTAGCTCATGTCGGGCGTCACTCCGCAATGCGGCACGTCGGCGAGCCGCTTCAGCGCGGCCGCTTCATCCTTGACCTCGACATCGACGATGTAGGTGAGCTTGATGTCGGCGCGCTTGCGCGCGTCGTGCGCGCGGCGAAACACGGTGTATCGGATGAGCCCGTCCCGTGCCACGCCGAGTTCCGCGAGGCGCGCACGGACGGCGGCTTCGAGGGCGCTTTCGGGGTGATCGAGCGGGAGTTTGATTTCGCTTAGACGTAACATGAGTACCGGAGATGCAAGTGGGCCGCAAATCGCGGCCAATTCGCAATTTTACCGGGGTAAGTGTCGGAGCGGGGCGGCGGCCGGCCATCAACGCCGCGCGGCGAAACCTTGGCAAACCAGCAACCATCCCTGGACACCCCCGAACGCCCCTATCGATCCCAAACACTCGTCCACAAAAAATTTATTAACCGACCGGTCGGTTGGTTTATACTACGCCGACACAGCCCACTCCCAGAGAGCGTCCCTCATGTATACGCAATCCCTCGATATCCCCGGCAATGTCGCCCCGCTCGACGCGGACGCGAATTCGCCCGAACAGGCGCGCTTCGACGCGGTCATGGCCGCGGACGGCAAGATCGAACCGCAGGACTGGATGCCCGACGCGTACCGCAAAACGCTGGTCAGGCAGATCTCGCAGCATGCGCACTCGGAGATCGTCGGCATGCTGCCCGAGGGCAACTGGATCACGCGCGCGCCGAGTCTGAAGCGCAAGGCGATCCTGGTCGCCAAGGCGCAGGACGAAGCGGGCCACGGGCTCTATCTGTACAGCGCCGCCGAAACGCTCGGGGTGTCGCGCGATCAGCTGATCGCCGCACTGCATGCGGGCAAGGCCAAGTATTCGAGCATCTTCAACTACCCGACGCCCACCTGGGCTGACGTCGGCGTCATCGGCTGGCTCGTCGACGGGGCCGCGATCATGAACCAGATCCCGTTGTGCCGCTGCACGTACGGCCCGTACGCCCGCGCAATGATCCGCATCTGCAAGGAAGAGTCGTTCCATCAGCGCCAGGGCTTCGACGCCCTGCTCGCGATGATGGCCGGCACCGACGCGCAGCGCGAACTGGTCCAGCAGGCGGTGAACCGCTGGTGGTGGCCGGTGCTGATGATGTTCGGCCCGAACGACAAGGATTCGATCCACAGCAACCAGTCGGCGAAATGGGGCATCAAGCGCATCACCAATGACGACCTGCGCCAGAAATTCGTCGACGCGACCGTCGAGCAGGCCAGGGTGCTCGGCGTCACGCTGCCCGACCCGGACCTGAAATGGAACGAGGAGCGCGGTCATTACGACTACGGCGACATCGACTGGGAAGAGTTCTGGCGCGTCGTGAACGGCGACGGCCCGTGCAACCGCGAGCGCCTCGCGACCCGCGTAAAGGCCCACGACGACGGTACGTGGGTCCGCGAAGCGGCGCTCGCCCACGCCGAAAAACAGCGCCAGCGCGCGCAACAACACGCCGCTTGAGTGGCACGGCGCGCTTGCCGAGAGATCAGCGAAAGTCAGGAATCAGGAGATCAGCAATGAACAAGGAATGGCCGATTTGGGAAGTGTTCGTGCGCAGCAAGCAGGGACTCGACCATAAACACTGCGGCAGTCTGCACGCCGCCGACGCGCCGATGGCGCTACGCATGGCGCGTGACGTCTACACGCGCCGCCAGGAAGGCGTCAGCATCTGGGTCGTGCCGTCCTCGGCGATCACGGCCTCCGCGCCGGACGACAAGGCCGAGCTGTTCGAACCGGCGGGCGACAAGATCTATCGCCACCCGACGTTCTACACGCTCCCCGACGAAGTCAACCACATGTAAGCGCGGCCATGTCCACTACGCCTGAACATCTCCAGTACGTACTGCGCCTCGCGGATACCGCGCTGATCCTCGGTCAGCGCAACACCGAGTGGTGCGGCCACGGCCCGATCCTCGAAGAGGACATCGCGCTATCGAACATGAGCCTCGACCTGATCGGCCAGGCGCGTCTGCTGTACACGCACGCGGCCGCGCTCGAACAGCAGCTCACCGGTCGTCAGCGCACAGAAGACGACTACGCGTACTTCCGCGCCGAGCGCGAATTCGCCAACTACACGCTCGCCGAGCTGCCGCACTACGGGCCGCTTGCCGGCACCGCACATGCGGAGAAGGACTACGCGGTCACGATCGTGCGCAATTTCCTGTATGCAACGCTGATGTTGCATCTGTGGAGCGCGCTGACGAGTTCCACGGACGAGCAGCTTGCCGCGATCGCCGCGAAGTCGATCAAGGAGACGCAGTACCACGTGCATCACGCGAGCGAGTGGCTGATCCGTTTCGGCGACGGCACCGACGAATCGCACCGCCGCGCCCAAGCCGCGCTCGACTATCTGATGCCGTACACGTCGGAGTTCTTCAGCTCCGACGCGGTGGAAGACGCGGTCGCCACGGCCGGCATCGGTCCGCGCACCTCCGAGCTGGAAGCCGCATGGCTCGACGATGTGCGCGCCACACTCGACGAAGCCACGCTGACGCTGCCCGCGGCGGTAAAGCACGTGACGACTGGCAAGCACGGCGAACACTCCGAACACATGGGGTTCGTGCTGGCCGAAATGCAGAGCCTCGCGCGCCAGCATCCGGGCGCCACCTGGTGATCACGCGATGACGACCTCGACCGCCCCGCAGCCCGCGAACATGACCGCCACCGCGGACGCCACGCTCGCACGCGCTTGGACCGTCCTCGAAGCGGTGCCGGACCCGGAGATCCCGGTAGTCTCGATCCGCGAGCTCGGCATCTTGCGCGACGTGCGACGCACCGCCGACGGCGCGCTCGAAGTCGTGATCACACCGACCTACTCTGGCTGCCCGGCGATGTCGCAAATCGCCGAGGACGTCGGCCACGCGCTCGAGGCCGCGCAGCTCACGCCGTACCGCGTCGCCACCGTGCTCGCGCCGGCGTGGACCACCGACTGGATCACCGCCGAGGCCCGCGAAAAACTGCGCGCCTACGGCATCGCGCCGCCAACGGGCAACTGCGGCTCGGCCGCGACGTCAGCCGCACCACGCGAAAAAGTGCTGCGCTTCGTGCCACGCGCGCTGCCCGCACCGCCCTGTCCGCGCTGCGGCTCCGCGCACACCGAGCGGCTCGCGCAATTCGGTTCGACCGCCTGCAAGGCCCTATATCGCTGCCTCGACTGCCGCGAACCCTTCGACTACTTCAAACCGTACTGATATGGCCACCCCGCAATTTCATCCGCTGCGTATCCGCGAAGTGCGTCCCGAAACTGCCGATGCGGTCTCGGTCGCCTTCGAAGTCCCGCTCGAACTGCGCGATCACTATCGCTTCACGCAGGGCCAGTTCGTCACGCTGAAGACGCATATCGACGGTGAGGAAACGCGCCGCTCGTATTCGATCTGCGTGGGCGTCACCGACTACGATCGCGACGGTGAGTTGCGCATCGGCATCAAGCGGGTGCGCGGCGGGCGGTTCTCGAACTTCGCGTTCGACACGCTGCAGCCCGGCCACACGATCGACGTGATGACGCCGGACGGCCGCTTCTTCACCCACCTGAACGCTGGAGAGGGCAAACAGTACCTCGCGTTCTCGGGCGGCTCGGGCATCACGCCGGTGCTCGCGATCATCAAGACGACGCTCGAGATCGAGCCGCGCAGCACCTTCACGCTGGTGTACGGCAATCGCAGCGTCGACCAGATCATGTTCGCCGAAGAGCTCGAGGATCTGAAGAACCGCTTCATGAACCGCTTCGTGCTGTATCACGTGCTGTCGGACGATCTGCAGGACGTGGAGCTCTTCAACGGCGTGCTCGACCAGCAAAAGTGCGCGGCATTCATCGAGCAGCTGCTGCCGGCCGACGCGATCGACGAAGCGTTCATCTGCGGCCCCGCGCCGATGATGGATGCCGCCGAGGCCGCGCTGGAAGCGGCCGGCGTCCCGCAAGCGAAGGTGCACGTCGAGCGCTTCGGCACGCCGTTGCCGCAGGCGGGCGTACCGCCCGTCGAGATCACCGAAGACATGCCCGCGGCCGACCTCGAAATCGTGCTCGATGGCAAGCGGCGCAAGCTGCGCCTGCCGTATCAGGGTGTGAGCGTGCTCGACGTCGGGCTGCGCGCGGGCCTTGCGCTGCCTTACGCGTGCAAGGGCGGGGTCTGCTGCACCTGTCGCGCGAAGGTGCTCGAAGGCGAAGTGAAGATGGAAAAGAACTACACGCTCGAAGAGCACGAAGTCCGCGACGGGTTCGTGCTGACGTGTCAGTGTCATCCGGTTAGCGACAAGGTCGTCGTCAGTTACGACGAACGTTGAGCCGAAGACTTTCGTGACTCGAGCGTGGACTGGCTTCGCGTGACGGCTGCCGCTTTCGGCCATTTCGCGATCCGCTTACACTAGGGGCCGCTCATCGCTCGGGACCTCGGTCTCCGGTCGCCGAGCGGCCTCTTTCGTTACAGCTGCTGGCGTCATAGCAAGCCCTTGCCCATGAGCACGATTCACCTCACCAACGGCGACGTCGCCGCCGAGTCGCTGCGCACCGCGCTGACCCAGGTGGGCCGCGACGATCGCGTGCAGCCGTTGCGGGACGACCTTGCGGTCGGTCCATTACGCGGCGTCGACGACGGTCCTCACGTGCGCGCCGAGTTCTGGGAACGCGTCAGCGCCGACACGCAGCGCGACTTCGTGCGCGAGTTCCGCGAACAGGCCGCCGTGCTCGACGGCCTCGCAACCAGCACCGCGAATCTCGTGGTGTGGCACGGCGAAAGCGCGTCCGATCAGCTGATGCTGCGCCGCGTCTGCTACCTGCTGCGCGATAGCCCGCAGCGTTTGAACGAAGTGCGTCTATCGATTGCCGACCTGACCGACCGCCAGGCGTGGGCGCATAGCCGCAAGGATCGCGCGACATCGGTCGGCATGTTCGCGCCGGACGTGCTGCAGACACACCTGCCGAACGCCGCGCCGATTTCGGTGCTGCGCATCAGCCGGTTCGCGCTCGAATGGCTGGAGGTCAAGCAGGCGAACGGCGAGACGCGGCCTTGGCGCGACAACACGTTCGCAAGCAGCAGCTTTGCCGAGATCGACGCGCTGATCCTCGAACATACGACCGACGACTGGCAGCCGGCTGGCCGCCTCGCCGCCTACGTAATGACCGCCGAGCTGGGGTTCCTCGTCAGCGACAGCATCGTGCTCTGGCGCATGCGAGAACTCGCGGCGCAGCGACGCGTCCATCTGCGCGGGGACGCGAACGCATGGCGCTCGCTCGAACTGCGCGCGGCGGCCACTCCCTGCTCACCTCAATAAGATAAGAACAAACGACTATGGCCCGCACCCGCGCCCCCGACCACGAAACCCAACGCGAACAGATTCTCGAACTGGCCGCGGCGAAATTCGCGCAGAGCAGCTATCCGAGCACGTCGATGGCCGATCTCGCCGCGGCGAGCGGCACTTCGAAGGCGCGCCTCTATCACTATTACGAGAGCAAAGAAGCGATCCTGTTCGACCTGCTCGATCGCTACACGAAGCGACTGATGCTGATCATCGCCGAGGTGGAAGGCTCGAGTCAGCGGCGCGGACTGAGCGAACGCGAAACTTTCGCGGAGCTGATCCGCGCGTTCCTGTCCGAGTACGAGACGTCGCACAGCCGGCACGTCGCGCTGCTGAACGACGTCAAGTATCTGGTCGACGCGCAGCGCGAGATCATCCTGAACCGCCAACGCGACGTGGTCGCGGCGTTTGCGCGGCAACTCGTGCGCGCCTACCCCGAACGCGCGAAACGCGACAACCCGACCGCGCTGACGATGATGGTGTTCGGCATGATCAACTGGACCTTCACGTGGCTCAAGCCGGACGGCCGCATGGGCTACCGCGAATTCGCCGAGCAGGTGGTCGACATGGTCGAGCATGGCTTGGGGACGGCGCGAGGCGCGTAAGGCGGCGGCCTTA
>DATAQT010000417.1:0-20220 GCA_036264535.1 Paraburkholderia sp. | reverse complement strand
TGGGTCAACGCGGCGCGCGGCTTCATGTTCGCGGTCGGCTGCATCCAGGCGCAAACCTGCCACACCGGCCGCTGCCCGACCGGCGTCGCGACTCAGAACCCCGTGCGCCAGCGTGCGCTCGTCGTGCCGGACAAGGCCGATCGCGTGTTCAACTTCCACCACAACACGCTGCACGCGCTGCAGGAGATCATCCAGGCCGCCGGGCTCCGGCATCCTGCGGAGCTGCGCGCGCATCACATCGTGCGGCGCGTGTCGTCGCACGAGGTGCGGCTGATGTCGGATCTGCTCAAGTATCTCGAACCGAACGATCTGCTCAACGGCAACTATCGCTATACGCTTTTCGAGAAGTACTGGCCGATCGCGCAAAGCGATTCGTTCTCGCCGAAGGCCGAGCTGGCGGCGAGCTGAGCTGCCGCGCGGACTCTTCCCGCGCCACCTGTCGCCCAAAAACCGCATCGCGGCCCGTCCGCCCCCGCAAAACGGGCCGCCCCCCTTCCTTTCCGTTAAAATCTCGGGCTTAGCACTTCGCTCCACGGCTCCCTCGCGCGCTTAGGCGCACGCGGCATGGCCCCATGCCCGAAAGGCACTTCATGCTCACGTTTCAGCAAATCATCCTGACCTTGCAGTCCTACTGGGACAAGCAGGGCTGCGCGTTGCTCCAGCCGATCGACATGGAAGTCGGCGCGGGCACGTCCCACGTCCATACGTTCCTGCGCGCGATCGGCCCCGAGCCGTGGCGCGCCGCCTACGTGCAACCGTCGCGCCGCCCGAAGGACGGCCGCTACGGCGAGAATCCGAACCGTCTGCAGCACTACTACCAGTACCAGGTGGTGCTCAAGCCCGCGCCGGAAAATATTCTCGACCTGTACCTCGGCTCGCTCGAAGCGCTCGGCTTCGACCTGAAGCAGAACGACGTGCGTTTCGTCGAGGACGACTGGGAAAATCCGACGCTCGGCGCGTGGGGTCTCGGCTGGGAAGTGTGGCTGAACGGCATGGAAGTGACGCAGTTCACGTACTTCCAGCAGGTCGGCGGTCTCGACTGCAAGCCGGTGCTCGGCGAAATCACCTACGGCCTCGAGCGCCTCGCGATGTATCTGCAGAAAGTCGAGAACGTCTACGACCTCGTCTGGACCGAATGGGAAGAGCAAGGCCCGAACGGCCCCGAACTGCGCCGTCTGACCTACGGCGACGTCTATCACCAGAACGAGGTCGAGCAGTCCACCTACAACTTCGAGCACGCGAACGTCGATCTGCTGTTCACGTTCTTCAACAGCTACGAAGCCGAAGCAAAGCGCATGATCGACGCGCAGCTCGCGCTGCCCGCCTATGAGCTCGTGCTGAAGGCCGGCCACACGTTCAACCTGCTCGACGCGCGCGGCGCGATTTCGGTCACGGAACGCGCGGCGTACATCGGCCGGATTCGCGCGCTGTCGCGTGTGGTCGCGCAGGCCTATTACGACTCGCGCGAAAAGCTCGGCTTCCCGATGCTTGGTAACCCCGTGCACGGCGTGCCCGGCCTCACCACCGACGAGCAGGACGCCGCGATGCCCGCGTGGGCGCCGCCGCTGAAAGTCGAACGCAAGATCGATCAGGACTGACGAGAACTTCAACCAATGACTCAATCTCAACACGCTACCCTGCTCGTCGAGCTGCTGACCGAAGAACTGCCGCCGAAGACGCTCGCGCGTCTCGGTGACGCCTTCGCCGAAGGCATTGCGCAGCGCCTCGCGGCGCGCGACCTGATCGAAGGCGAGCCGTCATTCGAACGCTTTGCTACGCCGCGTCGCCTCGCGGTGACGATTCACAACGTGCGCGCGGTCGCGCCGGAAAAACACGTGCGCGAAAAAGTGCTGCCCGTTTCCGTCGCGCTCGATAAAGACGGCCAGCCCACCGCGCCGCTCGCGAAGAAACTCGCCGCGCTCGGCTTCCCCGACTTCACGGTCAACGACCTCGAACGCGCGCCCGACGGCAAGACCGAAGCGTTCTTCCTGCGCTATGCGGCACCGGGCGCGACGCTCGCCGACGGCTTGCAGGGCGCGCTCGACGAAACGCTCGCGAAGCTGCCGATTGCGAAGCCGATGACGTATCAGCGCCCCGATGGTTCGAGCGTGCAGTTCGTGCGCCCGGTGCATCGGCTGACCGCGCTGCTCGGCGAAGAGATCGTGCCGGTCAGCGTGCTCGGCATCGATGCCGACGACACCACGCTCGGCCATCGCTTCATGTCCGAAGGCTTCGTGCAGATCCAGCACGCGCAGTCGTACGCCGAAACGCTCGAACACAAGGGCCGCGTGATCGCGAGCTTCGTGAAGCGCAAGGAAGCGATCCGCTCGCAACTGCTCGCGCAGGCCGGTGAGGACAAGGTCGTGATGCCCGAAGCGCTGCTCGACGAAGTGACGTCGCTGGTCGAATGGCCGGTCGTCTATGAGTGCCGCTTCGAGGACGAATTCCTGCAGGTGCCGCAGGAATGCCTGATCCTGACGATGCAGACGAACCAGAAGTACTTCGCGCTGACCGATGCGCACGGCAAGCTGCGCTCGCGCTTCCTGATCGTGTCGAACATCGAGACGGCGACGCCGGTCGAGATCGTCGAAGGCAACGAGCGCGTGGTGCGCCCGCGTCTGGCCGACGCGAAGTTCTTCTTCACGCAGGACAAGAAGAAGGCGCTCGCGGACCGCGTGCCGCTGCTCGCGAACGTCGTCTATCACAACAAGCTCGGCTCGGCGCTGCAACGCGTCGAGCGTCTCGAAGGGCTGGCCGGCGCGATCGCGGCACTGACCGGCGCCGATGTCGCGCTCGCGAAGCGCGCCGCGCGCCTCGCGAAGGCCGATCTGATCACCGACATGGTCGGCGAATTCCCCGAGCTGCAAGGCACGATGGGCACGTACTATGCGCGCCACGACGGCGAGCCGGAAGAAGTCGCGCTCGCGTGCTCGGAGCACTACCAGCCGCGCTTCTCGGGCGACGCATTGCCCACCACCGCGACCGGCACCGTCGTCGCGCTCGCAGACAAGCTCGAAACGCTGATCGGCATCTGGGGCATCGGCCTGCAGCCCACCGGCGAGAAAGACCCGTTCGCGCTGCGCCGTCATGCGCTCGGGGTGCTGCGCATTCTGGTCGAGAAGCAGTTGAACGTCGACTTCGTCGAGTTGTTGCGCGCCGCTTATGCGCAATTCGCCGGCGTGCCGAACGTCGCCGATTCGACCGACGCGATCTACGAGTTCAGCATGGACCGCCTGCGCGGCCTGTTGCGCGAACGCGGCTACGCGGCCGGCGAAATCGACGCGGTGCTCGCGCTGAACCCGACGCGGCTCGACGACATCGTCGCGCGCCTCGACGCGGTGCGCGAATTCGCGTCGCTTGCCGAAGCGGCATCGCTCGCAGCGGCCAACAAGCGCATCTCGAACATCCTGAAGAAGTCGGAAGGCGCGACGAGCGGCGCCGTGCAGCCCGCGTTGCTCACCGAAGCAGCGGAGAAGGCGCTCAACGCGCAGCTCGACCAGGTGACGCCGCGCGTGCAGTCGCAACTGGCTGCGCGCGACTACACCGGCGCGCTCACGGCACTCGCCGCGCTGCGCGAGCCGGTCGACACGTTCTTCAACGACGTGATGGTCAACGCCGAAGACCCGGCGTTGCGCGCGAACCGTCTGGCTCTACTCGGCGCGCTGCATCAGCAGATGAACTGCGTCGCCGATATTTCCCGACTCGCCGCCTGAGCACCGCGCCATGCCGATCAAGAAAGTGGTGATCCTCGACCGCGACGGCGTGATCAACGTCGACTCCGACGCGTTCATCAAGTCGCCGGACGAATGGGTCGCGCTGCCCGGCGCGCTGGAAGCGATCGCGCGTCTGAACCAGGCCGGCTATCGCGTCGCGGTCGCGACGAACCAGTCCGGCATCGGCCGCGGTCTGTTCGACATGGACGCGTTGAACGCGATGCATCTGAAGATGCACCGGATGGCCGCGGCCGTCGGCGCGCGCGTCGACGCGGTGTTCTTCTGCCCGCACACGGCGGAAGATCACTGCGAATGCCGCAAGCCGAAGCCCGGCATGCTGAAGATGATCGCCGAGCGTTTCGAGATCGATCCGGCGCACACGCCGACGGTCGGCGATTCGCTGCGCGATCTGCAGGCGGGCGCGGCGCTCGGTCATCCGACCCACCTCGTGCTGACCGGCAAGGGCCGCAAGACCCTCGCCGCCGGCGGACTGCCCGAAGGCACGATCGTGCACGACGACCTGCGCGCGTTCGCGCTCGACTTCCTCGCCGGCGTCCACGACTGACGCCGGACGTGACGCGTGCGCCGCGCGCTCCCAACCCTCACCGACCACGCCGATGCGCACTTTTCGCTCCCTGTTGCTGCTGATCTATTTCGTTCTGGCGACGGTCCCGTACGCGACCGCGTGCTTCATCGCGTTTCCGTTTTTGCGCGCGGAAAACCGCTACTGGATGGCGGCCGGCTGGTGCCGTCTGACGCTGTGGACGGTGCGCTACCTGAACGGCATCCGCTACCGCATCCAAGGGTTCGAGAACCTGCCCAGCGGTCCGGCGGTGCTGCTGTCGAAGCATCAGTCGGCGTGGGAAACGGTCGCGTTTCCGGCGCTCATGCCGCGGCCGCTTTGCTACGTGTTCAAGCGCGAACTGCTGTACGTGCCGTTCTTCGGCTGGGCGCTCGGCATGCTGAAGATGGTTCACATCAACCGCAAGGAAGGCAAGTACGCGTTCGAATCGGTCACGAACCAGGGCAAGGCGCGCATGGCCGAAGGCGCGTGGGTCATCATGTTTCCGGAAGGCACGCGCACGCCAACCGGCAAGCAGGGCAAGTACAAGACCGGTGGCGCGCGCTTTGCGATCGCGACCGGCGCGCCGGTCGTGCCGATCGCGCACAACGCGGGCCGCGTGTGGCCGCGCAACTCGTTTACGAAATATCCGGGTATAGTCACGGTGTCGATTGGCAAGCCGATCGACACGACGGGGCTCACGCCCGACGAAGTGAACACGCGCGTCGAACAGTGGATCGAAGCCGAAATGCGCCGCATCGATCCGACTGCCTATAGCGCAGCGGCAGGTGGTTCCGCCGCCGCTCCCATCTGACGCGCCACGCCCTCGAAGCCCGAGGGCGTATTGCGCGAAGCGAAGCCGATGCAGAAGTCTCCCACGCCGCAGCCCGCCGCGGCGCTCGAAAACCGGCAGCTCGATCTCCCGCTCTTCGCCGAGCCGGGGTCGACGTCGTCGTCTCCTTCACCTTCCGCACCGGGTTCATCGAACCCAGCGCCGGTCATCCCGCCCGCTGCGCCGCTCGCGCCCGACGGCAGCAAGCTGCGCAGTCTCACCATCGGTTCGCGTACGCTGCACTACGCGCTCAAGCGTTCAGCGCGCCGCTCGATCGGCTTTGCGATCGACAGCAGCGGCCTCACGATCACTGCACCACGCTGGGTCACGCTCGGCGATATCGAAACCGCGATCACCGAAAAACAGCGCTGGATTTTTACCAAGCTGATCGAATGGCAAACGCGCGTCGAACAGCGGGCGCTGCCGAAAATCGATTGGAAAGACGGCGCCGAAGTGCCCTATCTTGGTCAGCCGGTGCGCGTGACGCTCGGCGCGCCGCAAGGCATGCTCGCGTTCAGCGCCGAGCACGCGGTTCTGCAATTGCCGTTGCCGTCGCAAGCCGATCCGCAGCAGATCAAGGATCGTGTGCAGGGTTGGCTGCAAGGCGAAGCGAAGCGGCTATTCGGTGAGCGTCTCGCGATTTACGCGCAGAAGCTGGGCGTCGACTATCGCACCTATGCCTTGTCTTCAGCGGCGACGCGCTGGGGCAGTTGCTCCAGCGACGGCAAGATCCGCCTGAACTGGCGGCTGATTCACTTTCCGTTGTCGATCATCGATTACGTCGTCGCGCACGAACTGTCGCACCTGCGCGAGATGAATCACAGCCCGCGCTTCTGGCAGACGGTCGAATCGATTTTCCCGGAATTCCGCGAGGCGCGGCAGACGCTGAAGTCGCATCCGCCGGAGTTGTTGCCGACGCTTTGAAGCCGGGCGGGAAACCGCGCAACCGCGCATCGCAAGACGCTATCTCTGCGAGAGCGCCCTGGCGGACTGCAAAAGATCGTCGAGCATTGCGCCGCGTCTGTCCGGGCTCGTGTCGCGGCCTGTCATGAAACACAGCGCCGCAATCGGCAGGCCCGCACGATCGCGAATCGGCGCCGCCATACACAGCCTGAACGCATTCGACAGTCCCTCGGTGCAGCAGTAGCCCTGTTCTTTGGCGGCCTGCACGTCCTTCAGGAATTCGTCGAATTCGATGCTCACTCCGTTGTCGAGGATGAAATCGTCGGCCGGAATAAGCGCGCGAATCTCGTCGGCGTTCAGGTGACCTAGCAGCAAACGTCCCGTGGCGGTCCACGGAATCGGCACTCTCACGCCGATGTCCGAACTGATGTTGAATGGCCGGGCACTGTTCTCGGACAACACGACCGTGTACTTGTTGCCTTCCAGCATGCACAGTTGCGTGGTCTCGTCGTACTTCCTGACCAATGCCAGAATGGATTGATGGCCACGGCTGATCAGATCGTTGTGCGTCGCATAGTCGGACCCGTAGTAATGCATCTCGCGCCCGAAGAACACGCTCCCATCCGCGGCCGTCTCGAGCCAGCCCACCTCCGCAAGAATCGCGACCAGCTCGTAAATGCTGGAGCGCGGCGCACCGCTTGCCTCGATTAACTCGCGCATCGTCATCGGCCGTTGGGCAATATGCAATTGCCGAAAGATTGCGATGACGCGGTCCACGCCCCTCGCCCGCGACGATTCTGTAACAGCCATGCATTCACTCCGTAAAGCGTTCATCCGA
This sequence comes from Paraburkholderia sp., assembly GCA_036264535.1. Classification (GTDB taxonomy): domain Bacteria; phylum Pseudomonadota; class Gammaproteobacteria; order Burkholderiales; family Burkholderiaceae; genus Paraburkholderia. The sequence goes on along the minus strand of DATAQT010000417.1, from coordinate 13,372 downwards.
CCGGTTGTCTTTGAAGCGCCGTGAGTTTATCGCGCGGCAAACCCGCGAAAGCGACTTTTCGGCCGCGATACGTCAATGGTCTAGAACTCGATGCAGAAACTGCCGCGTGCGATCGTTGGCGGGATTGACGAAGATCTGTTCCGGATCGCCCTGCTCGGCGATGACGCCCTTGTCCATGAAGACGACGCGGTCGGCGGTCTTGCGGGCGAAACCCATTTCATGCGTGACGACGACCATCGTCATACCGTCGCGCGCGAGTCCGCGCATCACCTCGGTGACCTCGCCGACGAGCTCGGGGTCCAGCGCGGAGGTCGCTTCGTCGAAGAACATGATGCCGGGCTCGACCGCGAGCGCTCGCGCGATCGCCACGCGCTGCTGCTGGCCGCCCGACAGCTGACTCGGATAGTGTTCCGCGCGGTCCGCAAGCCCGACCCGGTCGAGTACGTCCATCGCGCGCTTGCGCGCATCGGCCGGACTCATTCGACGTGCTTTGATAAGGGCAAGCGTGACATTCCCGAGCGCTGTCTTGTGAGGAAACAGATTGAATTGCTGGAAGACCATGCCGACGTGGCCACGAATCTCACGGGCGCGGCGCGGATCGTGCAATGGCACCTCGTTGACCCAGACTTCGCCGGAATCCGTGGTCTCGAGTCCCGCCATGATGCGCAAGACAGTGCTCTTGCCCGAACCGGACGCGCCGATGAGCACCAGCACCTCCCCCGATCGAACCTCGAGATTGATTTCGTTCAACACACGGGTCGAGCCGAATGCTTTACTGACGCCCGTCAGTGAAATGATGGGTCTGGGTTGGCTTTGGTTACTCACGACAATCTCCTGCGGTCATGGTGGCGCACCCATTGCGAGAGCGGGAAGCACACGACGAAGTAAATGAGTGCGACGAGTCCGTAAATCTCCACGGGCTTTCCAACCCGGTCGACAATGGCCTGGCCACCGTGCATCAACTCGGACATCCCGATCATGCTGACGATCGACGTATCCTTGATGAGCGACAGGTACTGACCGACGAGAGGCGGCAGCACGATCTTTCCGGTCTGAGGCAGCACGACGAACGAGAACGCCTGACCCCGCGTGAGGCCGAGGATTTGCGATACCTCCCATTGGCCTTTGGGTACCGATTCAATTCCTGAGCGGAAAATCTCGGCGATATACGCCCCCTGGTACACGCTCAAGCCAATGACGCCGGCTGCGAACACGTCGATCGCATAACCGAAGTACGACACGCCGAAATAGATGAACATCAGCGTGATGAGCACCGGCGTACCACGAAACAGCTCCGTATAAAGTCTGGCGATGCGCGCCGTGCCCCACGGTCCAAACGACCGCAATACCGCCGCGAAGAGGCCAATCAGTGTGCTGCCCACGATAGACGCAATCGAGAGCAACAGCGTCGTCACCAGACCTTCCAGCAGGATCGAGAGACTGGTTCTTAGCAATTCGACTGACATGATCCAACTCCAATCCGGGAATCAAGCCCGCTTCGTCCGGCGCATAAGACCTCTCCCGAAACCGGTGCGCGCCGGCATGACGAGGGGAGGATGAAAGATTCGCGCTCCGAGCCGGCCCGCGAGCCAGGACAGTACGTTACTGAGCACGAGATAGGCGACGAGCGTGACGCTGAATGTCTGAAGGTAAAGAAGCGTGCGCGAGTTGATGACGGTCGCGGTGCCGGTCAGTTCCGGCAACGCGATGGCCGACAGCAACGAGGTACCGAGCAGCAACTGGATCAGGTAGTTGACGATGGCCGGATAGACCGCGCGCGTTGCCTGCGGCAGCACGACCTCGGCGAAGATCTGCATGGGTTCGAGACCGAGAATGCCGGCAGCTTCGAGTTGGCCCCGCGGCACCGACTGGATGCCGGCGCGGAACACTTCCGACAGGTAAGCGCCGACGTTGAGGCCGAGTGCGATGACACCCGCCCAATATGCGTCCAGCGAGATACCCGCCGATGGCAGACCGAAGAAGACGATGAAAATCTGCAGGAGAACAGGCGTATTGCGGATGATTTCAACGTAGCCACGAGCGATCCATCGAGCCAACGCGAGCGGAGATATGCTGGCGAGCGCGGTCAATAGACCGAGGACTACCGCCAGTACGAATGCCAGCACGGTCACCTGCAAGGTCAGCCAGCTCGCGCTCAAAAACTCGGGCACGTAGCCCCACAATGTCAGCCACTCGTAACTCATCGCGTGCTCCCCACCGTTCGGGATTCATCTGAGATCGACATCTTCCGCTCCTCAAAACTGCGGATTGAGCGGGTAGCGCGGATCGGTGCCGAACCACTTGTTGTAGAGCTGCGCGTTGAGCTTCGACGCATTAATGTTGTAGAGGAAGAGATTCAGGTAGTTGAGCCATTCCTGATCGCCGGCCTTGACGCCGAACGCGTTGTATTCGAGCGGGACCAGCGCTTCGTTCGTGACGGCAAGTTCAGGATCGAGCTTGGCCTGATACGCGAGGAAGTTGTTGTCCTCGATCATCGCGTCGGCCTGCCCCTGCTTGACGGCAAGAATCGCGGCCTGCGAGCTGTCGTATTCCTGGATCTTGATCGGGATATTCAGCGAGCGGACTTCGTCGCCATTGGTTGAGCCCTTGACCGTCGCGATCGTGCGACCGCCCATGTCCTTGATCGACTGGATGCCGCTGTTTTTCCGGACCAGCAGTGCCTCACTCGCCACCACATAGGGGGTCGTGAATTCGATCACTTTCGCGCGCTCCAGATTGCGCGTGAAGTTGCAGAACACGACATCCACCTTGCTGGTCTGCAGATTCGGAATCCGGTTCGCGCTCGTCGTATTCACGACCTCGAGCTTCACGCCCATCTGCTTCGCGAGTTCCTTCGCGAGGTCCACGTCATAGCCGTCCGGTTGGCCGTCCTTGTTATAGAACCCGAATGGCGCGAACGTCAGGCAATCGCCGACGCGCAACGTACCACGCTGCAACACGGCCTGGAGTGTCGATGGGGATGCCGCTGCGCCTTGCCCTGGCGTGGGAATCTTGGTGCAGCCAGCGATCGCGAGCAGTCCAGCAACGGCGAACAGAAAGGCGGCTTTGGCGCCTCGTTTGGCAAGTTTCATGTGCAGGGTCCTAAACGGAGAGGAGTGGCTGTCCGATATATCAGACAGCCATCTGATAAGCCGGATTGATGCTGAGTGTTAGGCACTAGAATGAGATCAGCAACTGGCCACAATACCGATTGCCCATTTCTTTTTGATCGAATATGGCGCAAGCGAAGGCGCGAGGCCGATGATGTGCGTTTTCCCGTCGCATAGCCCGTGCGGCCTCGCATTCGGCGTATGAGGCAATCATTTACAATTGCCGCAAGTCACGGCATTTATCGACAACCTCTCAAAGGACTATCCATGCGAATCCTGCATACCATGCTTCGAGTCGGCGATCTGGACGCATCTATCGGCTTTTACACCGAAGTTCTCGGGATGCGTCTGCTCCGAAAGAATGACTACCCGGACGGAAAATTCACGCTGGCATTTGTCGGTTACGAGGACGAATCCGAAGGAGCGGCGATCGAGCTGACTCACAACTGGGATACGGACAAATATGACCTCGGAACCGGCTACGGACACATCGCCCTGGAAGTGGACGATGCCTATGCCGCGTGCGCGGAAGTGAAGAAACGCGGCGGCGTCGTCACCCGCGAGGCGGGACCGATGAAACACGGCACGACTGTCATCGCCTTCGTCGCCGACCCGGACGGCTACAAGATCGAGTTGATCCAGAAGAAGGGCCGAGTCGACTAATCGCCGATTGCGCGCACGAAGTGCGTCGCAAGCACGTCATCGCTTCACTCGCGGATTCGATGCCGGCCGAATTCGTGAGGCGATGACTGAAAGCTCGCGCAGAAGACAAGGGCTTCGGTTTGCACAGCGCAGGTTTGCTATCGTATGGCCTCCGCGGTGCGCCGGACCGGCTCACCGTGCCCTCCTCCTCTCGCCATCACACCCGCCATGAGCACGACCACCGCCCTGCCCGCGCGCCGCGCCCCGGATAGCTTCGCCATCCTGTTGATGATCGGCCTGTGCGCAATCTGGGGACTTCAACAGGTCGCGATCAAGAGCACCAACGCGGCGGTGCCGCCGGTCTTTCAGGCGGGGCTGCGCTCGACGATCGCGGCGCTGCTCGTATGGTTATGGGCACGCTCGCGCGGCACGCCGCTCTTTCGCGACGACGGCACGCTCGGCGCGGGGCTGCTTGCAGGCGTGCTGTTCGCGGCCGAGTTCGTGTGCATCTTTCTCGGCCTGACGCTGACGAGCGCGTCGCGCATGGCGGTCTTTCTGTACACGGCGCCGTGCTTCACGGCGCTCGGCCTGCACTGGTTCGTCGATGGCGAACGCATGCGGCGCATGCAGTGGCTCGGCATCATCGTCGCGTTCGCGGGGATAGCGCTTGCGTTCGCGGATGGCTTCCTGCACGCGGGCGCCGGTTCCGCTGCGAGCGCAGCTCACGGCTCGACGCTCGCGGGCGCGGCCGGCGATGCGCTCGGCGTGCTCGCCGGTATCTTTTGGGCCGCGACCACGGTGGTCGTGCGCGGGTCGCGGCTCGCGTATACGAGCGCGAGCAAGACGCTGTTCTATCAGCTGACGGTGTCGGCGGTGGTGCTGCTCGCGCTGGCGCTCGGACTCGGCCAGGCGCGCGTGGAAAGCGTGACGCCGCTCGCGCTCGCGAGCCTCGCGTATCAGGCGGTGATCGTCGCGTTCGTCAGCTATCTGCTGTGGTTCTGGCTGTTGACGCGCTATACCGCGTCGCGGCTGTCGGTGTTTTCGTTTCTGACGCCGCTGTTCGGCGTGACCTTCGGCGTGCTGCTGCTCGGCGAATCGTTCAGCGCGCGCTTTCTGATCGCCGCGTTGCTGGTGCTGAGCGGCATCGCACTCGTCAACGCGCCGGCGAATCGGACCGCCTGACGGCCGCGCCCCGCGGCGTCGCGGTTGCGCTTAATCCGGCGCAGCCGCCGAGCGCGCCGCCACCGCCTGCGCCACGCTCACGTATTCGGCGACCGGCACATCCTCCGCCCGGCGTTGCAGATCGAAGCCGAGCGCGTCGAAATCGACGGTATCGCGCAGCGCGGCAAGCGTGTTGCGCAGCATCTTGCGACGCTGCGAGAACGCTGCCGTCACCACCTCGCCGAGCACGTTTTGGTCGACTACCGGCAGTTCGTGCAGCTCGTACGGGATCATCCGCACGATCGCCGAATCGACCTTCGGCGGCGGCTGGAATGACTCGGGCGGCACGTCGAGCTGCTTGTCGATCACATAGCGGTACTGCAGCATCACCGACAGACGACTGAACGCCTTCGTGCCCGGCTCCGCGACCATCCGCTCGACCACCTCGTTCTGCAGCATGAAGTGCTGATCGATCACACGGTCCGCGTACGTCACCAGATGAAACAGCAGCGGGCTCGAAATGTTGTACGGCAGATTGCCGACGATGCGCAGCGAGGCTTTCTCGCCAGGTGCGGCGAGCGAGCCAAAGTCGAACTCGAGCGCGTCGCCCGAGTGCAGTTCGAGCAGGTCGCCGAACTTCGTCTTCAGACGGCCGATCAGATCGCGGTCGAGCTCGACCGCGTGCAGCGGCGCCTCGGGTGTTGCAAGCCGCTCGATCAGCGGCTCGGTCAGCGCGCCGAGCCCCGGCCCGATCTCGACCATGCGCTCGCCGCGCTGCGGCCGGATCACATCGACGATCGAATCGATCACGCCCATGTCGACCAGAAAGTTCTGACCGAAACGCTTGCGCGCGAGATGGCCCTGGTGCCGGCCTTGCTGTCTGCTGGTGGACATGGGAGAAATGCTAGAAAGAAAACTGCTTGAGAATGAAATACGTCACGGTGCACATACGTCGCCCCGCGGCGCGTTACGCGCACCGCTCACACCACGAAGGCCTAAGCCTCAGCCCGCGCGACGATGCTGCGCCATCGACACCGCCGTGTCGATCGCAGCCATCAGGCTGCCCGCGTCGGCGCGTCCGGTGCCGGCCAGATCGAGCGCGGTGCCGTGGTCGACCGACGTGCGGATGATCGGCAGGCCGAGCGTCACGTTGATACCTTCGCCGAACGTCGCGAATTTCAGCACCGGCAGGCCCTGGTCGTGGAACATCGCGAGCACGCAGTCGGCTTCGTCGAGATAACGCGGCTGGAACAGCGTGTCGGCCGGATAGGGACCGCGCGCGTCGATGCCGTGGGCGTTCACCTGCTGCAGCGCCGGCGTGATCACGTCGATTTCCTCGCGGCCCAGATAGCCGTTTTCGCCCGCGTGCGGATTGAGCCCCGTCACGAGGATACGCGGCGCGGGCAAGCCGAAGTGGTGACGCAGGTCGTGATCGATGATACGCAGCGTCTCGACGAGGCTTTCGATCGTCAGGGCCGACGACACGTCCTTCAACGGCAGATGCGTGGTCGCGAGCGCGACGCGCAGCGGCCGCTTGCCGGTGCCCGCGAGCATCATCACGACGCGCGGCGTGTGGGTGCGCTCGGCCAGATATTCGGTGTGGCCGGTGAACGGCACGCCGGCGTCATTGATCGTGCTTTTTTGCAGCGGCGCGGTGACGATCGCGTCGAACCTGCCGGCGACCGCGCCGTCGATCGCCGCGTCGAGCAGATCGAGCACATAGCGGCCGTTCGCGGCGTCAAGCTTGCCCGCCTGCGACGGTGCGCCGAGCGCCCGATGCTCGACCCGCACCCGCGGGCCCTGCCCGAGCAACGCGGTCCAATCGACACCGACCGCGCGTGCCCGCTCGGCGAGCAGCTGCGCGTCGCCGAGCACGGTGAACTGCGCGTGAGGCCAGTGCGCCGTCGCGCCGGCCAGCGCTTGCGCGGTCAGCTCGGGACCGACGCCGGCGGGCTCGCCGGTCGTGATCGCGATCTGCAGCGGGCGGTGGGCGGACTGGGCAGCGCTTGTCATGGCCTTGGCTCGGTGATTACTGCACGATTGCCGTGATCGGCTTCACTTCGACATACGCGGTGTCGCGCAGCTCGCGCAACCAGTCGGCGTATGCCTGTTCCGCCTTGCGCTGGCCGATGGCCTGACGCGCGAGATCCATCTGCTGCGCAATCGAGCCTTCCGCATCGCGGCGGCCGAGCACCTGGATCAGGTGGTAGCCGTATTCGCTGCGCACCGGATCGCTAATCTGGCCGTCCTGAAGTGAGTTCATCGCGCGCTCGAACTCGGGCACCGTCTCACCCGGGCTGATCCAGCCGAGGTCGCCGCCTTGCGACGCCGAGCCGTCCTGCGAATAGGTGCTCGCGAACTTCGCGAAGTCACCGCCCGCGGCGATCTGGTTGCGGATGTCGAGCAGCTTGTCGCGTGCCTGCGGTTCGGACATACCGTCGCCGACGCGTAGCAGGATGTGACGTACGTGCGTTTGCACGAGCTTCGGCGCGTCCGCGCTGGTGCCCTGGCCGGCGCGGCGCTCGACCAGACGCACGATTTCAAAGCCGTCGTTGGTGCGGACCAGATCCGGGCTGATCTCACCCGGACGCAGCGTCGACGCGGCTTTCACGAACTCGGGGGGCAGCTTCGACGGTGCGAGGAAACCGAGATCGCCGCCGTTCTTCGACGCGTCCGGCGCCTGCGAATTGGCTTTCGCCAACTTTTCGAAATCCGCGCCGCCCTTCGCTTCGGCGAGCAACGCCTCGGCCTTCTTCTGCGCCGCCTCGATGTCGGTCTCCGACGCGTTCAGCGGCGCCTTCACGAAGATGTGCTGCATGTGCAGGTCGTTCGTCTGGCCGGCGCCCGGGCCGCGCTGGCTGGCGATGTAGTTCGCGACCTCGGCGTCCGTCACCGTGATCTTGCTATCCACTTCCTTCTCGCGCAGACGCGACAGCGTCAGCTCCGTGCGCGCGTCGCTCGTGAAGGTGGTCCAGGGCACCCCTTGCGCCTCGATGCGCGCGCGGTACATTTCGAGCGACATGTTGTTCGCCTGCGCGAGACGCTCGAGCGTGCGCTGCACGGCTGCGTCGTCGATGGTGATGCCGTCTTCCTTGGCCTTCTGCAACTGGATGCGCTCGAGCACCATCTGCGTGAGCACCTGCTGGCGCAACTGGTCCATCGGCGGCACCGGGGCGTTCTGCTGGTTCAGCCGGCGCGAGATCAGGGCGACCCGTACGTCGAGTTCGCGCTGCGTGATGACACCGTTGTTGACCACCGCGGCGATGGTGTCGACCGTCTGGCCGCTATTGCCGCCCAACGCCTGCGCCTGCACCGACGCAACCGGAAGGAAAGACGCCGCGGCGACGAGACCCGCCGCGAGCGTTGCCAAGCGAAGCTGTTTCATGATTGCCACAGATACTCCAATGATGTCGGGCGCTTCGCCCGTCTTTTCGCAAGCCATGAATGACCGGGCGACCGTCATTCGTAGTTGGTGAACCGCGACTCCGGCGGCGGCGGCGGCGGCAACGGCGTGTAGCCGGCCACACTGGTACGGAACGCGGTCATCAGTCCGTTGTCGACGCTCGACAGACCCTTGAACGTCAACTGCGCCAGGAACCGCGTGCTCGACTGATTCTGTCCCGACGTGTTCAGGCCGTTCGCATAGCGCTGGATGCCGGCGCCGAGCGTCCAGCAGTCCGCGTCGTATTGCAGGCCGACCAGGCCGTCGACGATACGGTGGCCACCAAGGTCGTAGTTGAACCGGCCGACACCGTACATCCGGTGCGACAGCGGCCATTGACCCGAAATCAGTACCTGATTGATCGGCTGGTTGTCGAGCGTGGTGTTGGCGCGCGTGTAGCGGTACGCGACGTTGATGACCTTGCCGCTCTCCGGACTGAACCCGAAGCCGACACTCGTCTTCGTGAGCTGGTTATTGTCCACATTATATTGGAACGCCGTTTCCGACGCGAAACCGGCGCCCAGCTTGAGTGACGCACCCGCGATCAGGTCCGAGTGCGTGGCCGCGGGGCTGCTCTGGGTCGTCGGCTCCAGCGTGACACGCTGATCCTGGAAGTAATACTGCTGCGCGATCACGAAGCGCGCGCGTTCGTCGCCGGTGGCCGGATTGATGAAGCGCGTGGTGAGACCGACGGTCAGGCGGTTCGCGTCGGCGATCCGGTCGTTGCCGACGAACGTGTTCGGCGTGAAGATTTCCGCGAGGCCGAAGTCGGATTCGGCGGTATCGAACAGCGGCGCATTGTTCTGGTTGCGGTACGGCGTGTACACGTAGTACAGGCGCGGCTCCAGCGTCTGGATATAGTCGGCGCCGAAAATGCGCACCGAGCGCTCGAAGGTCAGGCCCGTGTCGAACGTGAAGGTCGGGATCGACTCGGTGAAATTCTTCTGCGCATTCGGCACGCCCGACAGATCGGTGCCGATGTTGTTCAGGTTGTACGACGCGAAGTGCCACTGCACCTTCGGCGTGACGAAGTAGCCCGGCCCCACCACCGAATACGACAGGTACGGGTTGAACAGCACCCGCTGGCCTTCGGTCACATCCGCGGTCGTGATGCGGAAGTCCGTGTAATCGGCTTCGGCGCCGAAGTCGAAGCCGCCGATGTTGTACTTCGCGTACTTCACGTTCAACTGCGGCTCGCGGCCGTACGGCGCGACCGACGGCTCCAGCGTCTGCCAGTGCTGCTCGCGCGCGAGCACGGACCACGGTCCGTTGTTGTAGGTCAACCCGGCTTCCTGCTGGTACAGGAGCTGGGTGCCGTTCATGAACTGGTTGACCGACGACGACAGGTCTTCCGGGTACGTGTTGTCCGACACCCGGTTGTAGTAAATGTAGCCGCCGAAACCGTTGCCGAAGTTCTGGTTGTGCTGGAGGTAAATCGCGTAGCGATTCGTATGCGTCAGATGATCGTCCGGCAGGAATTCGCCAGTGATCGAACCGGAATATGTAGGCGACAGATAGCGGAACGTGCTCTGCAGCTGCACACCGCGCTTCGAGATCAGCCGCGGCGTGACGGTCAGATCGCGATTCGGCGCGATGTTGAAGTAATACGGTACCGACAGTTCGAAGCCGTTCGTCGAGCTCAGCGAGAACGTGGGCGGCAACAGGCCGCTGCGACGGTCGCCCGACAGCGGGAATGACAGCCACGGCGACGCGAACACCGGCACGCCCTGGAAGAACAGCACGCTGTTATAGGCGACACCTTCGTCCGCACCGGTATCGAAATCGAACTCGCTGCCCTTGATGTACCAGGCCGGATTGTCCGTGCACGCGCACGCCGTGTAGGTGCCCTTCGTGAACACCGAGCGCTCGGCGTCGAGCAGGTCGACGCGCTGCGCGCTGCCCGAGCCGCCCGTCAGCGTGAAGTGGTACTTCGGCGCGGCCATGAAGCCTTCGGTCGAATCGACGCGCAGATGCGCTTCGGGTCCGATGAAGGTATTGCCAGTGTTGATCACGTGGACATTGCCGTACGCATCGGCCATGTCCGTGTCCTGGTCGTAGTGCAGGTCGTCGGCCTTGATCACGGCCGTGTTGTGACGCACTTCGGCCGAGCCCTTGGCGGCGAGATCCTGGTCGATCGTGCCGCTCGCGTGGTCGCCGAGCACGAAGGTGGCCGGCCGCTGGCCCGTTTGCAACGGATGGTCTTCGAGCTGCGGAGCAAGCTGCATGCCCCACGGCGGATAAACCGGTTGCGGCTGCGCAGCTTCCCCCGCCAACTGGGCGTACGCAAGCGCGGGCATCAGGCCCGGAACGGCGATCAACGCCGCGACGAGCCGCCTTTTGCGCGGCACTACTGCACAGGAAGGAGTCGTATAGGAAAGCTGTCTGGGCGGCATGTATCGTTTGGCGAGTCGACCCGAGCGCAAGCTTCCGCTGTCACGATCCACCGCCAGCACACCGCGACCGTGAGAGTCGGCTGCACGTCTGGATTCCCAATTTGCCGAATGATAAGGCGGGCGGTGAAACGGAGCACGCGAAAGCTGGCGTGTGAGTCGCGTCAAAAAAGTCGTGGGGTATTATATGGCAAGACGTTGCCCCCCAGAATTTGCCGCCGCTTTTCATGACGCTGCCTTCCACCCAAGAATTCACCGACACCCGTCTGTCCCTGCTCAAGGCCTGGCTGCAAGGCCACGCGGCGCGCCATGCGCTCGAGCCAGACACCCTCGTTCCGGCCTCGTCCGACGCCAGTTTCCGGCGCTATTTCCGGCTCACCGGTAAGGCGGCGCAAGGCAATGGCGCGGCCACGCTGATCGCCGTCGACGCCCCGCCGCCCGAAAAATGTCGCGAATTCGCGCAGATCGCGCAGTTGCTCGAGGTCGCCGGCGTGCACGTGCCGCGCGTGCTCGAAGTCGACTTCGACGCAGGCTTCATGCTCGTCACTGATCTCGGCACGGCGTCGTACCTCGGCGCGCTGACCGACGCGCAGGCCGCGGGCGACACGCTTGCGGCGCGCAAGCTGATGCGCGACGCGCTCGACGCGCTGATCCGCTGGCAGCTCAGCTCGCGCGAAGACGTGCTGCCGCCGTTCGACGAAGCGTTCCTGCGCCGCGAAATGGAGCTGATGCCCGAGTGGTTCATCGGCCGCCATCTCGACCGCGAGGTCGACGCCGCGACGCGCGAACTGCTCGATCGCACGTTCGCGCTGCTGGTCGCGAGCGCGCGCGCACAGCCGCAAAGCTTCATGCTGCGCGATTTCATGCCGCGCAATCTGATGATCGCCTCGGCGCCCAACCCGGCGAACCCCGGCGTGCTCGACTTTCAGGACGCGGTATACGGCCCGATCACCTACGACGTCGTGTCGCTGCTGCGCGACGCGTTCCTCAGCTGGGACGAGGAGTTCGAGCTCGACTGCTTCGTGTACTACTGGGAGCGCGCGAAAAAGGCCGGCCTGCCGGTCGATGCCGATTTCGGCGAGTTCTACCGCCAGCTCGAATGGATGGGGCTGCAGCGCCACATCAAGGTGCTCGGCCTGTTCTGCCGCATCAACTACCGCGACGGCAAGGCGCATTACATGAACGACCTGCCGCGCTTCATCGGCTATGCACGCAAGGTGGCGGAGCGATACGCGCCGCTGCGCGGGTTTGCGAAACTGCTCGACGACCTCCAGGGCCGCGCGCAGGAAATCGGCTACACCTTCTGACCGATGACGATGTCCGTGAAGAAAGCAATGATTTTCGCCGCGGGCCGCGGCGAGCGCATGCGTCCGTTGACCGACGCGTGCCCGAAGCCTTTGCTCGAAGTGGGCGGCAAGCCGCTGATCGTGTGGCAGATCGAACGGCTCGCGCGGGCCGGCATCCGCAGCATCGTGATCAATCATGCGTGGCTCGGCGCGCAGCTCGAAGCGGCGCTCGGCGACGGCTCGCGCTGGCAGGTCGAGCTGCGTTATTCGCACGAGCACGAGGCGCTGGAGACCGCGGGCGGCATCGCGCAGGCGCTGCCGCTACTGACCGATGACGGCGCGGATCACGTGTTCGTCGCGGTGGCCGGCGACGTGTACACCGAATACGATTACGCCGCGCTGCACGCGCGCGCAGGCGAGCTGCAGGCGCTGCCCGAGCCCGGCATGCATCTGGTGATGGTACCGAACCCCGCGTTTCATCCGAACGGCGACTTTGGTCTCCTCGACGGCGTGCTGTCGCTCGATACGCAGCCGCGCCTCACGTTCGGCAGTTTCGGGCTCTACGACACGCGGATGTTCCGCGATCTGCCGCGCGGCACGCGGCGCGCGCTGACCCCGTATTACCGCGAGACGATTGCGCGAGGGCTGGCTAGCGGCGAGCTGTACGACGGCTTGTGGGCGAACGTCGGTACCCAGGCGCAGCTGGAAGCGCTCGATCGGCTGCTGCGGGCGCGCTGAGCCTCACTTCGTCGCACTCTCGTTCGCGCCGACCGCTTCCGCCTTTTCCACCGCGTCTGTCGTCTGCGCGGCGCGCTGCTGCAACGCCCACATCTGCGCGAACAGGCCGTTCGCGCGCAACAGCTCCGCGTGCGTGCCGCGCTCGACGATGCGTCCCTTGTCCATCACGATGATCTGCTGCGCGTGCACGACCGTCGACAGCCGGTGCGCGATGATCAGCGTCGTGCGTTCGCGTGCGATCTGGTCGAGCTCGTGCTGGATCGCTCGCTCGGAGCGCGAATCGAGCGCGGACGTCGCTTCGTCGAATAGCAGGATCGGCGGGTTCTTGAGGATGGTCCGCGCGATCGCGACGCGCTGCTTTTCGCCGCCGGAAAGCTTGAGCCCGCGCTCGCCGACCGGCGTGTCGTAGCCCTTCGGCAAACTGTCGATGAAGTCGTGGATATGCGCGGCGCGCGCCGCCGCGATCACTTCGTCGCGCGTCGCCGACGGCCGCCCGTACGCGATGTTGTAGTAGATCGAGTCGTTGAACAGCACCGTGTCCTGCGGCACGATGCCGATCGACGCGCGCAGCGAATCCTGCGTGACGTCGCGAATATCCTGCCC
>DATAQT010000325.1:0-5166 GCA_036264535.1 Paraburkholderia sp. | reverse complement strand
GCCGCGCGATCTCGACGAAGTGTCGCGCGGCTTTCATCTGACTTCGTGGCAGCGCTTCTGGAAGCTCGAAGTGCCGTTCTCGATGCCGGGCCTGATCTGGAACATGATGATGTCGATGTCGGGCGGCTGGTTCTTCGTCGTGGCCTCCGAAGCCATTACGGTCGGCAACAATACGATCACGCTGCCCGGCATCGGCGCGTATCTGGCCCAGGCCATCAGCGAGAAGAACCTGCACGCGGTCGGCTGGGTGATCCTCGCAATGACGATCGTGATCCTCGCGTATGACCAGTTGCTGTTCCGTCCGCTCGTCGCGTGGGCCGACAAGTTCCGCATGGAGACCACCAGCTCGGGCAACGCGCCGCAGTCCTGGCTGCTCGACATGATGCGGCGCACGCGTCTGATTCACCGGTTTCTGACGCCGGCCGGCGTGATGCTCGCGACCGCCGCACGCATCCCGCTCCGTGTGCCTTTCGTGAACATCCGGCGCGCCAGCCGACCGCGCAGCGAGAAGTCGACGCGCGTGGGCGACATCGTGTGGGGCATCCTCGTCTTCTTGCTGACGGTCTACGTGATCTATCGCGTGGTCGCCTATATGCGCACCGGCGTCACGCTCGACGAGGTCGGTCATGTGTTCGTGCTCGGGCTCATCACGCTGCTGCGCGTCGCCGTGCTGATCGCGATTTCCTCCGTGATCTGGGTGCCGATCGGCGTGCTGATCGGATTGCGTCCGGCGCTCGCCGAGAAGGTCCAGCCGCTCGCGCAGTTTCTCGCCGCATTCCCCGCGAACCTGCTGTTCCCGGTGTTCGTGATCGTGATCGTGCGCTTTCATCTGAATCCGGACCTCTGGCTGTCGCCGCTGATCGTGCTCGGCACCCAGTGGTACATCCTCTTCAACGTGATCGCGGGCGCAAGTGCCTATCCGAACGACTATCGCGAGGTGGCCACGAATTTCCGCATCCGCGGCTGGCAATGGTGGCGCCAGGTCATGCTGCCAGGCGTCTTCCCTTACTACGTGACCGGCGCGATCACCGCATCGGGCGGCGCGTGGAACGCGAGTATCGTGTCCGAATTCGTCCAGTGGGGCGATACCAAGGTCGTCGCCCACGGTCTCGGCGCCTATATCGCCGAGACCACCGCCGCCGGCGATTTTCCGAAGATCATCCTTGGCGTCGCCGTGATGTCGCTGTTCGTCACGCTGTTCAACCGCACGCTGTGGCGCCCCATGTATGCTTTTGCCGAATCCAGGCTCCGACTCGATTAGGAGTGAATCCATGCAAAACGTTATTCAAGCCAGTCCCGCCGACACGCTCCAGTCGACCCCGCGCATGGGTGCGCAGGTCTTGAACATCGAGCACGTGTGCCGCGGCTTCAATAAAAACCAGAGCGAGCTGCTGGTGCTCGACGACGTCAATCTGACGCTGCACGAGGGCGAGATCGTCGGACTGCTCGGCCGTTCGGGCTCGGGCAAGTCCACGCTGCTGCGCATCATCGCCGGTCTGATCCGGCCGACGAGCGGCAACGTGACCTACCAGGGCAAGCCGCTCGACGGCCCCGCCGAGGGCGTCGCGATGGTATTCCAGACCTTCGCGCTGTTTCCGTGGCTAACCGTGCTGCAGAACGTCGAAGCCGGGCTCGAGGCGCTTGGCGTCGGCGTCGACGAACGGCGCAAACGCGCGCTTGCGGCAATCGATCTGATCGGCCTCGACGGGTTCGAAAACGCCTATCCTCGCGAGTTGTCGGGCGGCATGCGGCAGCGCGTCGGCTTCGCGCGCGCGCTCGTCGTCGATCCGACCATCCTGCTGATGGACGAGCCGTTCTCCGCGCTCGACGTGCTGACCGCCGAAACGCTGCGCACCGACCTGCTCGACCTGTGGAACCAGGATCGCATGCCGATCAAGTCGGTGCTGATCGTCACGCACAACATCGAGGAAGCGGTGTTCATGTGCGACCGCATCCTCGTGCTGTCGTCGAACCCTGGGCGCGTGGTGGCCGAGACCGTGGTGCCGTTCGCGCATCCACGCAACCGGCTCGACCTGGCTTTCCGCGCGCTCGTCGACGAGATCTACGCGAAGATGACCGCGCGCCCCACCGGCGCCGCGGCAAAACGCGAGCTCGAACCCGGTAGCTGGTTGCCGAACGTGTCGACGAACCTGATGGCCGGTCTGATCGAAACGCTCGCGGCCGAGCCCTACAAGGGCCGCGCCGATATGCCCGACATCGCGCGCACGTTGCAGCTGGAAGTGGACGAACTGTTCCCGATCGCCGAAATGCTGCAGTACCTCGACTTTGCCGAAGTCACCGAGGGCGACGTGTTCCTCACGCCTCCCGCGCATCGATTCGCCGAGGGCAGCACGCAGGAGCGCAAGATCATGTTCGCCGATCACCTCTTGCAACGCGTGCCGCTCGCCGCGCGAATCAGGGCGGTGCTCAACGAGCGGCCAGGGCATCGCGCGCCGCGCGTACGCTTCGAACAGGAACTCGAGGACTTCCTGTCCGACAGCGCGGCGCAGGAAACACTCGACACCGTGATCGACTGGGGCCGTTACGCGGAAATCTTCTCGTACAACGACAAGACGGAAACCTTCAGTCTCGCGGACGTCGAAACCTGAGCGAGTACCGAAGCGAAGTGGCCGCGGAGAACCTGGCGTACTCCGCGGCGGCTCCCTTACCTTCCGCGCAGGCGCGCGGCGATGCGACCGAACGCGTACCACTGCTGCGCGATCAGTCCATCGCCATACGATCGCGCTGTACCCTGCGGCACGGGCAGCTGATCGCGGATGCCGGTCGGCTCGACGGCGCGGTCCCACGACGCGGTCCGGAACAGCATGTCCCACCACGGAAACAGCACGCCGAAGTTGCAGCCGTAATGGGTGCCTTCGTGGCCATAGCCGATCGCATGATGACGCCGATGAAACGCCGGGCTCACGATCAGCCGTTCGAGCAGCCATCCATAGGTCAGCCGCGCGTTGACGTGCTGCACGCTCTGCATGAAATTACCAACCGCCACGAGCACGACGAACTGGCTCGGCTGCACGCCGATGAACAGCGAAATCGCTGCGAAAAAAGCCGCCTGCAGGATGTCGTCGACAAAGTGATTGCGGTCGTCAGCCCACAGCGACATCTGCCGCTGGCTGTGATGTACCGCATGCAACTCCCACCACACGCCGAAGCGATGTTGCCAGCGGTGATACCAGTAGCCGGCGAAATCGAGCACGATCAGATAGATCAGAAACGACACGAGCGGTTGATCGGTCACGCCCGGCCATAGACCGTCGACGTCGATGTTGGGCACGTCGTGGATCGCCATCAGGCTCTGCCAATGGTCGAAGATCGGCTGCAGCAGAAAGAAGAACGCGATATTGATGATGCCGAGCTTGGCGATCCAGGTATAGATCACGTCCGCGCGCAACGCCTTGCGGTCCGCCCACGTCTCCACCGGGCGAAGCGCTTCGAGCGGGCGCAACGCCAGATACGACACGAGGATCTGCAGCGCGCCGACGATCACCCAGTAGAGCGCATCGTAGGTGTCTTCGTCATAGCCCATCAGGTTGAAGCGATAGAAGAGCGGCTGAACGACATCGACGTACAGAAGCGTCTGCAGGGCGGAGATGCCGTTGTCGAGTTGAGCGGCGAGTTCGTGAATCATGTAAAGCCTTTCGGGTTTCCTCAGTCCGGATTGGGTGCGTAGACCGGCGCGCGGTTGGCGAAATACAGGCCGTGCGGCGAACGTCCCACCGCAATCGTATCGACCAGGCGATGCGTGCTCAGATCGATGATGCCGACATGCTTGGCGAAGCGGAACGTGACCCATAGATAGCGCTTGTCCGCGGATAGTTCCATGTCGTCGGGGCCGGGCATCAGGCCGGTGATGTCGGCCACCTTGCTCAGCGTGTTGTAATCGAGAATGCTGATCGTGCTCTCCACCCGATTCGACACGGCAATATGCTGGCCATCGTCGAGATTGCGGAAGTTGTGCGCGCCGCGGCCCGTGTGGATCTTCTTCACGAGTTGCCGGTTTTTCCAGTCGACCACCGCGACATCGTCTTCGCCGGTCATGCCGACCAGCAGATAGCGATCGCCCGGCGTCATCCAGAGACCGGCTGGCGTCTTGCCTACATGCAGCTTCCACAGGACTGACTGCGTCGGCAGATCGATCGCCGCGACCTCGCCGGTGTCCTGCAGCGTGACGAAGACGGTGCGGTTATCGGATGCGAAGGTCAGGTGGCTGGGGGTCTTGGCGAGCGGAATGCGCTTCGCGAGCGTCATGTTCTCGCCGTCGTAGTGATAGATGTCGATCCGATCGAGCCTCAGGCCCGCGGTGACGAACCACTTGTGGTCAGGCGAAAAGCCGAGCTGATAGGGATCTTCGATATCCTCGACACGGCGTTGCACCCGGCCGCTGTGAGGGTCGACAAACATCAGGTCGTTCGAGATCGAATCCGCGACGATCAGCGAGCGGCCGTCGGGCGTGATCATCAGATGGTGGGGTTCCTTGCCGGTCGGCTCGGTACCGATCACTTTGTGCGTGACAGGATCGATCAGCGTGAGTTGCGCTTCGCCCGAGTCGAGCACGATCACGTTGTCGGCCGCGAGGGCGAAATGGGGCAATGTCAGCGAACAGCAAGCCCAAGCCGCGAAAACACCAGCTTTTGTAATTGAAGCGAATGAGAATGTCACGAACTGGATAGGAGTCTGAAATATAGCGCGAGACATCGGCGCAGCCGAGGCGAAAAAGACCTGCGGCGTGAAGTCTACGCCCAATTGCGTGACAAAGGTGATGATCGTCGCGGCCGCTTCAGCATGAAATTCGCGCGGCGCGACGATGAGGGTTCAGGCTTCTACGGCGCTCGCGGGTGCACCGCCGCGCTAGCGCTGCACGACGTTGCGCACCTCAGCCAGTTGCTGCCGGCGCTGCTCGCCCTGCCGCTCCAGCATCCAGCCCGGATATTCGGCCGGCAGACTGCTGACCTCGGCGAGCTTCGCGAGCTCATCGGCGGATAGCTCGACGTTGGTCGCCGCGATATTGTCGTCGAGCTGCTCGATTTTCTTCGCGCCGACGATCACCGTGCTGACGACACGCTGATGCAGCAGCCACGCCAGCGCGATCTGCGCGACCGATACGTTTTTCGCCGCGGCGATCTCGCGCATCACGTCGATGCAGCTATA
>DATAQT010000306.1:0-24280 GCA_036264535.1 Paraburkholderia sp. | reverse complement strand
ATCTTTGCATCCTCTTCCGGCGGCAGGTCGTACAGGTTCTTGTCAGCGGCTTCGCCCGGGTGAATCTTGTTCTGCACGCCGTCGAGACCCGCCATCATCAGTGCCGAGAACAGCAGGTACGGATTGGCCATCGGGTCCGGGAAACGCGTTTCGATACGGCGACCCTTCGGGTTCGATACGTGCGGAATGCGGATCGATGCCGAACGGTTGCGCGCCGAGTAGGCGAGCTTCACCGGTGCTTCGAAGTGCGGCACGAGACGCTTGTACGAGTTCGTCGTCGGGTTCGTGATCGCGTTCAGCGCGCGCGCATGCTTGATGATGCCGCCGATGTAGAACAGCGCGAATTCCGACAGCCCCGCGTAGCCGTTGCCGGCAAACAGGTTCTGGCCATCCTTCCAGATCGACTGGTGAACGTGCATGCCCGAACCGTTGTCACCGACCACCGGCTTCGGCATGAAGGTCGCCGTCTTGCCGTACGAGTGCGCGACGTTCTGAACGATGTACTTCAGTTGCTGCGTCCAGTCCGCGCGCTGAACCAGCGTCGAGAACTTGGTGCCGATTTCGTTCTGGCCCTGGCCCGCCACTTCGTGGTGGTGCACTTCGACCGGAATGCCGATCTGTTCGAGCAGCAGACACATTTCCGAGCGGATGTCCTGGAACGTGTCGACCGGCGCGACCGGGAAGTAGCCGCCCTTCGTGCCCGGACGGTGGCCGGTGTTGCCGCCGTCGAATTCCTTCGCCGACGACCACGGTGCTTCTTCCGAACCGATCTTGATGAAGCAGCCCGACTGGTCCGTGCTCCACTGGACCGAGTCGAAAATGAAGAATTCCGGTTCCGGACCGAAGTAGGCGGTGTCGCCGAGGCCCGAGTTCTTCAGGTACGCTTCAGCGCGCTTCGCGAGCGAGCGCGGGTCGCGCTCGTAGCCCTTGCCGTCAGCCGGTTCGACGACGTCGCAGGTCAGCACGAGAGTCGATTCTTCGTAGAACGGGTCGATGAAGGCCGTGTTGGCGTCCGGGACCAGCAACATATCTGATGCTTCGATGCCCTTCCAGCCGGCAATCGACGAACCGTCAAACGCATGGCCGCTTTCGAACTTGTCTTCATCGAATGCCGACACCGGCACCGAAACGTGTTGTTCCTTGCCGCGCGTGTCGGTGAAACGGAAGTCGACAAACTTGACGTCTTCGTCTTTGACGAGTTGAATGACGTCGGCCACGGATTTACTCATAACCTATCTCCTGATTAACGAATTCGGCGGATTCAGCCGCCGCCCAATCTAGCTGACCCATCCCGGCGCGTCCACCTAAACGGCATCGCAGAGCAGAAAATTCCGCCGGGACAAATCGATCGGCACCAATAAAGCAGTTATTGTGCCACCTATGCCGACGCGATGCGCCGATTCGGCGCGCATCTTGGCTGCGCTTAAGTTTGCGGGCCGCGCCCGAAGCGCGCGCGGATCGATGAACGAGAACCCGAACCTTCGAACGCACCAGTTTCGTGCATTCACCGCTTTGGAAATTACGATCATTTCCGTTCTGGTGCATATGCCAGGAAATGCACCATCTTTGAGCATCGACGCCTGTGCGGTTTCCCGCTTCCGCCCCGCGCCATCCAGTCTACCCAAGCCTGCGCGGCGCCTGGCGCGCGCTAGAATGGTCATTTGGCCTGAAGGAGATTGACGCTCATGAGCACGCTCGAACAGCTTTACGCGCAGGCGGACGCCCGCCGCACCGAGAACCTGTTGCCCTACGCGGGCGCGGTCTCGCCGGCCGAGGCGTTCGAACTGCTGGAACTCGATCCGCGCACGCGTCTCGTCGACGTGCGTACCCGCGCCGAGCTCGACTGGGTCGGCCGGCCCGTGGTCGGCGACGGCCAATACGCGCACGTCGAATGGACGCGCTATCCGGGCGCGGTGCCCAATCAGGAGTTCATGCAACAACTCGCGCACGTGGCATCGCCCGACACGCCGGTGCTGTTCCTGTGCCGCAGCGCCGCGCGCTCGAAGCTCGCCGCGATCGCCGCGACCCAGGCCGGCTTCACGAAGGCGTACGACCTGCTGGAAGGTTTCGAAGGCGACAAGGACGGCCAAGGGCATCGGAAGACGGTGTCGGGATGGTGTTTTCGCGGCTTGCCGTGGATCGGCGCCTGATGGCGGTGGGCCGTGCACCTTGGTGCGCAAGCCCCTGGCGCGCGGTTGAAGCCGGCTGATTGAAACGGGACGCGCCGACGACACATTGACTGCATCGTCGGCGCGGGGTGTGACACTGCGATGTCGCGGCCCGCGCCAGCCGGACCCTCCGGCGCGGACCGCATACTTCATGAGGCACCGCCTGCGCGGCGCCTCATGCGTTCAGGGCGCGGCCGCAATGCCGAATACGTGCAACTTGCCCGCGCTGACCTGTTTCGGCAGCGTGACGCTCGCCACGAGCTTGCCCGGTGTCAGCGGCACGGTCTGAGCGAACAGATAGGTCTTGACGCCGTCGTTGCTGCCGTCGCCGGCATTACGATACGTCGTCGTCAACGCGACCGGGTCCACCGGTGCCGCGCTACCACCATTGAGCGTCCAGTCGTCGAATGCGAGCGTGAAAGGCGTGGTCGTGCCGTCGGCATATGTGACGAGGGCGGAGCCCGAACTCGGGCCATTGTTGGCCGAGCCCAACAGCACCAGTGAGCGCCCGGCCGTGCCCGGCGGCATCGCGATGGTCTGCCCCACCGCCACCGCGTTATCGAGCGGACCGCCCGACAGCACGAAGCTCGCGCCAGCGAAGCTGAACGGTTTGCCCGGCGCCGCGCCGGCCGTCGTCAGGGCCTGCGACGAGTAGCTGTAGAGCGAGCCATCGAAGTCCGCACCGAGACCATCGGTATCGGTGCTGCCGTCAGTGCCGATACCATGGTTGTTGAAGGCGTCGGCCACGTTGCGCGCGAGCGGCACACCATACGACGGTGGCGCGTCCGCGGCGTTCGTCCCCCACTGTGAAGGCGACGAACCCATCGCGAAGTTCAGCGTGGCGCCGTCGGCCAGCGCATCGATGTCGAGCCACGAACCAGGGTGGGCCGCGCCATTGACGCTCAGGCTTTGCACATACTTCGCGCCCGGCGCACCCGGCGCATTGATACGCAGCGTCTTGCCGTTGCCCAGATGAACGGTGATCGACGAAAACTGCGGACTGCCGATCGCGAGGCCACCGACACCCGGAATCTCCGGATAAAGACCCAACGCACCCCACACGTACCATCCCGACACCGCGCCGAGGTCGTCATTGCCGGGCAAACCGTTCGGACCTGTGCCGAAGGCGCTCGCCATGATCTGCTGGACCACGTTCTGCGTGCCCGACGGCGAGCCCGCCCAGTTATACAGCCAGGGCACCTCGAAGGTCGGTTCGTTGCCCATATAGAAATTGGGCAGGCTCATCCCCGCGTTCAACACCGTAAAGAACGTATTCAGCCGCGATACCGCCGCCGTGTTCCCGCCCAGTTGCGCAAACAGTCCGACCGGGTTGAACGGCACCATCCATGTGTACTGCTCGGCATTGCCTTCGACGTAGTTGTCGGTGCTGCTCTGTGTCTCCGCAATCCAGCTTCCGTCGGAGTTACGCGCGGCGATCAGGGGCGGCGTCAGCGACGTGTTGAGCAGGTTCTGCCAATAGGCCGAGCGACTCAGCAGCATCTTCTGCGCGGTCGCGTTGCCCAGTTGGCCGGCAAACTGCGAAATGGCGAAATCGCTGCTCGCGTATTCGAGCGTCGACGACGCCTGCCCCCATTCACCACTGGTGATATAGCCGTACTGCAGATAGCTGGCGCGGCCGCCGTTCGTCGTCACACCGTTGCACGCGGTTCCAGGAATGTTGGCCATCCGGATCATGTGCTTCAACGCGCCCGAGGTATCGAACGCGCGCGCGCCGAAAGCGTAGGCACCCGCCACGATCAGCGAGCCGGCGTCGCCCGGCATCACGCCATCCTCGACGTTGTCGTTGACCCAATGGGGAATCGCGCCGCACTGATCCGCATCGTTGACGAGCGACTGCGCCATGTCGCTGGTTTCCTGAGGAAACAGCGTGGCTTTGAGCGGAATCAGCGAGCGATAGATGTCCCAGCCCGAAAAGCTCGTGTACTGCGCCGAGTGACCCGCGCTAACCGTATGGACCTGCTGATCGAAGCCGATATATTGGCCGTTGTCATCGCTGAATACACTCGGCGCCCATAGCGCGTGGTAGAACGCCGTATAAAACTTCGTCAGCGCAGCCGTATCCTGGCTACTCACCTGAATCGTATTGAGGCGCTGATTCCATACCGCATCGGCCACCGCTTTTACGCCATCGAAATCCCAGGACGGATTTTCCTTCGCGAGATTACCCTTGGCATTGGCGACGCTGACGTACGAAATACCGATTTTCATCAGGACCGTGCTGGCTTTACCGAAATTCATGACGGCTCGGCCCTGGTTAAAAGAAGAAGTCTTTGCAAATGGCTGACTGAATTGCGCATAAAAGTACACCGGCACATTCGTTGAATTGCCGCAGAAATGTCCGCCCGTGGTACTGCCTGAAATCGTTCTCGCGTCCACCTGTGTGACCGAACCGGCCACGCCCGTTTGCGTATTCGTGTAGGTCGTATCGAGCACGAGAGTCGACGACTGCTGATCCGGATACGTGAAGCGGCCGAAGCCCGTGCGCAGGGTCGCCGTTAACTCGACCTTGATCTGGTTGTCGAGCAGTACCGAGTAGGCCCCCGCTACCGCCTTTTCGTTGGCGTGGTTGAACGTTTGCGCGAGCGGCTTGGTGGCATCCAGCGTCGGCATCACGGGGAATTCGCCGTCATTGCCGGAACAACCGGCGCCGCTCATATGCGTGAGACTGAAACTCTGGATCGAGCCGATGTCGTAGTAGTAACCAGCGGGCGAACCGGGCTCCGCGCTGTTCGCAGGAGCCGGAGTGGTATTCGTATCGGGCGCCCATTGCACCATGCCGTTCGGCAGGCCTGCCGCGGGCACCACGCTGCCGGCCTGTCCCGCAGGCACCGGATTGGGAGAGTCGCTCGCCAGAGTGCCGATCAACGGATTGACGTATTGAGTCAGGCGCAGGGTCGCGTGGTCGGCTGCGGAAGTTTGCGCGCTATCGTTGGTTGCATTGGCGACTGCCCCGTTCGAACTGGCGCTTGCGCTACCCTGAGCCGCTCCATGAAGCTGGTCCGCTGCCACCGCGGCGGCGCCGGCCTGACTGCCCGGACTATCTCCTCCACAACCCGTCAACGCACTGGTAATAAGCAAAGCGACCGAAAGACGACGTATATCTATCACGGCTGCCTCCTGAGTATTGTTTAGTCATTCTTTTAGTCAACCTAATTATCAATTGACAATCGGTCCAATGACTGGAGGCCATGCTATATGAGCGATTCGAATTGCGTCAATCAATTATCCATTCCGGTTTAAGTTTATTGAAATTTACTAAACAAACTAAAATTTCCGGCGGAATACCCAATTATTGAATTAATTGAAGCAATGGAAGATACGCCAGGCCTGAAGGAAAACCTGGTTATGCATTACGCATTTTATTTGGCAAGAACCGTGAATGACGTGAATGCCACCGATGTGGGGAATCGATAGGCATCCGGAACAGGCGCGGTTGGTTGCGCGGCGCCCGCCGCCTGGCTCCGCGCAGGTCGTGCAGAAGAGCGGTCCAGAGGACCGCCGTCACTCAGCTTCGCGGCTTGCCCGCGGCTGCCGCCGCTGCCGCCGCTTCAGGCTCGACGATATCGCCACCGAGCAGATGCACTCCCTCGCGCAGCTTCACGAACGCCGCGGCGACGGCTTCCGGCTCACCCTTCACGCCGAGATCGATGTGATGCCGCGCATAAACACCGCCGCGCTCCGCATCGCCGACGCTCGGCAGGCTGAATACCCGCACGCCCGCAAAATCGCGCTCGATTTTCTCCATCAGCGGCGTCAGGCGCGACTCCGGCAACTCGAACACGAGCAGCGACTTTTCGGCGTGCGGCGTCGTGTGATGCAGATGCGCGTACTGCGTGTCGAGCACCCACTCGATCATCGGCCAGGCCATCACCGGGAAACCGGGCACGAAATGGTGCTGGCGGATCGAAAAGCCCGGAATCTTGTTGTAGCCGTTCGGAATGATGTCGGCGCCCTGCGGGTACGTGCCCATATTCAGGCGATGCCGGTTCTCGGGCGAGTTCAGATCGAGCGGCGTCGGCGAATTCGCCGGATGCATGTCGCGGATGCGCTCCTGGATCAGCTTCGCGGCCTCCGGATGCAGTTCGAGCGGCACGCCAAGCGCGGCCGCCGCGCACTGGCGTGTGTGGTCGTCCGGGGTCGCGCCGATGCCGCCGGTCGAGAACACGATGTCGCCCGACGCGAACGTGCGCCGCAGCGTCGCGGTGATGCGCTCTGGATCGTCGCCGATGTACTCCGCCCAGCCGAGCGACAGTCCGCGCGCGCCGAGCAACGCGATGACCTTCGGCAGATGCTTGTCGACGCGTCTGCCGGACAGGATTTCGTCGCCGATGATGATGACGCCAAATGCCATTGCCGCCTCTTTCGTTTGATCAATAGGGAACCGGCGCGACCTCGCGCGCGCCGCCAGGCGCTTCCGCCCGCATACGCTGCAGCGCGCGCAGGCAGTAGTAGCCGAACCATAGCGCCGAGAACACGAGGATGAACGCATAAATCCAGATCGTCACCGTCGTGATCACCGGGAACAGCACAATCAGCCATACCGACGACGCCCACAGCAGCGTCGGCACCGAACCGAGCAGGCCGCTCACGATGCCGATCATCAGCAGCGGCAGCCGATAGCGCCGCACGAGTTCGCGCCGCTCGTCGCGCGTCGCATGCAACGCGAGCGCGTCGTAGGTCATCACCCGATACGTGAGCCAGCCCCACAACAGTGGCGGAATCAGCGCGAAGAACGGTGGCACGAGCCACAGCGGCAAGGTGACGATCAGCAACACGAGACACACGAGCGTAGTCCATAGCGCCTGACCGAGGCTACCGTACCACGTTCCGCCGCGCCGCATTTCGAGCTCGGCGAACTGGCGCGCCGCGAGAAAGCGGATCACGGCCGGCATCGACAGCATGGCGATCAGCAGCAGCACCGTGACGACAATCAGTGGGATCGCCATCGCGATCACGATGAAAGGCGCGATGACTGCGTGCAGCGCCGAAAAACCGAGCCAGTCGAACAGATGATAAAGCGTGGTGGTGAACGACCAGTCGTCGAGCCAGGTGCGGGTCGCGCCGGTCAGCGTCTGCCAGAAGAACCACAGGAGAACGCCCCAGCCGACCGTCGCGACGATGAACGGTTTGAAGGTCAGCCAGAGCATGCGCGGATGCAACGCGCTTGCGAGCGCGCGCCCGAACGAGCGCAACAGATCATTCATGCGAGCCAGTGCCTGCGAACGAAACGATAGAGGGGAAGTCGCGCCGCGCGCCGGCCAGGCATGCAGGGGCACTGGAGCGTGCGGACGAACGTGCACAGCATAAACCAAGGAACGCGCCGCCGGCCGAAGTAGGCAGCGCGCCAATGTGCGTGCTCGGATGGACCCGGAATGGACTCAGACGGCAGCGGTGTCGTTGCCGGGTGTGCTGCGCTTCGGCGCAAGGCGCCGCGCGATGCGCACGAACGCGAACCAGTGTTGCGCCCAGAAGCCCTCGCCATAGCGGCGGCCTTCGAGCTGATCGCTGATACCGGTCGGCTCCATGTCGCGGCTCCACGACACGCTGCGGAACATCATGTCCCACCACGGGAACAGCACGCCGAAATTGCAGCCGTATTTGAGCCCTTCATGCCCATAGCCGATCGCGTGGTGACGGCGATGGAACGTCGGGCTGACGAGCAAGCGCTCGCCGAGCCAGCCGTAGTACAGGCGGATGTTCGCGTGTTGCACACTTTGCGCGAGGTTCGTGATCGCAACCAGTACAACGAATTGCGACGGCGGCACACCGATCACGAGTGCAATCACCGCGAAAAACGATGCCTGCAGCAAGTCGTCGAGCAGATGGTTACGATCGTCGGACCATAGCGACATCTGCCGCTGACTATGGTGTACCGCATGCAATTCCCACCACACGCCGATACGGTGCTGGCCGCGGTGATACCAGTAGCCGGCGAAATCGAGCACGAGCAGATACATGACGAACGTGACGAGCGGCTGCGTGGTCACGCCGGGCCACAGATTGTCGAAGTTCAGGTTCGCAATGCCGTGCAGCCGCAACCAGCCTTGCACGTTGTCGAAGAACGGCTGCAGTGCGAAGAAAAAGAACAGATTCAGAATGCCGAGCTTGGCGATCCACGTGTACAGCACGTCGACGCGCACTGCCTTGCGGCTCTCCCATTGCTCGACTGGACGCAACGCTTCGAGCGGACGCAGAATCGCGTACATCGCAAGCACCTCGAGCACACCGACGATGACCCAGTACAGGCTGTCGTAGGTGTCCTCGTCGTAGTCCATCAGGCCGAAATGGAACAGTAGCGGCTGCACGACGTCGACATACAGCCACGTCTGCACGGCTGAAACGAAGCTGTCGAGCGAAGAGAAGATCAGATGGAACATGATGCTGGCCTGGTTACTTCATCCTTCATGGCGCGCGCGCCCTGCCCTGTTGCGCTTGGGCACCTTCAGTCACCCTCAGGCGCCATTCGGCGCCGTGACCGGCGCGCGATTGAAGAAATAGATGCCATGCGGCGAGCGGCCCACCGCAATGATCTGGATCAGCTTGCGCGTGTTGAGGTCGATGATGCCGACGTGCTTCGCGAAGCGGAACGTCACCCACAAATAGCGTTTGTCGGCGGAAAGCTCCATGTCGTCCGGTCCCGGCATCAGACCGGTGATGTCCCCGACGTTGGTGAGCGTGTCTTCGTCGATGATGCTGATCGTGCTCGCGACCCGGTTCGACACCGCGACATGCTTGCCGTCGGCGAGCGAGCGGAAGTTGTGCGCACCCTTACCCGTATGAATCGTCCTGACGACCTTCTGGTTGCGCCAGTCGACCACCGCGACGTAGTCCTCGCCGGTCATGCCGACGAGCAGATACTTTTCGCCCGGTGTCATCCACAGACCCGCCGGCACCTTGCCGACCTTCATCTTCCACTTGACGGTTTGCGTGGGCAAGTCGATGGCGGCGAGCTCCCCCGATACCTGCAGCGTGACGAACACGGTCTTGCTGTCGTTCGAAAACGCCATGTGGCTCGGCATCACCGCGAGCGGCAGCCGTGAAGCCAATGTCATCTGGTTTTTCTGGCCGTCGTAGTGATAGATGTCGAGGCGGTCGAGCCGCAGGCCCGTGGTGACGAGCCACTTGCGGTCCGGCGAGAAACCGATTTGATAGGGATCTTCGATGTTCTCGACCCAGTGCTGCATCTGACCCGTTTTCGGATCGACGAACATCAGGTTGTTCGACACCGAATTGGCAACGATCAGTGAGGAATTGTCCGGCGTGGCCATCAGGTGATGCGGTTCCTTACCCGTGGGCACGGTTCCGACGACCTGGCGGCTGTTCTCGTCGATCAGGCTCAGCGTGGCCTCGCCGGAATTGAGCACGATCACGTTATTGGCGTGCGCCGCCGGAGAAAAAAAGCCTGCAGCGGCGACCAGCGCCGCGGTCGCGGCGAACGTGGCAGTCAAGCCGGGAAGAAAAAATTTACGCATGAAAACTCGCTTCGGAGAACAACGGTCATTGTAGAACGTTTGCCGGTCCGAGCGGTTGACGTACGTCACCGGGCGACGAGCGGAAAATGGAGGGTGCGATGAAGTGCGTCGGCGTGTGGGAGTGTTCAGTTCCCGCATGCAGTTTCGTGTTCGCGCCGCGTGTTTTCAAGTACGGAATCATTGTGCTCTCCCCGTCAGTTTCGGTCCTGTACCGCTCTCCCGATAATATCGCGCAAATCATTAGTGGCAAAAATAGGAATACTCCTTTTCTCTTATCAATAAAATTCGCCTGTATTAATATATTTTTTAGCCCAACTGAATTTCAGAGTTCGCTGATATCTGAATTGCACACCTGGATCGGAGAATTACCAACACGCACTGCCTCATTGGTGCTCCATCCTCGGATTCCGAGCGTGTGGCGCCAGGGCCAGCGGGTGTTCGGTCAAATAACGCAAGTCTTAATAACAAGTGTTTTTATATTTTTCAAACGTCAAAACCATCAGACAATAACATTCCGTTAATGTCGGATTGCGCGCTGCGTCATCACAATAATGAGGAGGCTCTTTAATTGACAAACAAGAATATTTCGATGATCTACCGTGCGGTGTCTCAAGTAAAAACCGGGGCGCCGCAAACAGCCTTCCCGCGAACACACTGTGCTTTCGCGCGCCAGAAAAAGATCGCCCGGGCGGTCCGAAGCACTGCGGGTGTCGCTATAGCGGCGGCGGCGCTTTACGTCACGGAAGCGACCGGTGCAGGCGTCGATGCCGTTGAGTTGGGCGTGGCCAGCGCGCCCGGCGACGCCGCAGTCGCGATAGGCGCACAGGCCACCGCAAGTGGCAACTCATCGCTGGCGGTCGGCGCGCAGGCGAACGCTCAAAACGACGACGCGATCGCGGTCGGAGCAAACGCGACGGCACAGGGCGACGGCGCTGTCGCCATCGGGCCCTCCTCTTCCGCGCAAGGCGAAGGCGCGAGCGCCTTCGGGACCTACGCGAATGCGCAAGCGGACCGCGCAACCGCGATCGGCCTGAATGCATCGGCGCTCGGCGTCGATTCGGTCGCGACAGGCTCCGGTTCGGTAGCAGCGAACCCGGCCGCCTCCGCGTTCGGCTCTCAGTCAACGGCAACCAGCGCCGGATCGACCGCGCTCGGCTATCTCGCGCACGCCGGTGGCACCAACTCGGTTGCCGCCGGAGCATGGGCCTCGGCGCTGGCGGACTCGAGCGTCGCCGTGGGCAGTAATGCCCTCGTCAGCGGCGTCGGCGCCATCGCACTCGGTGTAGCCGCGCAGGCGAGCGGCGCCTACGCGAGCGCAATCGGCTTCCGCGCAGCGGCTGCGGGCGCCGGCGCGCTCGCGCTCGGCAACAACGCAAACGCGAGTGCCGACAATAGCGTCGCGTTGGGCGCCAATTCCAGCACCACCGCTGACCTGTCACAAGGCGCGCTTGCACCGGTGGGAATGGGCGCCTCGCCGATCGCGGCCTTGAGCCCGTCAGGCGAAGTCTCGTTCGGCTCGGCGAATGACGAACGTCGCCTGACGAACGTCGCCGCAGGTGCGGCGCCCACCGACGCGGTCAACGTGAGCCAGTTGAGCGCGGTCGACGGCAAGGTCGATGCACTTGCTCAAAGCAGCGCGCTGCATTACTTCAGCGCTGCCGACCCGGCCGACGGCTCGAACGACGCGCTCGCTAACGGCACGCACGCGCTCGCAGTGGGCAACAACGCCAGCGCCACGGGCATCGACGCAACCGCTTTCGGCACGGGCGCCAGCGCGGACGCAACGGGCTCGACTGCGATCGGCGCGGGCGCCGTCGCCGGCACGGCCAGCGCGACCTCGCTGGGCGCGTCCGCGTCGGCTTACGGCTCCGGTGCGACGGCGCTCGGCGCCAACGCCACGGCGAACGGCGACGGCGCCCTCGCGCTCGGCTCCGGCGCACGCGCAGCCGCCGACCACGCACTTTCGCTCGGTGATGACTCGACCGCACTCGCCGCAAATTCCGTCGCGCTCGGTCAGGGCTCGATCGCCGATCGCGCGGGTACCGTGTCGATGGGCTCGGCGGGCAACGAGCGCCAGATCGCCAACGTCGCGGCAGGTACCGCCGACACCGACGCGGTCAACATGGCCCAACTGAAAGCGGTGAGCGACCAGAGCAGCGCGACCGCAGCGAAGCTGGACGGCGCGGTCATGTACGACACGAACGCCGACGGCAGCATCAACCGGAACGGCGTTACGCTCGGCGGCGATACGACGAACGGCACGGTCATCCACAACGTCGCGGACGGCGCGCTGGCGTCCGACGCGGTCAACCTCGGTCAGCTGAACGCGGCGCTGGAAGGCGCAATCAATAGCGCGGCGATCGGCTCCGCTAACGCGTTGTTCAGTGCATCGGGCGATAGCGCGACTGAAAGCGCGCAGGCATCTGGCGCGCACGCAATTGCAACCGGTGCGAACGCGAGGGCGAGCGGCGCCAACGCCATTGCCACCGGGGCGAATGCGCAAGCGAGCGGCGTCAACACGGCAGCCATCGGAGCGAATGCCGTCGCCAGCGGCAACAACGCCACGGCGGTTGGCTCCGCCGCCAGCGCGATCGCCGACAACTCGGTGGCATTAGGCCAGGGCTCCGTCGCGGATCGCGCGAACACAGTGTCGGTTGGCGCGGCAGGCCAGGAACGCCAGATCACCAACGTCGCGGCCGGCGTAAGAAGCACAGACGCGGTCAACGTCGGTCAGTTGCAGCAAAGCGTGGGCGGCGCGATCAGCGCGGCGAACCGGTATACCGACGACCAGATCCGCTCGGCCCGCCGGGATAGCTACGGCGGCACGGCATCGGCGCTCGCAATGGCGGGCTTGCCACAAGCGGTCCTACCGGGACACGGCATGGTCGCCATGGCAGGTGGCACGTACGGCGGCCAATCGGCGCTCGCGATCAGCGTGTCGCAGTTGTCGGACACCGGCAGGTGGATATACAAGGTCCAGGGCAGCACCGACTCGCGCGGGCAGTTCGGCGCTTCGCTCGGCGCGGGGATGCATTGGTGACGCCAGCTCGATCGATCGTGTCCGACAGAGGTCGGCCGCGACGTTGCTCAGCGGACGCTCGCGACGCACGGCGCGCATCGGTGCACCGACCTGCTCGTCGCGCGCCGTGCACACGCAGTCTCCAGCGTCCGCGAGCGAGCGCCCCGGCTTTAGCGCTGCATCGACTCCCACACCTTGTGCAGGCGCTTCACCGAAATCGGCATCGGGGTGCGCAGTTCCTGCGCGAACAGCGAGATGCGCAACTCCTCGAGCAGCCAGCGGAATTCCGCAAGCCGCGGATCCACAACGCCGCCGCGCTGCGACACCGCGCGCTGATAGTGCTGCTGCAGCGGCTGGAATTCCGCGAACTGGCGCGCGTCGCGTGTGGGGTCCGCGCGCAGCTTGTCGATACGCAGCGCCATCCCCTTCAGATAACGCGGGAAATGCGCGAGTTGCGCATACGGCGTATCGACGACAAAACGCTTGCCGATCAGCGCGTCGAGCTGGCTCTGCAGGTCGGTGTGTGCGGCCGCGAACGGTTTCGCCTGCAAGAGCTTCTTCGTCAGACTCGCGTATTCGCCAAGGATCTGCCCAACCAGCCGCGAGATTTCCTGCGCGAGCAGCGTGAGGCGGCTGCGCCCTTCGTCGCGTCGGGTGTGGAAGCTCGCATCGTCGTCGGGCAGGGGGTCCTGCAGACACGCCCGGTCAAGCGCGGTGTCGATCAGCTGATCGCGCAGCTCTTCCTGCGTGCCACGTGGCATGAACTGCATGGCCATTTCGCGCAAGCCCGGCAGATTCTTCTCCAGATACTTGATCGGCTCCTTCAACTGCAGCGCGAAAAGTCGACGCAAGCCCGCGCGATGAATCCGCGCGGCTTCTTCCGGCGAATCGAACACCTCAACGTCGCAATGCGTGCCACGGTCCACCAGCGCCGGGTAGCCAAACAGTGTCTGACCGCCGCGGCGAATCTCGAGCAGTTCGGGCAGCTTGCCGAAATTCCAGGTGCTCAGGTTTTCATACAGCGCAGTGCCCGGAGCACCATCCGGCATGACGGGCTGCGGAGCGCCCTTGCCGCGCGACGCGCCACTCGCCGCCGAATCCGCAGACTGTGCGGGTGTTGCGACCCCGCCCCCGCCCGCATCGGCCAAGGCGGCACCCGCCGCGCCCGAGACGAGTTTTTGGAAATGCTGCTGCGCCTGGCCGCCAAGCTCGGCGCGCAGTTGCGACAAATTGCGCCCCATCGCGAGCTGCCGCCCATGTTCGTCGATGACCTTGAAGTTCATGAACAGATGCGCGGGCAGCGTCTCGAGCTTGAAGTCGGACTGCTTCATTGCGATCTGTGTCTGCTCGCGCACGTCGGCAATCAGCGCCTCCAGCAGGCCGGCCGCCCCGAAGCGCTGCGCGCTGTGCCGCTCGGCGAAACCGGCCGCGTACTCGGGCAGCGGCACGCAATGGCGACGAAGCTTCTGCGGCAACGACTTCAGCAGCTGCTGCGCCTTCTCCTTCACCATGCCGGGCACGAGCCACTCGCAACGGCGCGCGTCGACCTGGTTCAGTGCATACAGCGGCACCGCGAGCGTCACGCCGTCGCGCGGGGTGCCTGGCTCGAAGTGATAGGTCAGCGCCATCTCGATGCCCGCCATGGTCAGCCGCTTCGGGAACAGATCGGTCGTGACGCCCGCCGCTTCGTGCCGCATCAGATCATCGCGCGACAGATACAACAGCCGCAGCTTGTCCTCCGCCTGACCGCTCTTTTTGACCTCGTCGCGATACCAGCGCTCGAACGACGCGCCGGTATGGATGCCTTCCGGCAGCGCCTGATCGTAGAAGGCGAAGATCAATTCGTCGTCGACCAGCACGTCCTGGCGGCGCGACTTGTGCTCGAGCTGTTCGATGTCGGCAAGCAGCTTGCGGTTGTGTGCGAAAAACGCGAGCTTCGTGTCGAACTCGCCTTCGACGAGCGCACCGCGAATGAACAGCTCCCGCGCCCGCGTCGGATCCTGCTTGCCAAACGCGACGCGTCGCCGGTGATAAATCGGCAGGCCGTACAGCATCGCGCGCTCGAACGCGGACACCTGCGCCGCGCGCTTTTCCCAATGTGGCTCGGACAGCGATTTCTTCAGCAGATGCGCGCCGACCTTCTCGACCCACTCCGGCTCGATTTTCGCGATACAGCGCGCGTACAGGCGGCTCGTTTCGATGAGCTCGGCGGCCATTACCCACTTGCCCGCCTTTTTCACGAGGGCCGAGCCCGGCCACAAATAGAACTTGATGCCGCGCGCCCCGAGGTAGTACGGCTCGTCGTCGGCTTTCAGGCCGATGTTGCCGAGCAGACCGGTCAGCAGCGCCAGATGGATCTGCTCGAAGGTCGCCTCCGCTTCGTTCAGCCGCCAGCCGTGTTCGCGCACCACCGTCAGCAACTGCGAGTGGACGTCGCGCCATTCGCGCAGCCGCAATTGCGACAGGAAGTTCTTGCGGCACTCGTCCTGCAACTGCCGGTTCGATTTCTTGTGCGCGATCGCTTCCTCGAACCAGTTCCAGATCTTCAGCCACTGCAGGAATTCGGAGCGCTCGTCGGCGAAACGGCGATGCGCCTGGTCAGCCTGCTCCTGCGCTTCGATCGGGCGATCGCGCGGGTCCTGCACGGACAGCGCGCTCGCGATGATCAGCACTTCCTTCAGCGCCTGCTGGTCGCGCGCGGCGAGGATCATGCGGCCCACGCGCGGATCGAGCGGCAGGCGCGCGAGTTCGCGACCGAGCGGCGTCAGGTGGTTGTCATCGTCGACGGCGCCGAGTTCGTTGAGCAACTGGTAGCCATCGGAAATCGCACGGCCCGGCGGCGGCTCGATGAACGGGAACGTTTCGATCGCCGTCAGATGCAGCGACTTCATGCGCAGAATCACCGACGCGAGCGAAGAGCGCAGGATTTCCGGATCGGTGAAGCGCACGCGGCCCTGGAAGTCGCTTTCCTCGTACAGGCGAATGCAGATGCCATCGGCAACCCGACCGCAACGACCCGCACGCTGGTTCGCTGCGGCCTGCGAAATCGACTCGACCTGCAACTGCTCGACCTTGTTGCGATACGAATAGCGCTTCACGCGCGCGAGGCCGGTGTCGACCACGTAGCGGATGCCGGGTACCGTCAGCGAAGTTTCGGCGACGTTGGTCGCGAGAACGATGCGGCGCGCGTTCGACGCGCGGAACACGCGCTCCTGCTCCGCAGCCGAGAGCCGCGCGAACAGCGGCAGAATCTCCGTATGCGGCGGATGATGTTTGCGCAGCGCCTCGGCGGCGTCGCGAATCTCGCGCTCGCCAGGCAGGAACACGAGTACGTCGCCGGGGCCTTCGCGGCACAGTTCGTCGACGCCGTCGACGATCGCTTCCATCAGATCGCGATCGGACTCGCGCTGCGTCTTCGGACGCTCGCGGCCGGACGACGACGACGCACCCGAGGTCCCTTGCGCCGCCTTGACCGCCGGGCTGTCCTCGACGACCGGACGATAACGTACCTCGACCGGATACAGCCGCCCGCTCACTTCGATCACCGGGGCGGGCTTGTCGTCGCTGCCGAAATGACGCGCGAAACGGTCGGCGTCGATCGTCGCCGAGGTCACGATCAGCTTCAGGTCGGGGCGCTTCGGAAGAATCTCCCTCAGGTAGCCGAGCAGAAAATCGATGTTCAGGCTGCGCTCGTGCGCTTCGTCGATGATCAGCGTGTCGTACGCCTTCAGCAGCGGAT
The DNA here is from genome assembly GCA_036264535.1 of Paraburkholderia sp. Lineage (GTDB taxonomy): Bacteria > Pseudomonadota > Gammaproteobacteria > Burkholderiales > Burkholderiaceae > Paraburkholderia. The sequence continues at coordinate 7,861 of DATAQT010000306.1, read as the reverse complement.
CGGTCTGCGTTTCGGCAAGCAGAATGCCGTCGGTCATGAGCTTGACCGATGCGCCCGGCGCGAGGTTGTCATTGAAGCGCACCTTGTAGCCGACCACTTCGCCAAACGGCGTGCCGAGTTCCTCGGCGATCCGGCGCCCGGTCGCCGACGCGGCGATCCGGCGTGGCTGCGTATGACCGATCAGACCATTGCCGCCGGCACCGAGGCCACGGCCGAGCGCGAGGCAGATTTTCGGCAACTGCGTGGTCTTGCCCGAGCCGGTTTCCCCCGACAGGATCACGACCTGATTCTCCGCGATCGCCCGCGCGATCTCGTCGCGGCGACCGGAGACGGGAAGCGCTTCAGGGAACGTGATCGGGGGAATCGGATTTGGCTCGACGAACCGCGAGGGCCGCGGTTCGCGCGGCGCACGCGGTTCCTTGCGCGGCTCGCCAGATTGCGTGTCGCGCGAAGTGTGACGTTGTTCAACGGGGGCAGACCCGCGCTGCCGGGTACGGGGTCCGCGATCTTTCTGCTCGCTGCGAGGCGCACGAGGCCGTTCGGCGCGAGACGCGTCGAACGGCGCGTCGCGGGATTCGCCACGCGGTTCGCTTTGCCGCTCGCCATCTCGCTCGTCGCGAGCCCGCCGGCCTTGCTCACCGCGAGGCGCGTCCGAAGGCATGCTGCGGCGCTCGGTTTGCGGCCCACTACCCTGCTGCTCACTGGCCGCTTGATGAAGCACCGTACGGAATTGACCGAGCTGCTCGCTCAACGAAGCCCCGCGTTGCTCGCCACGAGCCTCACCGCCTCGCTTTGCGCCAGATACTTCACCAGAGACATCACGAGATTCACCGCGTCGTTCGTCACGCGCCGCTCCGCGCGCATCGGCGTGCTCTTCGCGACCCACGCCGCCTCCTTCCCGCGGCATTTTTCGAGCAGACGCACCCGCCCCCCGACGCGCGTCGCGGGTCGGCTCGGGTTTCGCATCCTGCGCTGGGCGGTGCTTCGTGTCGCCGGGGTTCGCCTGCTCGCCGGCCGGCACCGGTTTCTCGTTCGCCCCAGCGGGACTTTTGGGTACATTCGACATGGGGGCGCATTATAATCCCCGGCATGAATTCCCAAACCGACCTCGTCCCCGCGCCCGCGAGCGTTCCGGCCCCGGCCGACTCGCCGGAAACACTCGCCCAGCATGCGCAATTCGTCGACTGGATGCGTTCGGTCGCCCCGTATATCCACGCGTTCCGAAACAAGACATTCGTCGTCGGTTTCGGCGGCGAAGTCGTGCATCAGGGGCTGCTGAATGCGCTCGTGTCGGACATCGCGCTGTTGCAGGCGATGGGCATCCAGATCGTGCTGGTGCACGGCTCGCGCCCGCAGGTCGAGGAGCAGATGAGTCTGCACGGCGTCGAATCGGAGTTTTCGCACGGCATGCGCATTACCGACGCGCGCGCGCTCGAGTCCGCGAAGGAAGCGGCCGGCGAAGTGCGTCTGGATATCGAGGCCGCGATCAGCCAGGGCTTGCCGAACACGCCGATGGCGCACGCGCACATCAGCGTCGTGTCGGGCAACTTCGTGACGGCGCGCCCGGTCGGCATTCTGGACGGCGTCGACTTCCAGCACACGGGCCTCGTGCGCAAAATCGACGCGGATTCGATCCGCCACTCGCTCGCGAGCCGCAAGCTCGTGCTGCTGTCGCCGCTCGGCTTCTCGCCGACTGGCGAGGCGTTCAATCTGTCGATGGAAGACGTGGCCTCGGCCGCGGCGATCGCGCTGCGCGCCGACAAGATCGTGTTCCTGACCGAAACGCCGGGCCTGATGGAAGCCGGCGAAAGCGGCACCGATCTGATCCGCGAACTGTCGCTCGACGACGCCTACAAGCTGCACGAAAGCGGGGAAGTCACTGGCGACGCCGGGTTTTACCTCAAGCATTCGATCCGCGCCTGCCGCGGCGGCGTGCCACGCGCGCACATCATCCCGTACGCGCTCGATGGCAGCCTGCTGCTCGAACTGTTCCTGCACGATGGCGTCGGCACGATGATCTCGTACGAGAACCTCGAAAGCCTGCGTGAAGCCACGCCGGACGACGTCGGCGGCATTCTTGCGCTGATCGAGCCGCTCGAATCGGACGGTACGCTGGTGCGACGCGGCCGTCACCAGATCGAGCGCGACATCGACCATTTCTCGGTGATCGAGCACGACGGCGTGCTGTTCGGCTGCGCGGCGCTGTACCCGTATCCGCAGGAACGCATCGGCGAAATGGCGTGCCTGACGGTCGCGCCCGAAGCGCAAGGCACCGGCGACGGCGAGCGCCTGCTCAAGCGCATCGAGCAGCGCGCGCGGGCACGCGGCCTCACGCGCATTTTCGTGCTCACCACGCGCACCGAACACTGGTTCCTGAAGCGCGGCTTCGTCAAGGTCACGGTCGACGACCTGCCCGAAGACCGCCGCCGACTCTACAACTGGCAGCGCAAGTCGCTCGTGCTGATGAAACAGCTTTGAGTAACCTCGTGATCGCCCCCATCTGATCCGAACAGGCGTCTGCCGCCCCACATCGATTACAGGAGAAGCACAGCATGACTCGTATGGTTCAATGCGCGAAGCTCGGCAAGGAAGCCGAAGGCCTCGATTTCCCGCCGCTGCCGGGCGAACTCGGCAAGCGGATCTACGAAAGCATCTCGAAGGAAGCCTGGCAGGCCTGGTTGAAGCAGCAGACCATGTTGATCAACGAAAACCGCCTGAACATGGCCGATCCGCGCGCGCGTCAATATCTGATGAAGCAGACCGAAAAATTCTTCTTCGGCGAAGGCGCGGATACCGCGTCGGGCTTCGTGCCGCCGTCGGCCTGAACTTGCTTCGTCCGGGACGACACAACGCGTCGCCCGAACGAACGCACGCACGCCAGAAATCCGCGCCGTGAGCGCGGATTTTTTTCGGCCTGATGCCGCCGCTCACCGCGTCATTTCCGCCTCAGAAAGCGCCCGTAATATGTTCTAAGCGGTCCGTTTTGAAGACCGTTCTGACCCCGTCAGATCCCCCGCCCCGCAACGGATTGAGCCGCATCGGCACGCTCGCCTCGCACCGCCGGTTTGCACGATCCTCCGTCATCGTGCTAACATGTGCATCGTTTCAACGGCAATTCACCTTCATTCGCGTTCTTTTCAGGTCGGCTCGCCGTGCGCTTTGCGCGCGTGCGTCATCCTGAATCGAGCTGTTTTTAAACAAGAAGGCTCGTCGGTCGTTTCCCCGCCTTAAGCGGAAAATTCAAGATCGGCCTTTTTCGTTTCAAGCCTTCAGTGGCGCATGGGCGAGTCTCCCGCCACCCTGCGTCCTCCATGCATCTGCCCCCCATCCACGGCCACGCAGATGCAACAGTCAGCACAATCTAGACGAGTGTTTTTTCGCGAACTGATCGCGAGGCACAGGCGTTTGCTTTTTTTCGCCATCTGTTCCGCCGCCGGATAGCCGGTGCCGCGGATGCCCTCGCCTTGCTCGCGAAATCGCACTTCCCAGCAACCGTGGCGGAACGCATCACGAGTTTCGTCGCAGTCATTGGAGTTTTAACCTTGACCGCTTCCAGCAACGGCTTCTGGCGACACCACAAACAAGAACAACGCCTTTCCCTCGACGACATCACCGTCGTCGATCACTCACTCCTGAAACGGGCCGTCGGCGCGATGGCGCTCGGCAACGCGATGGAGTGGTTCGACTTCGGTGTGTACAGCTATATCGCGGTCACGCTCGGCAAGGTGTTCTTCCCGTCCTCGAGCCCGTCGGCACAGCTCATTGCGACCTTCGGCACATTTGCCGCGGCGTTTCTCGTGCGGCCGATCGGCGGCATGGTGTTCGGCCCGCTCGGCGACCGCATCGGCCGTCAGCGCGTGCTGGCGATGACGATGATCATGATGGCCGCCGGCACCTTCGCGATCGGCCTGATCCCCAACTACGCAACGATCGGCATTCTCGCGCCGATGCTGTTGCTGCTTGCGCGCCTCGTGCAGGGCTTTTCGACCGGCGGCGAGTATGGCGGCGCCGCGACCTTCATCGCCGAATTCTCGACCGACAAGCGCCGCGGCTTCATGGGCAGCTTCCTCGAGTTCGGTACGCTGATCGGTTACGTGCTCGGCGCAGGCACGGTCGCGCTGCTGACAGCGACGCTGTCGACCGACGCGCTGCTGTCCTGGGGCTGGCGCGTGCCGTTCCTGATCGCCGGTCCGCTCGGTCTGGTGGGTCTCTACATCCGCATGAAGCTCGAGGAAACGCCCGCGTTCAAGAAGCAGGCTGAAGAGCGTGAAGCCGAAGATCGCGCGGTTGCGCAGCAGTCGTTCCGTCAACTGCTCGTGCAGCAATGGAAGCCGCTGCTGCTGTGCGTCGGCCTCGTGCTGATCTTCAACGTGACCGACTACATGGCACTGTCGTATCTGCCGAGCTATCTGTCGGCGACCCTGCACTTCAACGAAACGCACGGCCTGTTCCTCGTGCTGCTCGTGATGATCCTGATGATGCCGATGACGCTCGCCGCCGGCCGTCTGTCGGACGCGATCGGCCGCAAGCCGGTGATGCTGCTCGGCTGCGTCGGTCTGTTCGCGCTGTCGATTCCCGCGCTGCTGCTGATTCGCATGGGCACGGTGCTGCCGGTGTTCGGCGGGCTGATGATTCTCGGCGTGCTGCTGTCGTGCTTCACGGGCGTGATGCCGTCGGCGCTGCCGGCGCTGTTCCCGACCAGGATCCGCTACGGCGCGCTCGCGATCGGCTTCAATGTCTCGGTGTCGCTGTTCGGCGGTACGACGCCGCTCGTGACCGCATGGCTCGTCGACCGGACCGGCAATCTGATGATGCCCGCGTACTACCTGATGGGCGCATCGTTGATCGGCATCGTGTCGGTGCTCGCGCTGCGCGAAACCGCGCGCAAGCCGCTGCTCGGCTCGGGTCCGTGCGTCGCGACGCGCGCCGAAGCGCACGCGGTGCTGCGCGGCGAGCGCGAGGCCGAAGAGATGGATGAACGGTTCGCGGCGGCTGCAACCGCGCGTGCCTGATCTGCGCGGTCATCCCTCGCAAACGTAGTTTCGAAAGCGGGCCGGCGACATTCGCCGGCCCGCTTTTTTATGTCAGCAGCGAATCGAACGACGCGCCGACCTGCCCTCCGTCCACCGTCAGCCTGCCCGCGCACACCGGCAACTTGAAGCGCCGTGGCCCCGCGCTGCCTGGATTGACGTACAGCACGCCGTCGCGCTCGGCGATCGACGGCTTGTGCGAATGACCGCTCACCACGACGCGAATGCCCTCCTCGCTCGGGACGCAGCCGAGGTCGGCGATATCGTGCACGACGAGAATCGTCACCTGCTGCACGGTCAGTCTTGCATGCGTCGGCAGCGACGCCGCCCAGTCGCCCGTATCGTTGTTGCCGCGCACCGCGGTGAGCGGCGCAATGCGCGCAAGCGCGTCGAGCACGTCCGGATTGCAGATATCGCCCGCGTGAATGATCGCGTCGCAGCCCTCGAGGTAGTGCAACGCTTCGGGACGCACGAGGTTGTGCGTATCGGAGATGAGCCCGATACGGGTCGCAGTCGAAGGTGCCGTGCGTGAAGTCATTCGCTGTCTCACTCCGCCTGCGGGCCGGCCAGTTCTCGCGCCGCCGCCTGAGCACGCCGCTGCCCAGCCAGCATGCGTCGCGTCAAACCCTGGACGACGACCGATACCACCGCCGCGCACGCAAACCCCGTCGCCACACCGTACTGCGGCAGCAGCGTTGCCGTCACCGCGAAGAAGGCCGCGAACGAACCGCGCCCAACCACCATGCCGCGCATCAGCAGCGCCACGAAGTCCGCGCCATGCGCGCGCTGCGCCGACACCGCGAGCACGATGCCGAGCAGCGGAAACACCGACAGCACGCCACTCCATGCCGCCCCCATCGATGCCGAGGCCGTCGTCACCGCGAGCGTCAGCAGCGCGCCCGCGACCACCCGCACGAGATCCGCGCGCCCGACGCGCGCCGCCGGCACATGGCCCGTCACGCGCGGCAAGCTACTCTGCGACACCGCGACGGCCACGCACGCCGCCGTCAGTGCCCAGCCGAGCGAGCCGGGCAGTTGCACGAGCAGCAAAGCCGCGCCGAGCCAGCCGGCCATGCCCGCGACCAGCGCAAGCGGCCAGTCGAAGCGCCGACAGGTCCATCCATAAGCAAGATTGAACGCTTCGGACGCGGCGATCGCCGCAACCGACGCCGCCGACGCCTGCGCCGCGAACGCCGGCCCTCGCTCGAGCGCGAGCAGCAGCACGATCGGTCCGGCGACGACCGGCAGTCCCGCCAGCCATCCCGCGACCGACGGCCCCCAGACGCGCGCGGCCGCCATCAGCGCGGCGAGAAAAGCCGGCACCAGCACGAGCTTCAGTGCGAGCAGCATGCTCAGGCCTCCAGCACGTGTTCGATGCGCCGGTCCGGCACGAACCACCACGCGGCGGCGAGTGCGTAAAGCGTGGCCGACAGCCACGGCATGACAAACGCGAGCCCGATGCCGATCAGGTAAATGACGACGGAGACCTTGCCCTTGAAGTCGTTGCCGAGCGCTTTGGCCAGTGTCGAATCACGGCCGTGCTGATCGATGAGCGCGCGGGTCAGGATGAAATAGGCGATCGCCGCCATGAACAGCACGATGCCGTACATTGCGGTCGGCCAGGCGGCCAGATGGTTTTCGCCGGCCCAGTGCGTGACGGCCGGCAGCAGCGACAGCCAGAACAGCAGATGCAGGTTCGCCCACAGCACCTTGCCGTTGACCTTCTGCACCGCATGGAACATGTGATGGTGATTGTTCCAGTAGATGCCGACGTAGACGAAGCTCAGCACGTACGCGCAAAACACCGGCACGACCGGGCGCAGCGCCGCGAGATCGTGGCCCTCGGGCACCTTCAGTTCGAGCACCATGATCGTGATGATGATGGCGATTACGCCATCGCTGAAGGCTTCGACGCGTCCCTTGCCCATGCGCGGTTCCCGAGATGAATGCGGTTCGGCGCACAGCCCACCCGCGCCTTGCGCGCGGGCCGCGCCGCTGGCGATTATCGGCGATGGCGCGAGACTTTGTCGATGTGCGGGAGCCGACCGCGTGGCCGGCGCGAGGCGCCGCGGCTCACGGGTAATGCACGGCAACCCACACGGCGGGCTCGGTGTCGCTCGTCCACGCGACGCGATGCCGGCAATGCGCTTCGATCAGCACGTGATCGCCGGGCTTCATCGGATGCCGTTCAGCACCGCCGTCGAATTCGAGCACCGCCGCGCCGGTCAGCAGCACGACCCATTCGGCGCGCGGGCTGTCATACCAGAAGCCCGGTGGGCTCGCCCGCCCGGTCGAGACGATCCGCTCGATCGTCACGCCGCCCTGCTCGACGAGCGCGTCGACCTGCTCATCGGGCGATGCCGTCCCCGCTCGCGCGAGGGCGTCGAACAGATTGCCGCTGCTACGTGCGGGCTTGAGCGAGCCTGTCATGTGCGTGTCGTGCCGGCGTCGATGCCGCTCATTGCATCGGCTTGAGCCCATCGAGCAGCGTCGGCACCAGCTCGCAGATCGTCGGATGCACGTGCATCGCGTATTGCAAGGTCGCATACGGGGCGCCCGCGGTCATGATGTCGACGAACGTGTGGATCGCCTCGTCGCCCTCGATGCCGTGAATCGACGCGCCGAGTATCTGTTTGCTCTTCGCGTCGACGAGCGCCTTCATGAAGCCGTCGGTTTCGCCGCGCTCACGCGCGCGGCCCACGCGCGACATCGGCATCGTCGCGATCAGCGCTTCGCGGCCACTCTTGCGCACCTCCTCTTCCGACATGCCGACGCGCGCGAGCGGCGGATCGACGAACACCGCATACGTCATGATCCGCGTGTCGACGCTG
>DATAQT010000305.1:0-4357 GCA_036264535.1 Paraburkholderia sp. | reverse complement strand
GAACGTCTCGACGAGCATCTGAATGCGGGCCGTCCGGTCGTCGAATCGATTTTGCAGAAACAGGCCGAGTATCTGTCGGCAGCCGGCGGCGATGTACTGAACGCCGCCAATGCGGGGCTCGCCGAATTGCACGCGGCATTGCTGCGCGAAGCGCTGGTGCAGGCGTTCTCCGACGCCTTTCTGGCGGTTTCGCTGTGCTTCGTGGTCGGCTTGCTGAGCGTGCTGTTCTCGCGTCCGTTCGGCAATACCGCGCCGCCGCCCGATGCCCATTAGGAGTTCAACATGAAACGGATGGTGATGAAATTAGTGGCGAGCGCGGCTTTCCTGACGCTCGCGGCCTGCGCGGTGCAACCGGCGAAGCACGCGGATTTGCCGCATACGGTGCAGACCCTCGCGCCGGCCGCGTGGAGCGTCGACGCGCCGCAGGACAGCGTGAACACGGACGCATGGTGGGCGCAGTTCGGCGACCCGGTCATGCATCAACTGATCGAATCGGTGTTGACCGGCAACCTCGACGTGCAGGCCGCGGCCGAGCGCGTGAAGCAGGCGCAGGACCTGGTGACGCAGAATCGCGCGGCCCTCGTGCCGGAGCTGGACGCGAACGCGGGCGCGTCGACCGAGCGGCAGAACACGCCGCCGCCGCTCGGCTACGTGAGGCAGGCCGGCTTCGGACTCGGATTGAGCTGGACGCCCGACGTGTTCGGCGGCGAACGACTCGCGGTGCTTGCGTCGCAGGCGCAGGTGTCGGGCAGCGAGGCTGCGCTGAACCAGTTGCGACTCGCGCTCGCCGCGAACACGGCGGCCGCGTATATCGATCTGCGCTGGGCGCAGACGCAATTGCAGATCCTCGACGACAACGAGCAGATTCGCAGCCGGGCGCTGAAGCTCACGCAGGAGCGTCTGCATTACGGCCTGTCGACGCAACTCGACGTCGCCCGCGCACTGAATCAGCTGCAGGACTTGCAGTCGCAGATTCCGCGCATGCAATCGACTGTGCAGCATCAATTGAGTCTGATCGCCGTGTATTCGGGGCGTACGCCCGAAAGCCTCGATACGCTGCTGCTCTCCGACGCGCGCGAGATTCCGGTGCCGGCGCAAAGCGCGCCGCAGGTGTTGCCGTCCGACGCGTTGCTGCATCGGCCCGACGTGCGCACCGCTTATGCGCTCGTGGAGCAGCGCGCGGCGGAAGTGGGGGTGTCGAAAGCGCAGCGCTATCCTCAGTTCAAGATCAATCTGACGGATGGGCTGCTCGCGTCTTCGTACCTCGGTCTGCCGACGCTGACCGACAACCTGTTCAGCGCGGCGTTGAACGCGACGAGCCCGATCTTCAACGCCGGACGCATCACCGCGAACATCGACGCGAGCGAGAGCCGCATGCGCGAATCGCAGCTCGGTTTGCAGCAGACGATGTTGCAGGCGCTCAAGGAGATCGAGGACAACCGCAGCGATCTCGTCAGCGGCGCGGTGCAGGTGCAGCGTTTGGGCGGTGCGCTCGATGCGTCGAATCACGCGCTGCGGCTGTCTACCGAGTTGTACAAGGGTGGGGCGTCGAGCTTCCTCGATGTGCTTGCCGCGCAGGAAGCGTATCTGCTCGACTCGGAGTCGCTGAACCAGGCCCGGCGCGAGCATGCGCTCTCGGCGATTGCACTGTACCGGTCGCTCGGTGGCGGCTGGGAGCAGGGGGAAACGGTGGCGGCGCAGTGAAGTCAGAGGGCGGCGGAAGCCGAGTCATGCGCGCACAGATGGCCAACGCCGGCGGCCCTCAGGAAAACCTACCCGGAGCCAGGCGCCAATTTTTGCTACATTCCTGCTCAAGCACCGCATACGCGGCAGCGTCAGGATGCGTCCACACGCGACGCGCATGATCGGCAACGACGAAATCTTTCAAGAGGCTCAAGATGCGAATTCTGGTAGTAGGAGCGGGCGCGGTAGGCGGCTATTTCGGCGGACGCCTCGCGGCGGCGGGGCTGGACGTGACCTTCCTCGTACGCGCCGGTCGCGCGGAAAAGCTACGGCGCGACGGTCTCGTCATCAACAGCCCACGCGGCAATCTCGAGTTGCGCGACGTGAAGACGATTCTCGCCGGCGTCGCCGCCGAGCCGTTCGACCTCGTGCTGCTTAGCTGCAAAGCCTACAGCCTCGACGACGCGATCGATTCGTTCACGCCATTCGTCGGCGAAGAGACGCTGATCCTGCCGATGCTCAACGGCATGCGCCATATCGACGTGCTGTCGGAGCGCTTCGGCAAGGAGCGCGTGCTTGGCGGCCAGTGCGTGATCGCCGCGACGCTCAACGCCGAGCAGCACATCGTGCATCTGAACGACATGCAGGCCATCACGTTTGGCGAACTCGTCGGCGGCACGTCGGAGCGCATCCAGGCGATCGCCGACGCGATGTCCGGCGCGAACTTCGACGTCGCGGTCAGCGACAACATCTTGCTGCGCATGTGGGAGAAATGGGTGTTCCTGGCCACATTGGCCGGGAGTACCTGCTTGATGCGCGGTTCGGTCGGCGATATTCTGGCTGCGCCTGACGGCAAGCGCGCGATCGAGAATCTGCTCGGTGAATGCCGCGCGGTGGCCGAATACAACGGCTTCACGATGGCCGCGGACTTCGACGCGCGCGCCACCCAGGTGCTGCTGACGCCGTCGCCGCTGACCGCGTCGATGCTGCGCGACGTCGAAAACCGCTCGCACACCGAGGCGGATCATATTCTCGGCGACCTGATCTCGCGCGGCGGCGACGCCCAGAAAGGCGAGCACGGCCTGTCGCTGCTGCGCATCGCCTATAGTCATCTGAAGACGTACGAAGCGCGCCAGACCCGCACGTCCTGACGGCTCGCCGCGGCCGGCGCGAACGCGGATCGCGCCGATGGAACGCCGCATGCGAGCACCGCATGCGAGCGCTGCCGCAACCTGACGATCGGAGGTCAAGCATGCCGACTCCAACCGGATCGGTGCCCGCGCTCAGTGCCGCTTCCGCGACCATCTTCTCGATCGGCATCGTGTTTCTCGGCTACTGGGGCCTATATGAGCCGACCCCCTGGCGCGCGGTCGACATCGTGGTCATCGTGTTCGCGCTGGGCGGCTTCGTGTGCCTCGGCCTGGTGCCGTGGATGGCCACGAGTCCCGTCGTGCCGGAAGACAGCGACGCGCGCGTGCGCATCGCGCGGCATCTGTTTCTCGTGGGCGTTACCGGGGTCTGGCTCGCGGTGGCGATTTCCGTGATCTTCTGACGTTGCAGCGAAGGCGCGCGCCGCTGACTCCGGCATCTTCCTGAACGACACCGCAATCCGGTGTCAACCGTTGATCGCAACGATCAGCAGCGTCAGGCCGCTGATTTCCTGCTCGCTGAAATGCGGCTTTACCACTTCCCATGCCCTATCCGGTACGCGCGATTGCGCGACCAGCGTTACCGCCTCCGTCCATTCGAGGGACGCCCAAATGCGCGTCCGTGGAGGTAAGCTTACGTTCGCCACTGGTCAATAAAAATAACAATTTCGCCGTTATTTGAGGTAACCACCCGAATGGACATTCACATCGCGGTCGAAGGTCATCACGATCTGTCCGGACAGATTTATCGGCAGTTGCGCGCGGGCATTCTCGAAGGACGCCTTGCCGGCGGCACGCGTCTGCCGTCCACGCGCGAACTCGCGACGCAACTCGGGGTGTCGCGCAAGACCACACTCGACGTATTCGAGCGGCTGCTCTCCGAAGGCTATCTGAGCGCCCGTGCCGGCTCGGGCACCTTCGTCGCCGACGGGCTCGAACGGCTGCCCGCCGGACGCTCCGCGCACGCACGCGCGACGGACCGCTCGCGCGAGCGCGCCGCGGCGCAAGCGAAAGCCGCCGCGCGTGCGCAGCCGCTATGGGAGCAGATGCCCGACAGCCTGCCGTTACCGCGGTCGTCGGTGTCGTCGCCGCTCGACTTCATCGGCGGCGCGACCGACAAGACGCTGTTTCCATTCGACGTCTGGCGCCGCTGCGTGAATCACGCGCTACGCGGCCAGGCGCGCAGCCCCGGCACCTATCGCGAGGCCGCCGGCGACCAGCAGCTAGGGCTCGCGATCTCGCGCTACCTCGCCTTCAACCGGGCGGTGTCGAGCAACTGGGAAGATGTGATCGTCACGCAGGGCGCGCAGCATGCGCTCGATCTGATGGCGCGCATCACCCTGCGGCCCGGCGAAATCGCGGCGATCGAAGACCCAGGCTACCCGCCCGCGCATGCATGCTTTACGGTGACCGGTGCGCGCGTGGTGCCGGTGCCGGTCGATCGGGAAGGCCTGATCGTCGGCAAGCTGCCGGACAAGGCGCGGCTCGTCTACGTGACGCCTTCGCATCAGTTTCCGCTCGGCATG
>DATAQT010000253.1:0-20863 GCA_036264535.1 Paraburkholderia sp. | reverse complement strand
TCGTCTACTCGAAGTTCTCGCCGCCGACGCGCAACGCGATGCTGCTGATGCGCGCCGTCTACCGGCGCGCGGAGCAGTTGGAGCGGCAGATCGGCAGTGTGCCGGGCGACAGCGCGTGATCGCGCTTCGCGCTGCCGCCGCGCATTGCGCTGATCAGAACCGGCCGCCGCGCGAATCGGCGCCCTTCAGATAGTTCCGGTTGGTCTGTTTGGGGTTCCGGTTCACGAGCGGTCGCGCGTACAGCGGATGATGCAAGCTCCGCACCTCGTGCTCGAGCCTGAAGCAACGCTCTCCGGACGACAGATCGACGAGGTCGGCGAACCGGTATTGGTGCGGCTCCTCCCCATAGACGAGTCCTTTCCCGGCTAGACGCTTATACGGCTCCGAGAAAGCGGCGGTGTAAACGGCGATGTGGTGTCCGTCGTAGTCAGGAATGGGCTCGGTCGTTTCCGCATACTGCAACTGCTGATGCGTGCCGACGTCGATCAGCGCGCGGTGCAGTCCATGCTGCTCTTCGATGTCGACGGGCGCATCGAACATATCGCGGTAAAACCGCGCGATCGCCAACGCGCTGCCGACCGGTACATCGATCTTCACGAACGCGATGCCCAGATCGATCTGCGACCAGGGCGCCGACGCGGATCGACTGGAGGGGTCCAGACACTCGTAGCGGTTGCCCCACGGACAGGTCACTTCGATGCTGCCGGCGCGCTCCTTCCAGCCGAACCCCGAGCCGGCGAGCAATGGCTCGACCGAGCGCAGACGCATCACCAGCGCGTCGAGCTCGCCCACCACGAGACCGACACTGCCGCGCAACCGCTGCGCCTCACCGTGCGGCAGGTGAATCTGCGATCGACCGATGTTGATCCACATGTTCTCGACGCCGGTCATCACGAACGGATCGCGCGTGAGCCCAAGGCCGGTGACGTAGAAGGCGGTCGCGAGAATCTGGTTGGGGATTTTCAGGTTGACGTGTTCGAGCAGGACCAGATTGCCGGTATCGTCGTTAGCGTAGGAATGTTCCATGTATTTGCCTCGTGCATGAGCCGTGAAACGCTGGGCAAATTATGCATCAACAGGGTAAACAGGTCGTGGGCGGCGCGCGATCGCCGCCCGCGGCAATCAGCATTTCCTATCTCTTGAAAACCTTCCACGGCTCATTACCCGTTTTGCAGACGACCGGCGTCCAGCTCTGGGTCTGCCCTTTAGCGACCGCAACGAGCGTCACGCTCCGGCAGGTTCGACCGCCGTCCTTCGTCGTATCGCGCGGCGTCACCGTGCCCGTGATCGAAACGGGGTTACCGGTGCCCGCATTGCTCCACTCGAGCGGTTCGCCATCCTGTTTGGTTTCGAGTGCTTTTTGCGCCGCATCGTTGAGCGCTTTGCGGTCAGCGTCGCGCATGTACGTAATGGGCGTGTATTTCAGGAAGTTCAGGTTCGATGCATGACACAGAACGGGGCCCGCGAGCAGCGCGGCCGCGAGCCACCGCGTGACTGCGCACGCTCCGGGACGAAATTGACATGACATGGGTCTCTCCCCGATCTCATCCGCGGTCCGCGTCGTCCGCGGGATCGCCGGTTTGCTCGAACGCGTCGACCAGGTCCGCCACCGTGCTGCGCCGGCCGATGTGGCCGACACGAACTTCGAGCCCCTCGGCACGCAGCAGATCGCGCACGTCCGCGTGCGCGCCGACGATCTTCATCGCCGTGCCCGCGGCCTGAAGCGCGGCGTGCAGCGCCTGAAGCATGCGCGCCCCAGCCAGATCGACGACCGGCGAGGCGGACAGATCGCAGATCACGAGTCGGACCGGCTCGGGCGCCGCGCGGATCATTCGCCAGATCGTCTCGCGCACGTGCTCGACGTTGAAGTACAGCACCGACGCTTCGACACGCACTGCAAGAACATGTGCAATCGTCTCGTTCTCGGCATGCCGTTCGAGATCCGAGAAATAGCGCGTGCCGGGAATCCGTCCCAGTATCGCGACATGGGGATGCGCGGCGCGGTGGATCAGCAGCAGCATCGACACGAGCACCGCGACGATGACGCCCTTCAGGATGCCCAGCAACAGCACCGCCGCGAACGCCACCATCGAAATCGCGAATTCGAAGCGGCTCACGCGCCACACATGACGCAATTCGCCGACATCGACGAGGCCCTTCACGGCCACCAGCACGATCGCCGCAAGCACGACGTTGGGCAGATTGGCGAGCAGGCCGGTGAGGAACATCAGGCTAAAGCCGATCGCGAGCGACGCGAATACCAGCGCCAGCGCGCTTTTCGCGCCGGCCTTGTCGTTCACCGACGATTGCGAAAGGCCGCCCGCGACCGGGAAGGCCTGGAACAATCCCGCGGCCAGATTGGCCGCTCCGAGACCCAGCAATTCCTGGCGAGCGTCGATCTCGTAGCCGTGCGCCTGCGCGAGCGCGCGCGCGGCCGAGACGCTCTCGACATAGGCCAGCAACAGGCACGCGAACGCGAGCGGAACGATGCCGTCGACATCGCGCAGCCGCAGCCCCGGCAGACGGAATTCAGGCAAGCCCCGAGGCAACGCGCCCACGAGCGTGAAGCCACGGCTGGCCAGCGGCGTGACCGACAACACGACGATCGAAGCCGCAACGACGACGAGCGCCACCGGACGCCCCGGCAGAAACTTTTCGCCGAGCAGCAGCAACGCGACGCAAACGAGGCCGAACGTGAGCACGCTGAGGTTGGTGAGCGGAATCTGCCCCCACAGCACCGCGATCCGCTCGAAGAAAAACTCGCCGCCGCCTTTCACGCCGAACAGCTTCGGCAACTGCGTCATCGCGATCGTGAGCGCGGCGCCGGCCTTGAAGCCAAGCAGGATCGTCTCGCTGATGAAGCTGACGAGCGAGCTCAAGCGCAGCAGCCAGCCGATCACACACATGCAGGCGATCAACACGGCCGTGAGCGCAGCGATCGAGGCCCAGCGCGCCGGGTCGCCGCCGGCCATGGTGGCGACCGTCACGCCGACGAGCATCGAGATCGCCGAGGTCGGGCCGATCGCGAGCTGGCGCGACGAGCCGAACAGCGCGTAACAGAGGCCGCCGACCAGATAGCCGTAGATGCCGTATTGCGGCGGCAAGCCGGCGAGCGACGCATACGCGAGCGATACCGGAATGCCATAGGCCGCGAGCGTCACACCGGCGACCGCGTCCTTCACGAGCCATCGCGGTTGATAGCTGCGCAGCCACTGGGCGGGAGGAAACGCGGCACGCCATCCGCGCACGGGCGGCGCGGTCCTCGCGAGGCCGGTAACGCTGGATCGGTTGTTCAACGTAGCGCCTCGACTACGGGAGCAGACTCGAAGGAAGCCCGGGCGCCCTGCGCGGCAAGGGCTTCAGGGCACGCAATCGCCGCTCAGAGCGGATCCTTGACGCGCTGCCAGGTGCGATCGGGATCGAACTCGGTCACGGGCGGCGCATGCGGACCACGGTCCTTCTGATAGATCACGCCGTTGTTGTTGACCACGAAGGTCATCACGCCGCTCGTGCCGTATTGCGCCGGATAAGCGACCATCGCAAAGCCCGCGATCATGTGCCCGTTGATCACGTAGCTGAACGCCCCGCCCGGCGCGCTCTTGCCCTGCCGCGTCAGAATGCGGAACTGGTAGCCCCGGTAAGGATCACCCGCCGCGTGGCCTTTCAGATATTCGGAACTGGCGGCGACGAGCGGACCGAATGGACTCTCCTCCTCGTCGCTGTTTTCGTCGGTGTGCCAATAGAGGCCGTCCTGCTTGCCCGGTGTGCTGGCCAGTTTTTGCGCATATTCGAGCAGACCGTCGTGGTTTCGGTCCTTCGACGCGTATTGACGTTGCGCGTCGATATAAGCCTCCAGCACCTTGATCGCTTCGTTCTCGTTGGAGCCGATCCGTCGATTGATGATCTCGTCTTCGCCCTGCTCCGTGGCGAAGCGCCAGCTGCCACCCTCTTTCACGATGGGTATCGGCATTGGCCATGCCTCGTCGCCGACCAGCAGAATCCGCCGGTTCGGTCCTCTATCGTCGAGCACGTGATAGGTTTCCAGCTGCCTGCTCGCCTTGGCCCAGTTCGCTTCGTTGTCCGCCTGATCGGGCGTTACCACGAGGCTCTTGTGCTTTTCCCCGAAGATGGCGACGAGCGACGCTTCGTCGTCGGTCTTCAGCGCGCTGGACAGCGCCGCGACCGCGTCTTCCGGTGTGGCGAAGGTTCGCTGCCCTTCGGCGAGCGCGGCCAACGGAACCGACAGCGCGAGCACGATCGCACACAGTCGGCGCAATGACGCGACGCGTCGCCGCGAATCGTCGCGTGCGCGCTTTCCGGTGATGCTCTGCCCGCTCATGGCTGCTCCTTATCGCCGTCCGCCGCCGCCGCCGCGGCCGCCACCGCCACCGCCGGCTCGCGGCGTGAATCCGCCACCACCACCGCCACGCCCGCCGCCGCCGGAAAATCCGCCCCCACCGCCGCCACGCGCGCCCGCCGATTGACGGCTCGCTGCGCCGCGCGCGCTGTTGGCCTGCGCGTCGCGCGCCGAACCGTAGCCGCTGAACGCATCGCCGCCGCGCGATTGCGCCGCGCGCGGACTCGCTTCGCGTGTGCCCGCCGACGCCGTCGGACGCTGGCTCGCCTGCGGCCGCCCTTGCGCGCCCGCGCCGCCACCCGCGAAGTTGGATCCCGCGCCACCTGCAGCACCTGCGCCTCGATTTCCGTAGTTGCCGCCGCCTGCTCCGCCGCCTGCTCCGCCGCGATTTCCACCGGCGAGGCCACCGCCTGCACCCGCGCCCGCGCCCGCGCCACCGCCCGCACCCGCGCCAGCGCCGCCGCCGCGAGAGGGCGGATCGCCGACCCGTTGCGTGCGCGCAGAGCGGTCCGAGACGCCGGCGACCTGGCCCGGCTTCTTGTCGGGGGTCCACGCGGACGTGCCCCCTCCTGCTTGTCCGCGACCGCCGCCACGGTTGATGTCGCCCGTGTTGATGTTGCCGCGCTCGACGTTCCGGTCGCCCCGTTCGACGTTTCGATCGCCACGTTCGACGTTTCTTTCGCGGTTGATATTGATGTTGTTGTTGCCGCCGCCTCCGTAGTGCGCGACATACTGCCCGCCGCTCCAGGCAGCCCCCATCGCCGCGCCCCAGATCAGCCCCGTCGCGAGCGCGGCGCCGGGCGCGTACGGATAGTAATAGGCCGGATACGGCGTGGGCGCGTACGCGTAGGTCACGGGCGCACTCGCCACGACGATGGTCTGCGGGTTGTACTGCGGGACGTAAATCACTTGCGGATCGGCCGGCTGGATCTTGATCACTTCTTTCTCGA
The DNA here is from genome assembly GCA_036264535.1 of Paraburkholderia sp. Lineage (GTDB taxonomy): Bacteria > Pseudomonadota > Gammaproteobacteria > Burkholderiales > Burkholderiaceae > Paraburkholderia. Next base: position 15,556 of record DATAQT010000253.1, on the reverse strand, counting down.
CGACCACGACCTGCTTGTCGTCGGATTTCAGATGCCCCGCCGCCTGCGTCTGGCGCCGGAAGCGCTGAACCGCTTCGAGCACCGCGCCCTGATCGGTCACGACGGCTTCACCGAGAGCGGTGGTCCAGTCGAGATCGGTGCTCATCTTCTTGACGATGTCGGGGTAATTCAGCAGCGTCTTCACCGGATCGTGCCACGCGTCGTTGAGCTTCAGCGACTTATCGTTCTTGTACTTATCGAGAAAGCGGTCGGCCTGAACGATTTCCAGGGGATAGGTCGAGGAGGGAAGGATGATCGCGACCAGGTCGTCGGGATACAACGCGATCGGCCCGACGAGCTGGTCGAGCGTCGCCGCGGGAATCGGAGCGTTCGGGGCCGCGTTCGCAGGGACGTTCGCGGCGGGCGCCTGCGCCAGCGACGACGACATGGAGAACGCGCCGCAGCACGCCAGAAGCGCGGCGCCCAGCACATGGCTGACGCGTCGCACGCGCCTCGGCGCGTCGCTGGGCGTGAGCGTGCGCCCTCGCCTGTCGACCGCCATTGCAAACGGGATGATGCGTGCCCGAGCACGCGGATCACGGTCCATCGATGCTTCCCCTCGCGCTTCGTCAACGTTTCCGGGATCGCCACACCGCGCGGCAAGCCTGGGTCGCCATGATTGACAGACAGTTGTCCGAAGCAATGGAAACCACATGCACCTGTTGCATGACTACAGTTTGGAAACCACGAACGGTATTGCAAATACGACCTTGGTCCGATTGCGCGCGACGAGCCCGCGACACCATGATAAAAGCGAACCTGCCATTGCTGCGCAACCACCGCGCGGCAACCGGTCCCACCAGAATTTCCATTCACGGGTGCCGGTTGCGCCCTCACGCCTGAGCGAACAGGCAGCCGGCGACTCGCACCCGCGTGTGCCCACGCAAGGAGCTGTCGTGAATAAATCGACGAAATACCTGGTTGTCGCCGCGTTAGCCGCGTCGCTATCGCTGGACGGCATGGCGCAATCGAGGCCCATTGCCTATCCGGCCAAAGGGCAAAGCCCGCAGCAACAGCAGCAGGACGAAGGCTCCTGCTATTCGTGGGCGCGCAGTAATACCGGCGTCGATCCGACCGCGGTCGCCAACGCGCCACCCCCGCCTTCCGGGCCAGCGGTAGGGGGCGGCGAGCGCGTGCAAGGCGCCGCGCGCGGCGCGGCCGGCGGCGCCGTCATCGGTGCGATCGCGGGCGATGCCGGCAAGGGCGCGGCGATCGGCGCCGCGACCGGCACGATGGTCGGCGGATCGCGCGCACGGCAGAACCGGCGCGCGGCCGCAGCACAGTCGCAGGCGCAAACGCAGGGCTCGATGGACACCTTCAATCGCGCTTTCGCCGCGTGCATGTCAGGACGGGGTTACACGGTCAATTGAGCGCGCGAGCGGCTATCGATTCGCGCCGTTCAAGGAGAGCAGCATGACAATCGGCAAACTCATCATCGCGGCGGCGCTCGTGTGTCTCGCGAATACGGGGTACTCCCAGACGGAAGCGCCGGTCACGGTCAAGAGCGAACCCGGCAAAGTCACCATGTCGGGCACCGTCAAAACGACCGCGACGGTGGTCGGCATCGAGCCGGAAACGCGCACCGTCTGGCTCAAGGATCCGAAGGGCAAGGTCGTGCAGGTCGTGGTCGGCGAGGAAGCGCGCAACTTCGATCAGCTTAAGGTCGGCGACGCGATCAGAGTCGAGTATTCGCAGGCTCTGACTATCTCGCTGCACAAAGGCAACGCACCGCTGAGCGCCAATGAAACGCAAACGCTCGATCGCACGCCGGCGGGCGCGAAGCCCGGCGGTTCGGCCTCGCGCGAAGTCACGATCATGGCGAACGTCGTCGCCGTCAATCACCAGAGCGGCGTGGTCACGCTGAAAGGCCCGCAAGGCAATTCGGTGGACCTGGTCGTGCAGGACCCCGACCAGCTCAAGCGGATCAGGAAAGGCGACCAGATGAAAGCGGTCTATACCGAGGCGGTGGCCATCTCCGTGGAGCCCGTGGCCGGCAAATAGCGAGCAGACATAGTCCGCGCGCGTGAGCCTTCGATCAGCTCAGCGAGCCAATCGAGCGGAGCCGCAAAAACGATGGCGGACCCGGCCCAACGCCCCCCGCAGCCACAGCCCGACGCACCGCGCCAACTGCTCCGGCCCACGGTCGATCTCGCGCAAATCCTGCTGGCGGCCGGCGCGCTGCTGTTGCTGATCGGCGGCAGCCTTTACATCGTGCATCCGTTCGTGCCCGCGTTGATATGGGGCACGACGATCGTCGTCACCACCTGGCCGCTGATGCTGAAACTCCAGCGGTACCTGGGCGGCCGGCGCTGGCTCGCCGTGACGATCATGCTGCTGGTCGAAATCGTCGTGATCTGCATTCCAACCTACGGCGCGGTGTCCACGCTTGCCGATCATGCCGACGAGATCATGGACTTCGTCAAAGGCCTGCCCACCTACTCGCTTCCCTCGCCCCCGCGCTGGCTGCCCGGCATACCGTTGACCGAGCATCTCACGCAGGAATGGCAACGCCTGTCCGAAGCGGGACCGGGCGGCATCCTCGCGAGGATCGAGCCCTATGCCGCCGTGGTCGCCAAATGGCTGCTGGTTCAGATGGGGCTCGTCGGCGCGTTCGCGTTGCACCTGGTTCTGATGATCATCCTGTGCGGCCTGTTGTACGCCAAAGGCGAGGCCGCGGTCGAACTCGTGACCGCGCTGGCGTTGCGGGTCGCGCCGACCAACGGCGCGGGCATCGTACATCTGACCGGACAGTCGATCCGCGCAATCGCGCTCGGCGTCGTCGTGACCGCGCTGGTGCAGGCATCGTTCGCCGCGGCGGGCATCTGGCTCGCGGGCATTCCGTTCGCGGCGGTATTGAGCGCGCTGATGTTCGTCATGTGTCTCGTGCAACTGGGCCCGCTATTGCCGATGCTCGGCTGCGTGATCTGGCTCTTCATGCACGACTCGACGCTGACGGCCATCGTGCTGCTCGTCTGGACCGTTTGCGTGTCGGCACTCGACAACGTTCTGCGGCCCATCCTGATTCGCCGCGCCGTCGCGCTGCCGATGGTGCTGATTCTCGCGGGCGTGCTCGGCGGCCTGATCTCGGTGGGCCCCGTCGGACTGTTCATCGGCCCGGTCATTCTCGCCGTCACCTATCATCTGCTGCTCGCATGGATCGCGCTGCCGAACCGGGCATCGGCGCCACGCGATCCGGGCGCCCCGGCCGAAGCCGCGCATGCTGCGAGCCTCGCTTCGCAGCCAACCGATCGAGGCGGCGGCGCCCTCGAGTGAACCAGGGAAAGCGCGGCTCGCGTCAGATCAGGTGGTGCGCCTGCGCCAGATTGCTCTCGGGAGGCGCGAAATCGGCGCGCCGCAAGCGCACCGTCGAGAAGACCCGTATCGCGTTGGGACTCGCCGGCAGACGCGCAAGGCGAAACTCTATTTCGTGCGCGGGCCGCGTATCGCCCTCTTCCACGACGACGTTCATCCGGTCGAGCCGGTACGTGCTCTTCAGCACGTAGAAATGCGCATTCGGCGCGGCCAGCACGCCGCAGATCACATCGAGATGCCGCTCCAGCGCTTCGGTCTTCAGGCCCAATTGCGCCAGCGCCTGATCGTTCTCCTCGATGTGCGCCTGAAGCCGCGCCACTTCCGCATAATTCGACGACGCGTCGCTGCCGAGCAGCGAGTGCACGCCAGCCCCCTGCCGTTCGAGAATCGCCAGGCGCGTTTTAAGGAGCGCCCTTTCGCGTTCCAGTGCGCCCTGCTGCGCAGCGTCGGCCTCGATCTTCCCCATGCCTTCGAGCACGAGCTGATCGACGATCCGTAACACGATTTGCCGCCGCAATGCGGCTTCGGATTCGGCGCACACGCGCACCTGGTGATCGCTGAAGTTGATGGTCATCTGCGCGACGTCGGTATGCGTCGTCTCGCCGTGTTGTCCGACGCCGAAAATATGCCGCTCGTCGATGGCCATGCCGAGCACCGCGAAGGCTTCATCCGCGACGGCATGATCGCTGAAAAAGGCGGTCAGCGCCTGCGAGTGGTTAAAGGGCCGGCACACCTCGTCGGGCGTGGCGAAAAAGGCGTGGATGTACGGGTCCGTCGCCCAGGCCGTCGCGTTCGCTTCGCGCGCGGGCGGCAGTTCATCGACGAGCCGGACCAGATAGTCGGTGGTGTGTTGCACGTGGGGCAGCAGGCGCGACGCGTAATTGCGCGCGAGCCGCAACGACGGACAGAGCCCGACGATCCGCTCGACGATTGCCTTCGCCTGCGGATCGCCGCTCCCCTCGGGCGCGGCGCGCTTCGTCAGCCACCGCGACAGCAGACCCATGCCCGGCTCCCGTCGCCCGTCACGATTCGTCGCGCTCCGGCAGCAGCTGCGCGACGATCGTGTGGTTCTTCCAGAACAGGTTATGGATGCGCGTTTGCAATACGCGCAGTCCGTCCGCGCTCACGTCGTCGAAGACGACCACCGCGCTCGGCCGCGAACCCGTGCCTTCCACCCGCTGGATCGAGCTGAAGTGCGGGAAGCCATACCGTATCAGGAACTCGTCGATCTCTTCGTCGGAGACGCTTTCCTCGAGGTTTCCGAGAAACAGTTCAGCCATGATGGATACTCCTCTAAGCGACGATGTTCAGTCCGCCGTCGATATACAACGTCGAACCGGAAAGCCGCCGCGCGTACGGCGTGGCCAGAAACGCGCAGGTATAGCCGACGTCCATGATGTCGACCAGTTCGCCGAGCGGCGCGCGCTGCACCGCTTCGTTGAGCAGCAGCTCGAAATCCTTCAGGCCCGAAGCGGCGCGGGTCTTCAGCGGCCCCGGCGAAATCGCGTGCACGCGGATGCCGTTCGGCCCCAGCTCGAACGCCAGATAGCGCGCGCAGGCTTCGAGCGCCGCCTTGACGGGGCCCATCACGTTGTAGTTTGGCACGACCTTGTTCGCGCCGTAGTAGCTCATCGTCAGCATGGTGCCGCCGTCTTTCATCAGCGGCGCGGCAAGGCGCGCCATCCGCACGAACGAATGGCAGGAGATGTCCATCGCGGTCAGGAAGCCTTCGCGCGACGATTGCAGCAAGCCGCCATGCAGATCCGCTTTCGGCGCCCAGGCAATCGCGTGAACGAGAATGTCCAGCCGTCCCCACGTCTTTTCGATCTGCTCGAAAACGGCCTCCATTTCATCCTCGCCGGTGACGTCGAGCGGCATGAAGATCTCGGCATCGAGTGCTTTGGCGATCGGTTCCACATAAGGCTTTGCTTTGTCGTTTGCATAGGTGAGCGCCACGCTCGCGCCGACTTCGTGAAACGCTTTCGCACAACCGTAGGCAATCGAATGTTCGTTGGCGATGCCGGTCACGAGGGCCTTCGCTCCTTGCAGAATCAAACGTGGTTCCTCGATCGGCATGGTGAAACTCCTCTATGGGGCAATCGCGCGCGTATGGCGGGCGATCATCAGTTCCTCGTTGGTCGGCACGACCCACACCGGCACCTTGCTAGAAGCGCGGCTGATCAGCGGGCCGCCCGCCCGATTGGCCGCCTCGTCGAGTTCGGCCCCGAGCCACGCCGCGTCGCGCACGATCCGCTCGCGGATCGCGCCGGCATGCTCGCCGATGCCGGCGGTCAACACCAGTGCGTCGAGACCTTGCATCGCCGCGGCGAGACTGCCGAGTTCGCGCCCGATGCGATAGGTGTAGACGTCGATGGCAAAGCGGGCGCGCGGGTCGGCGCTGTCGAGCAGCACGCGCATGTCGCCCGAGATGCCCGACATACCGAGCAGCCCGGAGCCTTGGTAGATCAGGTCCGCGATCGCCTTCGAATCCATCTTCAATTCGTCGAGCAGATAGAGAATCACGCCGGGATCGAGGCTGCCGCAACGTGTGCCCATCGGCAGGCCCTCCACCGCCGTGAAGCCCATCGTGTTCGCCACGCTCTTGCCCGCGATCATCGCGCACATGCTCGCGCCGTTGCCCAGATGCGCGACGACGGTGCGCCCCGCCGCCGCGGCCGGCGCAATGTCCGGCAGCACGCTCGCGACGTATTCGTACGAGAGCCCGTGAAAACCGTAGCGCCGCACACCGCGTTCGGTAATCGACGCGGGCAGCGCATAGGCCTGCGCGGTCTCGGGTTGCGTGCGATGAAACGTGGTGTCGAAGCACGCGACCTGGGTCAGGTCGGGACGCCGCTGCGCGAGGATGCGGATCGGCTTCAGGTTGTGCGGCTGATGCAGCGGCGCGAGCGGACTCAGGCTGTCCAGCTCGTCGAGCACCTCGGAGGTCACGATTACGGGGCCGGCAAAGCGCTGGCCGCCGTGCACGACGCGATGTCCGACCGCCTTCAGCTGATGGCCGCCGCCGTGCTCGCGCAGAAAGGCCGCCAGATATTCGATCGCGCCCTCATGGCCGAGCTGGAAGCCATCACCCCACTCGTGCGAGCTGGCAGCGCCGTCGCGGTCTGTCGCGCGAAAACGCGGGCTCGTGTAGAGCGCTTCGATCTGGCCGCGCAGAATCAGCTCGAGTTGCGCGTGTTGCGCGTCGAACACGCTGAACTTCAGGCTCGACGAACCCGCGTTCAATACAAGGATCACTTCCGCCATGACGTCACCCAATGACCTTGCCGGCCTCGCGCCGCGCCTTCGCCACGAGCGCGGCGACCGCGCACGATGCGAGACGCGTCGTCAGCGAATCGGCGCGGCTCGTCAGAATGATCGGCACACGCGCGCCGAGCACGATGCCCGCCGCGTCCGCGCCGGCCAGAAACGACAGGCTTTTCGCGAGCATGTTGCCCGCTTCGAGGTCCGGCACCAGCAAGACGTTGGCGCGTCCGGCCACGCGCGACTCGATGTGCTTGATGCGCGTCGCTTCCATGTTGATCGCGTTGTCGAGCGCGAGCGGACCGTCGACGAGCGCGCCGGTAATCTGTCCGCGGTCCACCATCTTGCACAGCGCCGCCGCTTCCACCGTCGATGGAATCTTCGGGTTGACGCTCTCGGTCGCGGACAGGATCGCCACACGCACTTCATCCACCCCCATCGCGTGTGCAAGGTCGATCGCGTTCTGCAGGATGTCGACCTTCTCTTCGAGCGTCGGCGCGATGTTGATCGCCGCGTCGGTGATGATCAGCGCGTTCTCATAGGCGGGCACGTCCATCACGAAGCAATGGCTGACGCGCCGCGCGCCGCGCAGGCCGGTGTCGCGGCGAATCACCTCGGCCATCAGCTCGTCGGTGTGCAGGCTGCCCTTCATCAGGGCCTCCGCCTTGCCTTCGCGCACCAGTTGCACGGCCATGGCGGCAGCGGCATGGCTATGCGGCGCATCGACGATCGTGAAGGCCGAGATATCGATGCCGTGTTCGCCGGCAATCGCTTCGATGCGCGCGCGCGGCCCGACGAGCAGCGGCGCGATCAGGCCCATCCCGGCTGCTTCGGCCGTGCCCTTGAGCGAACTCTCGTCGCACGGATGCGCGACCGCTGTGGGCAACGCCGGCAGCGTCTTGCAGTATTCGATCAGACGCTGGTACTTCGCGTGCTTTTCCATCGGCGTATTCCTCGTGTGTGCGGCGCGTTGGGTTCGCGCCATGCAACGCGCCGTGCTTACGGGCGCGTCGAATACTGTCGCGTCGCGCTCAGGTCCGGCCGCGCATCACGCCGCTCGCTCAGGTGCGCGTCCCAGCCGGCAGACGGGCGGCGCGCTTGCGGCTCGCGCGCGGACCCAGCACCGCGCGGATGTGTTCGAACGCCTCTTTTTGGGCGGCGTCGGGCGCGGAGTTCAACACGCGCTCGTCGATCATCAGCTTGTCGAGCAGTTCCAGAAAACGCTCGCGGTCCTCGCTGTGGGAGAGCAGCTTCGGCAGCGTGGCGATCGCCTCGTCCGGCTCGAAGCTGACGATGATCTCCTGCTCGCCCCGGATGCGCCGCCAGTGATCGAAACTGATGTCGGGCAGGTACTCCGCGTAACTTTCGGCGATCTCTTTACGCAGCTCGAAGCGCGCGAGCGGCAACGACGCGCCCTTGCGCGACAGCAGGAACGCCGCGCGGGCGAGCGCCTCGGTGTAGCCGCCGTCGCCGATCGCCTGCAACGCCGTGCGCACGAACGGCAGTTCGCGCGGATTGATCGCGCCGGCTTGCGCGGGCGCGCCGTCGGCGGAGCCCTTGCCGAGCAACGTCGCATACAGATTCGCGTACACGCTGAAGAAGCTGGCCTCGGTCGCCGCGTCGCGCATCTCGCGGTAATAGTCGAGCGACGCGCTGACCATTTGCGAGCCGCTGTGTTCGAGCTTGCTCCACGGGTTATCCGCGCCGGCGCGCTGACGATTGTCGCGCACCGACTGCGCGGCCGCCGGCAGCCAGCCCAGCCAAGGGTTCATCGCCGAAACGGCCCAGCGCTGCCAGCGCAGCGGATGAAACTGGCGCAGCATGCGAGCGCTCGTTTCGTTCGACATCGCCTGCACGAACGGCTGCGCGAGCAGTTCATACATGCGCTGATTCAAATTCGACATCGCGGCAACCGCTTCGAACGGCTTTTCGTCGACGCGGCCGAAGCGGTTGTAATGCGCGGCGATCTCCTCGAGCCGCCGCTCATGAAATTCCACTTCGTATTCGAGTTCGCCGGCCGCGTTCCTGACCTCGTTGATGCTCATGCCGTAGAGCCCCGGCGGAAACGTTTCGATGGTTTCGAGCACGGAGACGATCTGCTTGTGCTCCTTCAGCGCGACCTTGCCGGACACGAAAATGCCCAGATGACCGATGCTCTCGTGCGTCAGCCCGACGATCACCTGACCGCGCGACTTGATCTCCTCGGTGCTGCCGTACAGGTCCGCCACCCAGTTGAAAGCCTGTTGAGGCGGCGTGATGTTGTCGCCCATCGACGCGAACAGGATGATCGGCGAGCGGATTTCGCGCAGATCGAAAGCCTGGCCGCTGCTGTTCGTCACGCCGCCTGACCACAGCTTGTTGCCAACGAACAGATTGCGCGTGATCCATTCGATTTCTTCCCGATTCATCAGGTAATAGCTGCCCCACCAGCGCTCGAATTCCAGATAGCGCGGCGGCTCGGTGTCGATGTTCGAGAACAGGTGGTAGTACTTGTCCCAGAACGTGTTGGCGGGATTGAGGTTTTCGAAGTTCTCCACCAGATACGCGCCATCGAACTTGCCGTTGCCGAGATCCGACGCGTACGACGCGAGCCACGAGCCGCCCAGCATGCCGCCCGCGTAACGCATCGGGTTGTCGCCCGCGCCTTCGCTCCAGGCCCCGCCCCAGTACGACATCGGCGCACCGTTGATGACGATCGGACCGGTGTCGTCGGGGTCGGAACTCGCGAGCATCATCGCCGCCCAGCCGCCCTGGCAATTGCCGATGACCGCGGGCTTCGGACTGTCGGGATGCAGCGAGCGCACCTTGCGCACGAATAGCTGCTCGGCGTTGCACACGTCGAGCAGGGTCTGACCGGGCTCGGGATCGCGAAAGAACACCACGAAGTAGACAGGGTAGCCCGCGCGCAAAGCGATGCCCGCCTGCGAATCGTCCTTGAAGCCGCCGATGCCGGGGCCGTGCCCCGCGCGCGGATCGATGATCAGATACGGGCGTTTGCGCACGTCGACGCCCACGCCTTCGAGCGGACGAAGTTGCAGCAGCGCATAGTTGACCGGCCGCTCGAACTTGCGGCCATCGACGAGCATGTCGTAGTCGAAATGCAGCACCGGCGTGGGACCGCTGGCGCTGCGTTCGACGAACTCGTTGCCGCGCCGGTACAGCGTGTCCCAGAAGAGCAGCGAGCGCTGCATGGTGTCGACGGTGTATTGCCAGGCGTTCAGCGGGTTGAACGCCGCGGGTGCGGCGCTTGCCGGCACGCTGTCATTGTGATCGAGCCCCAGCGTTGCGGTGACCCGCTCGTTCAGATGCCGCTGGGCGATTTGCGTGCGTTTCTGCAGCACGTGGGTGATTTTCGAAGCGATGTCCTGGCTTTGTGACAACAACGTTTCAGCGTCCATCGGGCGACTCCTGAAAGGTGCGCGACACGATCGCTGTCAAGCCGCGCGCCGTGCATCGATTCAATCGTGGAGTTGGCCCCGGTCTCTGGCAATCGGACCAAAGTCGTATGCCGCGACGCAGCGCAACGCGTCACTGAGCGGGGTTCGCCTGCATCGCGGCGGCGATATCGCGACTCACCGAGGCCAGTGCGCGGTCGTGCGCGGCAATCATCGGCTCGAAACCCGGACCGGACACGCTCTCGCGCGCGACCGACCGGCCAGTGACGGCGCGGGCCTTGCCCGGCGGGCGCACGGCCCAGATCACGTCGACGGTGACGTCGCGCCCCGGCACGGACTCGAAGCGCATCACGTCGAGCCGCACGTGCCAGACGACGGCCGGATCGCGCACCGCATCGAACACCGAAATCTGCTGCGAGTTCAGCAGCGCGCCGAGGTCGGACGCGATCACGCGGCCGATGTCGCCATCGAGCGGCTGTGCCCAGCGGTCGAATTCGTTGACCGCGACCTCGTTGTCGGCGATTCGCGTGACGATCTGCGGCCGATTCACCACCTCGGGTATCGTGACCGGACCGATCACTGCCGCGATCGACCGGCTCGCGCCGGTGCTGCTCAGCGATTCGTCGGGGCTCAGCGTGTAGAAGTTCGTCGCTGGCGACTTGCACGCACCGAGCAAGGTGCCGGCGAGCGCGAGCATCACGAAGGCCGTGAAGCGAGCTATAAAGCGGGCTATAAAGCGGGGGACTATCGTATCGCTCATGGCTTCTTGTCCTCCGACTTGCCGCGCACGAGCGATTCCGGATGCTGCGACAGATAGTCGGCGAGCGTGCGCAGCGAGGCGGCGGTGCGGGTCAGTTCACGCATCGCGTCCTCCGTCGATTGCTGTAGCGACGAGTCCGGCTGCAGCGCGGCGTTCGCGGAATCGAGCGTGGTTTGCGCCGAATTCAGCGTGTCGCGTGCTTTCGGCACGACTTGCCCGTTGAGCTGCGCGATCATCGCGTTGGTCGTGCGCAGCGTGGTGCGCGCGTCGTTGCCGATGTCCTCGAACGGTATGTTGTTGATCTTGGCGAGCAGACGCGTCACCGAGTCCTGCAGCGATTGCAGCGCGCGCGGAATCGCGGGCATTTCGGGCGGCGTCTTGCTCCAGTCGATCGTCGCCTTTGGCGCGTCGGGGAAATAGTCCAGCGCGAGATACTGCTGGCCGGTCAGCAGATTGCCGCTTCTCAACTGGAAGCGAAAGCCGTGCGCGACGAGGTAGTCGGCGAGACCGCGCGGATTGTTGGTGATCCGTCCGCCGGCGCCGTCGTTCTGATAGCGCGACGTGAAGCGCTCCGGATAGATGTTGATCTCGACGGGAATGCTGAAACGGCGGGTGTCCGGATCGAAGCGCGTATAGATCGCCGTCACTTCGCCGATCACGACCCCGCGAAAATCGACCGGTGCGCCAACGGTCAGACCGCGTACCGAATCCGTGAAATTGACCACGTACTTGTCGACGATGCGATCGTGCACCTTCATGGCTTCGGCGCGCGTGGTGTACAGCTGGAACGTGGTGTTGGCATCGGCGCTCGTCTCTACCTGCGAATCGGGCGGCGATTCGAATGCGACGCCACCGATGATGATCGACACGATCGACTGCGATTCGAAGCGCACGCCGCCGCTGTCGAACGCCATGTCGACACCGCTTGCGTGCCAGAAGCGCGTGTCGGTTCTCACGAACCGGTCGTACGGCGCGTTGACGAAGACCTTCACCGTGACGCCGCGGCCGTCGGGGTCCAACTTGTACGACGCGACCTGGCCCACCTGAAGTCTGCGGAAGAATACGGGTGTACCCACGTCGAGCGAGCCGAGTCCTACTCCGTGCAGCGTGTACTCGTGCCCCGGCACGTCGCTCGCGATCACCGGCGGCTCCTCGAGGCCGACGAAACTGCGGCGCGCTTTCTGCGAATTGCCGACATCGACGTCGATATACGAGCCCGACAGCAGCGTGCCGAGCCCCGACACCGTGCCGCCAGAAATGCGCGGCCGCACGACCCAGAAGCGCGTGTTGTCGACGAGCAGGTCCGACACGTCGCGCGTGACTTCGGCCTTGGCCACCACGCGCTTGTGGTCCGGCGTCAGCGAGACCGCCTCGACCACGCCGATATCGACGTCCTTGAACTTGAGCTTGGTCTTGCCCGCTTCGAGACCGTCACCCGTCATGAAACTGATGCTGATCTGCTCGCCGCGCTCCATCACCGCCTTCACCGCCAGCCAGCCGCCGATCAGGATTGCGACGATCGGCACCAGCCAGACCAGTTGCATCCGCCAGCGCGAGCGCGGCACCGGCTCCGCGGCGGGCAGATCGGGATCTTCATTCGGAGTGGACACGGTTTGTCTCCAACGCGTCCCACATCAGGCGCGGATCGAACGACATCGCAGCGAGCAGCGTCAGCACGACGACCGCGCCGAACGCGATCGACGCCGGCCCGGCCTTGATCGTCGCCAGCGCCTGAAACTGGACCAGCGCAACCAGCATCGTGATCACATAGATATCGAGCATCGACCAGCGCCCGACCAGCTCGATCACGCGATAGATCCGCGCGCGCTGCCCCGGCAGCCACTGCGAACGAAGCTGCGTCGACAGCGCGAGATACACGAGGCCGAGAATCTTCAGCATCGGCACGACGATGCTCGCGATGAACACGAGCAGCGCAAGCGGCCACGAGCCGGACACCCACAGATAGACCACGCCGCTCATGATCGTGTCCTTCTGCGTGCCGAACAGCGAGCTCGTGTCCATCACGGGCAGCACGTTCGCCGGAATGTAGAGGACCATCGCGGCCACCAGATACGCCCAGGTCCGCGACAGGCTCGCCGGCTTGCGCTGATGCAACGGCGCCTTGCAGCGCGGACAGACATGCTTGCCCGCGCCGCCGGGCTGCTTGACCAGCAGGCCGCATTCTTCACACAGCACGAGCCCGTAGGCCGACGCCGTGATGGCGTGGCGGCGAAAGCGGATCGGCGGCAATCGCCATGCCTGCGCGCCACCTCTTTCCGTAATGCGCGCCCAGACCTCGTGCGGATCGAACGTCGCCGCCGCGGCCGCGAGCAGCAGCATCAGCGCGATGAACGACCACAGCGCGGTGCCCGGCACCACCGTCGCGATATGCGCGAGCTTGACGAGCGCGACCAGCAGACCGAGGATCAGCACCTCGGTCATGCCCCACGGCCGCGCCAGCTGAAACAGCCGAAAGCCCTCGGCCGCGCGCCACGGCAAGCGCCCGAAGTGCAGCGGCAGCAGCAGCCAGAGCATCGCCACGGTCTGCAGCACCGGCGTGACGATCGTCGTGAGGCCGACCAGCAACGCGAGCGGCCACGTGCCGTGCGAGTAAAGCATGCGCACCGAGCCCGCGAGCGTCGTCTGCACGACATGGCCGTTCAGCGACAGACCGACGATCGGAAACACGTTCGAGATCACGAGCAGCACCGAGGACGCGCACGCGAAGGCGAGCGCATACTCGGGCCCGTTCGAGCGTCCTCGTCTGAGCTCCGCGTGGCAACGCCGGCAGCGCAACGCGTTGCCGGCGGAGGGCGGCGCGCCGAGCTGAAGCAGGTCGCACTGTTCGCACGCGATGAGCTCGTTGCGCGTCATCTCACCTCCACCGCGGCTGCTGGACCGCCCGGCGCGGGTGCGTTCTGCGAGACCGGCGCCGCCTCAGGCGGCGTTTGCGATGCGGGCGCCGGCGGCACCGTCAGTTTTTCCGCCTCGCTCACCCAGCCACCGCCCATCGCCTTGTAGAGCGTGACGTACGAGGTCAGCACCGCCCCCTGGTTTTGCGTGTAGCTCAGCTGCGCGTTGAACAGACTGCGCTCGGCATCGAGCACTTCGATGTAGCTCGTATAGCCGCCTTCGTAACGCTGCCGCGCGAGGTGCGCGTAGGTGTGCAGCGCCTCGACCTGGCTGCCTAGCGAATCGAGTGCCTGATGCGTCTTCTGCACGGAGATCAGCGAGTCCTCGACCTCCTGGAACGCCACCTGGATCGCCTTTTCGTACGAGTACAGCGCTTCCTGCTGACGCGCTTCGGCCTGGTGCACCTGACCCGTGATGTTGCCCGCCGTGAAGATCGGCTGCGTGACGCTGCCGGCAAACGACCACACGCGCGCCGGTCCCTCGAACAGATTCGAGAACTGCGCGCTGACCGAACCGAACAGCCCGGTCAACGAAATCGACGGGAAGTACAGGGCGCGCGCCGCGCCGATCAGCGCGTTTTGCGCGACCAGCGCCTGCTCGGCCTCCAGCACGTCGGGACGGCGTTCGAGCAGATCGGACGGCAGCCCCTCGGGAATGGGCGGCGTGCCCATCTGCGACAGTTCGCGGCCGCGCAGAATCGCGCCGGGATTCCTGCCGATCAGCACGGACAGCGCGTCTTCCTGCTGGCCGATCTGCGCTTCGATCTGCGGCACCGTGACCCGCGCGGCTTCATACTCCGACTGGCTTTGCGCGAGTTCCATCTGCGAGACCTCGCCGTATTTGAAGCGCGCCTCGAAAACGCGCACCGATTCCTTGCGGCTTTCCACGGTCTCATTCGCGATCTCGAGCTGTCGGTCGAGACTGCGCAGATTGATGTAAGCGGAAGCGACCGAGCTGACCAGCGTCAGGATGGTCGCGCGGCGGCCCTCTTCGCTCGCGAGCAGGTTCGCGCGCGCCGCCTCGGTTTCGCGACGCACCTTGCCGAACAGATCGAGTTCCCAGGACACCGCCAGCGTCGCGTCGAACTGGTTGTAGACGGGGCTCACGCCGCTCGGCACGGTCACGGCTTCGGTCTGCGAGACCCGTTGACGCGACGCGTCGGCGCCGGCCGAGACCTGCGGGAACAGCCCGGAGCGCGTGGTCAGGAACTGCCCGCGAAACTCGTCGACCCGCGCGGCCGCGACCTTCACGTCGCGATTATCTTGCAGCGCGGCGGTGATCAGCTGATCGAGCACCGGGTCCTGAAACTGTTCCCACCATGTGGCGTTGGCGATCCCCGCGGCCTCGCCCTGGGCAAAGCGGTAGGTCGCCGGCACGTCGACCGCCGGGCGCTCGTAATTGGGGCCGAGCAGGCATCCGCCCAGCCCGAGCAGCAGGATGCATGCGAGCAGGCGCGCCGGTGCCGTCCCGTGCATGTCATTCTCCTTCCCGCGGCGCGGACGGCGCCTCGCTCGACGCGCCGGGCCCCGGCATCGCCGTGGGTGCGCGTCCGGCTCCGCTGCCGCCAGGCTCCGCACCCGGCGTCGGCTTCGTTCCACCTTTTGATGAGCGTGACGACATCGATTCGAGCAGGTAATAGAACATCGGGATGAAGAACACGGCGATCGCCGTCGCGCCCAGCATCCCGCCGATCACACCGGTGCCGATCGAATGGCGGCTGTTGGCCGACGCGCCCGTCGCGATCGCGAGCGGCACGCAGCCCAGGATGAACGCCAGCGACGTCATCACGATCGGCCGCAGCCGTTCCTCGGCCGCCGTCATCGTCGCGTCGAACACCGACTTGCCCGACTCGCGGTTGAGCACCGCGAACTCGAAG
>DATAQT010000242.1:0-6186 GCA_036264535.1 Paraburkholderia sp. | reverse complement strand
CGCTTGCAGATTTCGTTGCCGAGGTCGATATCGAAGCCAACGAGCTTGCCGTCCGCGCCCTTCGACTCGAACGGGGGATAGCTGGCGTCAACACCAAAACGGATCGTCGACCAATCTTTAGCGTGTGCGCCAATCGCGACGGTGGCAAGCAGAGCAACCGTCAAAGCCGCTAGCAGTTTTTTCACTGTTTATACTCCTCGGTGTAGTTCAATTACGCCCTCGGCGGTTGTGCCGCCTTGGTGCGCCCGGCGTGACCCACGACCGGGCTTCTGGTCAGGCTGCAAGCCGGGGTGGCCTGCAACGCGCGCCAAGCTTATCAGTTCAAAAATATCGGGAAGCTAGTAAAACACCGGATGGCGCAGGAGGCGATCCTCCAGGGCAACGCTTGCGCGCAAGCCGGTGTGATCGGATCGTACCCCGTTGGTGGGCCTGGTGTAATGCGTGTGTAATGACCGGGCGGTAATACGATGGCTGCAGGAGCGTAATCGACTCGCATTTACGGCGGTTTTCTCGCGAGTTCGCCGACAACCGGTTTGAAACGCAGACCGCCCGTTAAAGGTCGCGCCCGAATTTGCCGTTATTAAACAGCGGTCCGAGACAATGGCATTACATGTCATTACCAGCGCCCGATATTTTTTCGCCATCGTTTCGATCCCGTGCAAAAAATGAGGGCTTTGGCGCTATCATCGGTGCTCCCTGCGCTGGAAGCCGATCGCCGCGCAGGCGGGGATCGCTTTGCGGTACGTCGTCGGACAAGCCGTCAAGATCTAAATGCCGCGCGTTTGCGCTCGCTCAAAAGGCCTTTCTGCTCAACGGTGTTATTCATGCACACGATGTTCACAGCGGATCAAACGGGCTGTTGTAAACAGACTTTTAAGCGACAAATCACGAGCGCTGGCGCGCGGGCTCGCGCGGCTTTATTGCAGCGCCGGTTTTTCGGCGGGTTTTTATCGAGCGTTTCATCGGGATTTTCGGCGATTGGCGCGGCCGGATTTTGGGCTGCTGTTCTTTCCGGATTTTTGCCGTTTCTGATTGGCGCAGTCCTATGCATCGGTTTCGGCGCGACGACGCCTGCCGTGGCCGCCGACAAAGTGCTGCGCGTGCTCGCGTGGCCCGGCTACGCGGACTCCGACGTCGTGAAGGCGTTCGAAGCGCGCTACGGGGCGAAGGTCGAGGTCACGCTCGTCGATTCCGACGAGGCGCTGTGGTCGCAGATGCACAGCAAGGACACGCCGCCGTTCGACGTGCTGGCCGCCAACACCGCCGAAATCCGCCGCTATACGCAGGCGAATCTGCTTGCGCCGCTCGATCTCGCGAGTCTGCCGAATACGAAGAAACAGTTGCCGCGTTTTCAGGCGCTCGGCTCGATCGACGGCCTGACGTCGGCGGGCAAGGTGTACGCGATTCCGTTTACGTACTCGTCGATGGGCCTCATTTACGATCGCCAGCAGATTCCGGTCGCGCCGCATTCGATGCTCGAACTGTGGAACCCGCGCTATCGCGGCAAGGTGCTCGACTTCAATAGCGCGCAGCACAACTTCTCGTTCACCGCGCTCGCGCTCGGCTATCCGCATCCGTTTCAACTCGACCCCGCGCAGATACGCACGATCGCGCACAAACTCGTCGATCTGCGCCGCAACCTGCTGACCTATTACACGCTGCCCGAGGAGGCGACCGCGTTCTTCATCCAGCACAAGGTCGCGCTGATGTTCGGCAATTACGGCACACAGCAGGTGCAGTTGCTGCGTCGCGCGGGCGCCGACGTCGGCTACGTGATTCCGGATGAAGGCGCGCTCGCGTGGCTCGATTGCTGGTCGATGACGCGCGCGGCGGGCGACAAGCCGCTCGCGCTCGCGTGGATCAACTATATGCTCGAGCCGAGCGTGAGCGGCTTGCTCACGCAGCGCCAGGGGCTCGCGAATACGCTGACCGAGCCCGACGATGGCAGCGCCAATGCGCACATCGTCTGGATCAGTCCGGTCGAAGATATCGACCGGCGCGAGCAACTGTGGGCGCGGATCGTGTCGGGCGACCGTTCGGAGCGCTTCTGATGCTGCACCGCGGCCTGACCTTCAAGCTGTCCGTGCTGCTCGCGTGCATCGGCGTGCTGGCCTCGGGCGCGACCGGCTATTACGCGTATCGCGCCAATCGCACGATGCTGGTCAACGAAGCGGAGCACAGCCTGCAGACTTCGACGGAGCTGCTCGGCCAGCGCATCGCCGTGTCGATCGACGACGTCGCGGCCGACGCGCTCGTGCTCGCGACGATGCCGTCGTCCGTGAGCGTCGCGCAGAGCGACGACGGCATCGGCCCGAACCTCGGCCGCGAGCGGCTCGCGCAGGTGTATTCGAGCTTCATGCTGCATCACCCGGAATATCTGCAGGTGCGGCTGATCACGCGGCAGCATCACGGGCTCGAGCTGATCCGTTTCGATCGCGACAGCGACGGCCTCGTGCGCGTAGCGGGCAATGATCTACAGGAAAAAGCTCAGTTCCCCTATGTATTCGAAACGCTCGCGTTTTCGCCGGGCCGCATCTACACGTCGCCGATCGCGGTCAATCACGAATACGGCACGCACGCGGCCCAGGGCAAACCGACGCTGCGCCTCGGCACGCCGATCGCGGACGCGCGCGGCACGGTGGTCGGCGTCGTCGTGATCGACATCGATCTGGCCGGTATGTTGCGGCGTTTGCAGAGCGATCTGCCGAGCGACTATCAGGTCTATCTGGCCAACGAGTGGGGCGACTTCCTGGTCAATCCCGACCCGTCTAAAACCTTCGGCTTCGACCGCGGCCGACGCGTGCTGATGCAGGACAGCTTCCCCATCACGAAGCAGCTGTTCGAGCAGCGGCAGAGCGAGGCGCTCGTCAACGGTCTCGGGGGGGCCGGCGAGGCGGCCGGCCACGTGCTGGCGTTCGTGCGGCGGCCGTTCGGCGGCTCGGAGGGCAACCGCTTCATCGTGCTTGGTCTCGCGAAGCCGATCGAAGATGTGCTCGCCGGCGCGAACCAGCTCGGCACGCGGATCATTCGCATGGTGCTGGTATTCAGCGCATTGTCGGTGCTGCTCGCGATTCTGTTCGCGCGGGCGCTGACCAAGCCGCTGCATCTGCTCGCGCATGCGGCGACGCACCTGTTCGCCGAGCACACGATGCACACGCTGCCGCTCAAACGCACCGACGAAATCGGCGTGCTCGCGCGCTGCTTCGAGCGTTTGCGCCGCGAAATCCGCGCGCAGATGGATGCGCTGCATAGCAAACAGAGCGAGCTCGTGCATCTCGCCTCGCACGACGTGCTGACCGGTCTGCCGAACCGCCTGCTGTTCATGCAGAAGCTCGAAAGTGCGATCGAGGAGGCGAAGTTCCGCTGCGAAGGGCTCGCCGTGCTGTTCGTCGACCTCGACCGCTTCAAGCAGATCAACGATCAGTTCGGCCACTCGGTCGGCGACAAGGTGCTGGTTGCGGTCGCGCGCCGCCTGAAGGACGTGCTGTATGCCGGCGACGTGGTCGCGCGGCTCGGCGGCGACGAATTCATCGTGCTGATCGAAGGCCCGCGCGCGGCGGAGGTCACGCCCGCGATCGCCATGCGCATCATGGATGCGCTGAACGAAACGCTGACCATCGACGGCAATAGCATGACGGTCGGCGCGAGCATCGGCATCAGCGAGTTCCCGCACGACAGCGGCAACGCCGAGGAGCTGCTGCTGAACGCCGACGCCGCGATGTACGCGGCGAAATCGGGCGGACGTTGCGCGTATCTGCGCTATCGGGATCTGCTCGCGGCGCGGCTCGACGAGACGGCCCGGGCCGCGAGCGATGCGATCGAGGGACGCGAGGCGGAGCCCACCGCGTGACGCAGTTTTAGATTGCCCTGTCGACCTGAGCCTCAAGAGCGCCTCAAGCACCCCACTCAAACAATCCGCACGCCGCCGCGATAAGTCGCGCGCGGCACCGGCAGCTTGTCGAGCATCGTCACGCGCACGAAGTCCGCGCGCAGGCCCGGCTCGATCGCGCCGCGGTCCGTGAGGCCCGCGGTGCGCGCCGGTTCGGCCGAGACCGTCGCCATCGCGCGCGGCAGCGTCCAGCCCGCTTTTTCGACGAGATCGAATACCGCGGTCAGCAAGCTCGACGGCACGTAATCCGATGACAGGATGTCGAGCAGATCCGCGCGCGCGAGCTCGAGCGCCGACACGTTGCCCGAATGCGAGCCGCCGCGCACGATGTTCGGCGCGCCCATGATCGTCGCGATGCCGTGCTCGCGCGCGGCCTGGGCCGCGATGCGCGTGGTCGGGAATTCGGCGAGCACGATGCCCTCGGCCTTCGCCTGTTCGACGTGCTCGATCAGCGTGTCGTCGTGACTCGCGACCGGAATGCCGAGCCGCCCGCAACGCTCGACGATTTCATGTCGGTGCGCATCCGCGTAACGCTCCTGTTCGACCGCGAGCTCGGCGAGCGCGGTCGCGACGCGCTCGTCGCTCATCTTGCCGTTGCGCTCCTGGTAGCGGCGCCATTGCTCGCGGTCGTGCCATTGGCGCTGGCCCGGCGTATGGTCCATCACCGACGCGAGCCGCAGCAGCGGATGCGCGCAAAGCGAATCGAATACTTCGAGCACGTCGGCGGTTGCGATCTCGCAGCGCAGATGCAGAAAGTGCTCCGCGCGCAGCAAACTACGCGTGGACAGCCGCAGCAGCGAATCCGCGCATTGCGTCTGCACATCGCGGCCGCGCAGCCCGACGGCCGAGCGCGAGCCGATCGCGAGCGCGTCGAATACCGTCGTGATGCCGGCGGCGGCGACCTGCGCGTCGTGGATCACGAAGGCCGCGTCGGTATTCCATTCGACGCCGGGGCGCGGCACGAGGTGCTTCTCGAGGTTGTCCGTGTGCAGTTCGATCAGACCGGGCAGCAGATAATCGCCGTCCCAGTCTTCGGCGTCGCGCGCCGAACTCGCGCCGCGTTCGACCTCGCGAATCACACCGTCTTCGACGCGCACGGCGCCAATGAATACTTCGTCTCGCGTCACGATGCGAGCGTTGCTGATCAACATCGACTTGCTCCGTAGTCAGTCGGGATCTGTTTCAGTTTAATGCCGCAGCGGTGGCCGCAGTTCGAGGCGGCGCGTCGCGACCTTGTTGCGGGTGTCTTCGTCATGAAAGATACCAACGATCGCCGCGCCGCGCTCGCGTGCCTCGACGATCAGATCGGCCACCACGTCGCGGTTTTCCGCATCGAGCGACGCAGTCGGCTCGTCGAGCAGCAACAGCGGATGCCCGGCGATCAAGCCGCGTGCGATGTTCACGCGCTGCTGCTCGCCGCCTGAAAACGTCGCGGGAGCGAGCGACCACAGACGCTCCGGCACGTTCAGCCGCGCGAGCAATTCCGCGGCGCGCGCACCGGCTTCGTGCTCGGCGACGCCGTGCAACAGCAGCGGCTCGGCGACGAGCGCAAGCGTCGGCACGCGCGGAATCACGCGCAAAAACTGGCTCACGTAGCCCACCACGCCGCGGCGCAGACGCAGCACGTCGCGCGGTTCGGCACCGGTGATCGTGACGGGCCGGCCCTGATCGCTGGTGTCGCGAATCGCGATCGAGCCGGTGCTCGCCAGATAGTTGCCGTACAGACAGCGCAGCAGCGTGCTCTTGCCCGCGCCCGACGGCCCGACCAGCACCACGCATTCGCCGCGCTCGACATCGAGCGAGACGTCCGCGAGCGCTTCGATCTGCACGCCGCCCTGGCCGTGCAGCGTGAAAGTCTTGCCGATGCCGGCGGCGCGCAGCATCAGCGCCGCGTTGTCGGCGAAAGCGCGCTCGCCGTGACGTGCGTCGCTACCGGCGTCGATTGCTACCTCAGTGGATCGCATTGTGAGCCTCAAACCGGCAGAACCGAGGAAACCAGCGTTTGCGTATAAGGGTGCTGCGGATCGTCGAGCACCTGATCGGTCAGCCCCGCCTCGACGACCTCGCCCGCCTGCATCACCATCAGCCGATGCGCGAGCAGACGCGCGACGCCGATATCGTGCGTGACGATCAGCACCGACAGATGCAGCGTCGACGTCAACGTGCGCAGCAGATCGAGCAGACGCGCTTGCACGGACACGTCGAGACCGGCGGTCGGTTCGTCCATGAACACGAGGCGCGGACCGGTGACGAGATTGCGCGCGATCTGCAGACGCTGCTGCATGCCGCCCGAAAAC
>DATAQT010000137.1:0-3441 GCA_036264535.1 Paraburkholderia sp. | reverse complement strand
CGAATGACCCATCAGGAACGCATCGACCGAACGCGCGCACTGACGGCCTTCGCGGATCGCCCACACGACGAGCGACTGGCCACGGCGCATGTCGCCAGCCGTGAACACCTTGTCTACCGACGTGTAGTACGCCTTGTCGCCCTCGGTCGCGGCGCGCACGTTGCCGCGCGCATCCTTGTCGACACCGAACGCTTCGAGCACCGGCGAAACCGGCTGCGTAAAGCCCATCGCGAGCAGCACGAGGTCGGCCTTCATTTCGAATTCGGAGTTCGGCACTTCGACCATCTTGCCGTCCTTCCATTCGACGCGTGCGGCGATCAGCTTCTCGACCTTGCCGTTCTTGCCTTCGAGGCGTTTGGTCGCGACCGCCCAATCACGTTCACAGCCTTCCTCGTGCGACGACGAGGTGCGCAGCTTGATCGGCCAGTACGGCCACACGAGCGGCTTGTTCTCTTCTTCCGGCGGCTGCGGCAGCAGTTCGAATTGCGTGACGCTCTTCGCGCCATGACGGTTCGACGTACCCACGCAGTCCGAACCGGTATCGCCACCGCCGATCACGACGACGTGCTTGCCCTTCGCGACCAGCTGGTTCGGCACCTTGTCGCCGGCGTTGACCTTGTTCTGCTGCGGCAGGAAATCCATTGCGTAGTACACGCCTTCGAGCTCGCGCCCCGGCACCGGCAGGTCGCGCGGCGTTTCCGAACCACCGGCGATCACGACCGCGTCGAACTGCTCGTTCAGATCGGCCGGCGTGATGGTTTCCTTCGCGGTGTTGCCGATGTGCGCCGGCAGCGAGTCCGGCTTGCCGATGAACACGTTGGTGCGGAACGTCACGCCTTCGGCTTCCATCTGGCGCATGCGGCGATCGATCTGCCACTTCTCCAGCTTGAAGTCGGGAATGCCGTAACGCAGCAGGCCGCCGATGCGGTCGTTCTTTTCGAACACGGTCACGTCGTGACCGGCGCGCGCGAGCTGCTGTGCAGCCGCGAGACCGGCAGGGCCTGAGCCGACCACGGCGACCTTCTTGCCGCTCTTGTGCTTCGGCGTTTGCGGCTCGACCCAGCCTTCGGTCCAGGCTTTGTCGATGATCGCGTGCTCGATCGACTTGATGCCGACCGGGTCGTCGTTGATACCGAGCGTGCATGCCGCTTCGCACGGTGCCGGGCAGATGCGGCCCGTGAACTCGGGGAAGTTATTGGTCGAGTGCAGCACTTCGATCGCGTTCTTCCAGTCCTGACGGAACACCAGGTCGTTGAAGTCCGGGATGATGTTGTTGACCGGGCAGCCGTTGTTGCAGAACGGGATGCCGCAGTCCATGCAACGCGCGCCTTGAATCTTCGCTTCGTCGTCGGTCAGTGCCGCGACGAATTCCTTGTAGTGCTTCACACGCGTGAGCGGAGCCTCGTACGTCTCGTGGCGACGTTCGAACTCGAGAAAACCGGTTGCCTTGCCCATGTGGTTCTCTTCTCTATCTGTATCTAGGGGTAATCTGGACCCGCCGCGCGTCGATTGATCGGAACGCGGCGGGTACGTCTAAATGTGACTTCCGTGACGGCGGCTCAGGCGGCGAGCACTTCTTTGTTCGCCTTCTTCGCAGCGAGTTCGCCGAGCGCGCGCTTGTATTCGGTCGGGAACACCTTCACGAACTGACGGCGCGCCGCGTCCCAGTTTTCGAGCAGCGCCTTCGCGCGCGGGGAGCCCGTGAACTGGAAGTGACGCTCGATGAGCCCCTTGAGCAGCGCTTCGTCGGTCGTGCCGCGATGCCACACGCCCTGGTCGACCGTGCGCTCCTGTTCGGCCTGTTGCAGCACCGGGTCGAGCGCGACCATCGACTTGTTGCACTTGCTCGCGAACGTGCCGTCCGGATCGAACACGTAGGCGACGCCGCCCGACATACCGGCCGCGAAGTTACGGCCCGTCTCGCCGAGCACGACCACCGTGCCGCCCGTCATGTATTCGCAACCGTGGTCGCCCGTGCCTTCGACAACCGCCATCGCGCCCGAGTTACGCACGCAGAAACGCTCGCCCGCAACGCCGCGGAAGAAAGCTTCGCCGTCGATCGCGCCGTACATCACCGTGTTACCGCAGATGATGTTCTCTTCCGACTTGCCGCGGAAATCGTTGGTCGGACGGATGATGATGCGGCCGCCCGACAGGCCCTTGCCGACGTAGTCGTTACCGTCGCCGACCAGATCCAGCGTGATGCCCTTGGCGAGGAACGCGCCGAAGCTCTGACCCGCGGTGCCCTTCAGCTGAATGTGGATCGCGTCGTCCGCGAGGCCTTCGTGGCCGTACTTCTTCGCGATCATGCCAGACAGCATCGCGCCCACCGTACGGTTCACGTTGCGCACCGGCTGGATGAACGACACGTGCTCGCCCTTCTCGATCGCGGCTTTCGCCTTCTCGATCAGCGTGTGGTCGAGCGCGCGGTCGAGGCCGTGATCCTGCACGTCGACGTGCTTGCGCGCGACTTCGACCGGCACTTGCGGCTGATAGAACACGCGCGAGAAGTCGAGGCCCTTCGCCTTCCAGTGCTCGATGCCCTTTTTCGTATCGAGCAGTTCCGCGCGGCCGATCAGGTCGTCGAACTTGCGGATACCGAGTTGCGCCATGATTTCGCGCGCCTCTTCCGCGACGAAGAAGAAGAAATTCACGACGTGTTCCGGCCGGCCCTGGAACTTGGCGCGCAGCACCGGATCTTGCGTCGCGACGCCGACCGGGCACGTGTTCAGATGGCACTTGCGCATCATGATGCAGCCTTCGACGACGAGCGGCGCCGTCGCGAAACCGAACTCGTCCGCGCCGAGCAGCGCGCCGATCACGACGTCGCGGCCGGTCTTCATCTGGCCGTCGGCCTGCACGCGGATACGTCCGCGCAGCCGGTTCAGCACCAGCGTCTGCTGCGTTTCGGCGAGACCCAGCTCCCACGGCGTGCCCGCATGCTTGATCGACGACAGCGGCGACGCACCCGTGCCGCCGTCATGACCGGCGATCACGACGTGATCGGCCTTCGCCTTCGCGACGCCCGCCGCGACCGTACCGACGCCCGATTCCGACACGAGCTTCACCGAGATGCTCGACGACGCGTTCACGTTCTTCAGGTCGTGAATCAGCTGCGCGAGGTCTTCGATCGAGTAGATGTCGTGGTGCGGCGGCGGCGAGATCAGGCCGACACCCGGCACCGAGTAACGCAGCTTGCCGATGTAGTCCGACACCTTGTGCCCTGGCAGCTGACCGCCTTCACCCGGCTTCGCGCCCTGCGCCATCTTGATCTGGATCTGGTCGGCCGACGCGAGGTACTCCGCCGTCACGCCGAAGCGGCCCGACGCGACCTGCTTGATGCGCGAGCGCAGCGAATCGCCTTCCTTGAGCGGAATGTCGACGACCACTTCGTCGCCGATCACGGACTTCATCGTGTCGCCGTTCCTGATCGGAATCCCG
>DATAQT010000126.1:0-2245 GCA_036264535.1 Paraburkholderia sp. | reverse complement strand
GCTCGGCTTCTTCGTCAACAAGGACGCGCTCGAAGGCAAGCCGGTGCCGCGTTCGTGGGCCGATCTGCTGAAGCCCGAATACAAAGGCATGATCGGCTACCTCGATCCGTCGAGCGCGTTCGTCGGCTATGCGGGCGCGGTTGCGGTAAACCAGGCGCTCGGCGGCACGCTCGACAACTTCGAACCGGGCCTCGACTGGTTCAGAAAGTTGAAGGCGAACGCGCCGATCGTGCCGAAGCAGACCGCGTACGCACGCGTGCTGTCCGGCGAAATTCCGATCCTGCTCGACTATGACTTCGACGCGTATCGTGCGAAGTACAAGGATCACGCGAACGTCGAGTTCGTGATTCCGAAGGAAGGCACGATTTCGGTGCCGTACGTGATGAGCCTCGTGAAGGGCGCGCCGCACGAAGCGAACGGCAGGAAGGTGCTCGATTTCGTGCTGTCCGACGAAGGCCAGAAGCTGTGGGCGCAGGCCTATCTGCGGCCGGTGCGCGCGAGCGCGATGAGCGCCGAAACCGCCGCGCAGTTCCTGCCCGCGAGCGACTACGCGCGCGCCAGGCCGGTCGACTTCGCGAAGATGGCCGACAAGCAGTCCGCCTTCGGCGAGCGCTATCTGCAGGTGATGCATTGAACGACGTCACGTTCCCGCTGCGCTGGCGCATCGCGTTGCTCGCGCCCGCGCTCGCGGTGTTCATCGCGTTCTGGCTGCTGCCGATGGGCGCGCTCGCGCAGCTCTCCGGTGACGGCCACGCGTTCGCGACCTATCGCGCGCTGCTGACCAATCCGCGCTACATGTCGAGCCTGGGGGCGACCGTCTTGCTGTCGGCGGCGGTCACGGCGGCCACGCTGGTGCTGTCGGTGATCGCGGGGTTGCTGCTCGCGCGACGCGAGTTCGCGGGCAAGCGCACATTGCTCGCGCTGCTGACGTTTCCGCTCGCGTTTCCGGGCGTCGTCGTGGGCTTCATGGTCATCATGCTGGCGGGACGTCAGGGGCTGATCGGCGCGTTGTCGCTGAAACTCGCGGGCGATCGCTGGGTGTTCGCGTATTCGATGAGCGGCCTCTTTCTAGGCTACGTGTACTTCTCGATTCCGCGCGTGATCGTTACCGTGATGGCGTCGGCGAGCAAGCTCGATGCATCGCTCGAAGAGGCCGCGCGTTCGCTCGGCGCGTCGCCGTGGCGCATCATGCGCGACATCGTGCTGCCGGCGCTCTCGCCTGGACTGATCGCGGCGGGCGCCGTGTGCTTCGCGACCTCGATGGGCGCCTTCGGCACGGCATTCACGCTCGCCACGGACATCGACGTGCTGCCCATGACCATCTACACCGAGTTCACGTTGAACGCGAACATGGTGACGGCCGCGGGTCTGTCGATCGTGCTCGGCATCGTCACGTGGGCGGTGCTGGCGATCGCGCGCAGCGCGAGCGGCTCGGGCGTGGCGGCTAGCGCATGAGCGGCGCGGCGCCGCAACGAGGCGTTCGCGACCAGAACGACGACACACCTATGAACTCAATCATCGCCCCTTCGCCCTCCTCACCGTCGCAGCCGGCCGAGGGACCGCGCGCGCGACGCGCGTGGCCGGACACGCGAAGCTGGCTCGCGGCGGGTCAATGGTTCGTCACGCTGCTGCTGTGCGCGTTCCTGATCGTGCCGGTCGTCATGTCGATCGTGGCGGGGCTGACGGTCAACTATTTCAAGGGCGTGTCGAGCGGACTCACGCTGCGCTGGCTCGTCGAAGTGTGGGCGCAGTATCACGACTCGGTGTGGCTGTCGCTCGAAGTGGCCGCGGCGACGCTCGTCGTCACGCTGCTGACGGGCGTACCCGCCGGCTATGCGCTGGCGCGCAGCAAGACGCGCTTCGCACGCATCGTCGAAGAGTTTCTCGTGCTGCCGATCGCACTGCCCGGCCTCGCCTCGGCGCTCGCGCTGCTCGTGATCTATGGCGGCTTCACGACGTTTCGCATGAGCGCGGCATTTATCGTCGTCGGGCATGTGGTGTTCACGCTGCCGTTCATGGTCCGCGCGGTCGCCGCGGTCTGCGCGAGCAGCGATCTGCGCACGCTCGAAGAAGGCGCGGCGAGCCTCGGCGCGAGCTTCTTCACGCGCTTCGTGACGATCGTGCTGCCGAACGCGCGGCCCGGCATCGTCGCGGGCGCGCTCGCGGTGCTGACACTATCGATCGGCGAATTCAACCTCACGTGGATGCTGCACACGCCCGACACGAAGACGCTGCCGGTCGGCCT
>DATAQT010000081.1:0-71985 GCA_036264535.1 Paraburkholderia sp. | reverse complement strand
TCTGGCGTTCCAGCCGGACAGCCTGTCGAACACGCCGATCCTGCCGATCGAGGAAGTGACGAGCAGCTATTACCTGCGTCTGCGGGTGGCGGACGTGACCGGCGTGCTGGCCGACATCACGCGCATTCTGGCCGACACCGGTATTTCGATCGACGCGCTGCTGCAGAAGGAATCGGAGCAGGTCGACGCGAACGGCAAGGGCGAAACCGACATCATCCTGATCACGCACGAAACGGTCGAAAAGCACGTCAACGCCGCGATCAGGACGATCGAGGCGCTGAAGACCGTCGTCTCGCAAGTCACGAAGCTGCGCATGGAAGCGCTGAACTAGGCCGAACTATGAACTACCTCTCCACGCGCGGCGCCGGAGCCGGCGAGCGCCATACCTTCTCCGACATCCTGCTCGGCGGTCTCGCGAAAGACGGCGGCCTGTATCTGCCGGCCGACTATCCGCGCGTCACGCCGGATGAACTCACGCGCTGGCGCGCGCTGCCGTACGCGGATCTCGCGTTCGAGATCCTGTCGAAGTTCTGCGACGACATCCCCACCGACGATCTGCGCGCGCTCACGCGCAAGACCTACACGGCCGCGACCTACTGCAACGTGCGCGACGACGAAAGCGCCGCGCAGATCACGCCGCTGAAGACGCTCGGCATCGAGAACGGCGCGCCGCTGTCGCTGCTCGAACTGTCGAACGGGCCGACGCTCGCGTTCAAGGACATGGCGATGCAACTGATCGGCAACCTGTTCGAGTACGCGCTCGCGAAGCACGGCGAAACGCTGAACATTCTCGGCGCGACCTCGGGCGACACCGGCAGCGCCGCCGAATACGCGATGCGTGGCAAGCAGGGCATCCGGGTGTTCATGCTGTCGCCGCACAAGAAGATGAGCGCGTTCCAGACCGCGCAGATGTACAGCCTGCAAGACCCGAACATCTTCAACCTTGCGGTGCAAGGCGTGTTCGACGACGCGCAGGACATTGTGAAGGCGGTATCGAACGATCACGCGTTCAAGGCCAGGTACAAGATCGGCACGGTCAACTCGATCAACTGGGCGCGTGTCGTCGCGCAGGTCGTCTACTACTTCAAGGGCTACTTCGCCGCGACGAAGTCGAACGACGAGCGCGTGTCGTTCACGGTGCCGTCGGGTAACTTCGGCAATGTGTGCGCCGGTCACATCGCACGCATGATGGGTCTGCCGATCGAGAAGCTCGTCGTCGCGACCAACGAAAACGACGTGCTCGACGAGTTCTTCCGCACCGGCATCTACCGCGTGCGCAAGGCGGCCGAGACGTATCACACCAGCAGCCCGAGCATGGACATCTCGAAGGCTTCGAATTTCGAGCGCTTCGTGTACGACCTGCTCGGCCGCGATCCGGCGCGCGTGCTGCAACTGTTCCGCGACGTCGAGGAGAAGGGCGGTTTCGACCTCGCGGCAAGCGGCGACTTCGCGCGCGTGAAGGAGTTCGGTTTCGTGTCGGGCAGCAGCAACCACGACACCCGCGTCGATACGATCCGCGACGTGTTCGAGCGTTACGAAACGATGATCGACACGCATACGGCCGACGGCGTGAAGGTCGCGCGCGAGCATCTGCAGCCTGGGATTCCGATGATCGTGCTCGAGACCGCGCAGCCGATCAAGTTCGGCGAGACGATCCGCGAGGCGCTGCTGCGCGAACCGGAGCGGCCGGCGGCGTTCTCGGGGCTCGAGTCGCTGCCGCAGCGCTTCGAGGTCGTACCCGCCGATGCGCAGCGGGTGAAGGACTTTATCGTCGCGAACACCGGCGAATAAGGGTGCTTGAACCCGCTTGAGCCGGGTGAGCCGCTTGACGGCTCACCCGGCATCCCGCGATGCCGCGTCGATTCGCGTCGATCGGCGCCCACACCCGCACCACCAGAAACGCCGGCCGTATCCTCCGCGGCCATGCGTCGAAACACACAAAAAGCTCCCCATAACGCCCGGCCGCCCAGGCTGACGGCATCGGCCGCTACAATATTCTTTTAACCTGCGGCTTCGACACTCCAGATGTCCACACCCACCCCCCGCGCTCCAATGCTCGCCACTGCCGATGCGTTGGCGATCCTGCTCGACGCCGCGCGCCCGATCGACGGGAATGAAACGCTGCCGACGCTCGACGCGCTGAATCGCGTGCTTGCCGCCGACGTCACGTCGCCGCTCGACGTGCCGCCGATGAACACGAGCGCGATGGACGGCTACGCGCTGCGCATCGCCGATCTCGCGCACGGCAGCCGCCTGCCGGTTTCGCAACGCATTCCGGCCGGCCATGCGCCGACGCCGCTCGCGCCCGGCAGCGCGGCGCGCATCTTCACCGGCGCGACGGTGCCCGCTGGCGCGGACGCGGTCGTGATGCAGGAGCAGACCGAGGTGGCCGGCGACGAAGTCACGATCGTGCATCGTCCGCAGGCGGGTGAGTGGATCACCGCGCAGGGCGCCGATATCCGCGCGGGCTCGGTGATCCTGCCGGCCGGCACGCGGCTCACGCCGCAGGCGTTGGGGCTTGCCGCGTCGGTCGGATGCGCGCGGCTCGAGGTGCGCCGCCGCGTGAAGGTCGCCGTGTTTTTCACCGGCGACGAACTGACGATGCCCGGCGAGCCGCTGAAACCCGGCGCGATTTACAACTCGAATCGCTTTACGCTGCGCGGCCTGCTCGAGAAGCTCGGCTGCGAAGTGACCGACTACGGCATCGTCTCCGATCAACTCGACGCGACCCGTGCGACGCTGCGCGAAGCCGCTCAGGCACACGATCTGATTCTCACCTGCGGCGGCGTGTCGGTCGGCGAGGAGGATCACGTGAAGCCGGCGGTCGAGGCCGAAGGGCGTCTGTCGATGTGGCAGATCGCCATGAAGCCGGGCAAGCCGCTCGCGTTCGGCGCCGTGCGCCGTGGCACGAGTGGCGCTCAAGGGGCCGAAACGTTCTTCATCGGGCTGCCGGGCAATCCGGTGTCGAGCTTCGTGACCTTCCTGCTGTTCGTGCGTCCGTTCTTGCTGCGTCTGGCGGGCGTGCAGGCGGTCGCGCCGCGCGGGCTGTCGCTGCGCGCGGACTTCACGCAGGGCAAGGCCGATCGCCGCAATGAGTTCCTGCGCGCGCGCGTCAACGCGGCGGGGGGGCTCGATCTGTTTGCGAACCAGAGCTCGGCCGTGTTGACGTCGACGGTCTGGGGCGACGGCCTGATCGATAATCCGCCCAACCACGCGATCAGCGCCGGCGAAACCGTGCGCTTCATTCCGTTTTCCGAACTGCTGAACTGAGGCCGGTCCTCCGCGGCATAGGCCGCGTAGACCGGTGGTATCCAGATGAAGATTGAACTCCGATACTTTGCGAGCGTGCGTGAAGCGCTCAACACGTCCGACGAAACCGTCGACGTGCCCGACGGCATCGCGACCGTCGGCGACGTGCGCGCGTGGCTGCGCGTGCGCGGCGGCATCTGGGCCGAGACGCTCGCCGAAGGCCGCGCGCTGCGCATGGCCTGCAACCACGTGATGACCGACCAGGGCACCCGCATCACCGAGGGCTGCGAAGTCGCGTTCTTTCCGCCCGTCACCGGCGGCTAGGTCGCGCTCACGCGCCTCACGATCACGCCGTCGATAGCAGCCCTCAGGAGTCGTCCATGCCCGTTCGCGTCCAGACCGAAGACTTCGACCTCAGCACCGAGGTGGCCGCGCTGCGCGCGCGCAATCCGAAAATCGGCGCGGTCGCGTGCTTCGTCGGCACCGTGCGTGACCTCAACGAGGGTAGCGCGGTCGAGACGATGGAGCTCGAGCACTATCCAGGCATGACCGAAAAGTCGCTCGAGGCGATCGTCGAGCGCGCCCGTGAACGCTGGCCCGGCATCGAGGTGCTGATCGTGCATCGCGTCGGCAAGCTGTCTCCGCTCGATCAGATCGTGCTCGTCGCGACGACGGCCGCGCATCGTGGCGAGGCGTTTGCGTCGTGCGAATTCGTGATGGACTATCTGAAGACCGAAGCGCCGTTCTGGAAGAAAGAGAAAACCGACGCAGGCGAGCGCTGGGTCGACGCGCGCGTGACGGACGATGCCGCGCTCGCGCGCTGGGGGATCGAGTCGGGAAACCCGACGGCGAAGTAGGTCAGCCGCGCACTGCGCGGTTGCAACGTCACGGGCGGTGTTGGCGTGCCGCTGCCTCGACGCGGCGGCGCCGCCCTCCGTTCACTCGTCCCGCGAACGTCCGATGATAGGCACCGGAAACGGCTCTCCAGCCGGCCGCGTCGGATGCTCGTCATCGTCGCCGTCGCGCGGCCGACGCTTCGGCGTGACGCGCTCTAGCAGCGCCTGCTGCTCCGGCGGAATCTTGTAGTCCCACCCGAAACGGCTCAACTGCAGACTCTGCGCGATCCGCAGCGCCGGCTCCATGAAGCGCACCGCCGCGGCCGGCTGATAGCGCGATTCGACCGTATCGAGAAACAGGTACAGCCAGCGGCTGAAATGTTGCGGCTCGATGCCTTCGAGCGGCTGATGCGCCTGCTGCACGTTGCCGCGATACTGCTTCGCGCCGAGCACGAGGCTGCCCCAGAACGTGCACATCTTCGGCAGGTGGTCGTCCCAACGGCCCGCGAGCTTCGCGTCGAAGACCGGACCGAGCAGCGGATCGGCGCGTACGCGATCGTAAAAGCCATAGACGAGATCGCGGATATTCGCGTCGGTGGGTTCGGCCGCGCGCTCGACCGGCGGTGCGGCGGGAAAAGATGGATTCATGCGGATTCCAGAACAATGCGGTTGCCGAAAGCAGCGGGTCGGTAGCCGCCCGGCGGCCGCGGCGCGAGCGTCGCAGCGGCGCCCACGCTCGGCGCAAATCGTCCGGCGGGCTCTTCACCAGGCGCGAACCAACGGAACAGAGCCTCGAACCCCCCGTATTTCTCGCCAACGGTTGATGCGGAAAAAGTTACTATTGCTATCCGACACAGCTATGCAAAGCGACTAGAGAAACGACGCCGCCAGCCAGTCATCTTAGGGCGCGGCACTCGTACACGGCAACCCTTGCGTCGATGCGGTTATCGGCACGTTCAGGGCGCTTGCTCGCGGCCTTTCACGCCATACCAGGATCTATGAGACTGACCGACTATACGGATTACGCGCTGCGCGTGCTGCTGTACCTCGCGGTGCGGGGCGATGGATTATCGACGATCCAGGACATTTCGCAAGCCTACGGCATCTCGAAGAATCATCTGATGAAGGTCGTGCAGCAACTCGGCGAGCTCGGCTGGGTCGAAACCGTGCGCGGGCGCAATGGTGGGCTGCGGCTCGGCGCGCAATCGCTCGCGTTGTCGGTCGGCGACGTGGTGCGCCAGACGGAAAGCGACTTTGCACTGGTCGCCTGTCTGCCGGACCGGCAGGGCGAACAGCGGCCCTGCGTGATCACTTCGCAGTGCCGGCTGCGCGGCGCGCTGCAGGCGGCGAACCTCGCTTTTCTCGCCGAACTCGATCGCTTTACGATCGGCGAAGTCGCGCAGCCGAAAAGCCCGCTCGCGACATTGCTTGGGCTCGGCCCCATCATTCAGGTGGTACCGCTGCCGATCCCGGCGGCTTCAGATAGCTCGCGCGTCGGCAGTCCGGCGGCGCTGGGCCAGAAAAACTAGAAGATCTGGCGAGTTTCGGGGGCGGCAACGCGACCAGCCGCGGCACTGGGGGAGGATCGCGGCAGTTCTTGCGCTCAAACGTTAAATAGTTGCGACCGCGGCCAAAAAAGCGCTTGAAACCCTAATAAAACGCCTCATTTTGGTGGTAATCGAAATTGGAGGTCTCTTGATGAGAATCGACAAACTCACCACTAAATTCCAGGAAGCACTGGCCGACGCCCAAAGTCTGGCGGTTGGCCACGACAATCAGTACATCGAACCGGTCCACGTGCTGTCGGCGCTCGTCGCGCAGCAGGACGGCTCGGCGCGTTCGCTGCTGTCGCGCGCCGGCGTGCATGTACAACCGCTGCAAAACGCACTGAACGACGCCATCACGCGGCTGCCGCAAGTGCGGGGCACGGATGGCAACGTGCAGATCGGCCGCGAATTGACCGGCCTGTTGAACCAGGCCGACAAGGAAGCGCAGAAGCTCGACGACACCTTCATCGCGAGCGAGATGTTCCTGCTCGCGGTCGCCGACGACAAGGGCGAGGTCGGCCGCCTCGCGCGCGAGCACGGACTGTCGCGCAAGTCGCTCGAAACCGCGATCGCCGCGGTGCGCGGCGGCTCGCAGGTGCATAGCCAGGACGCCGAAAGCCAGCGCGAAGCGCTGAAGAAGTACACGATCGATCTGACCGAGCGCGCCCGCGCCGGCAAGCTCGACCCCGTGATCGGCCGCGATGACGAAATCCGCCGTTCCATCCAGATCCTGCAGCGCCGCACCAAGAACAACCCGGTGCTGATCGGCGAGCCGGGCGTGGGCAAGACCGCGATCGTCGAAGGGCTCGCGCAGCGCATCGTCAACGGCGAAGTGCCGGAAACGCTGAAGAACAAGCGCGTGCTGTCGCTCGACATGGCCGCGCTGCTCGCGGGCGCCAAATATCGCGGTGAGTTCGAGGAGCGCCTGAAGGCCGTGCTCAACGACATCGCGAAGGACGAAGGGCAGACCATCGTCTTCATCGACGAAATTCACACGATGGTCGGTGCCGGCAAGGCCGAAGGCGCGATGGACGCTGGCAACATGCTGAAGCCGGCGCTCTCGCGCGGCGAGCTGCATTGCGTCGGTGCGACCACGCTCGACGAATACCGCAAGTACATCGAGAAGGATGCCGCGCTCGAGCGCCGCTTCCAGAAGGTGCTGGTGGACGAACCGTCGGTCGAGGCGACCATCGCGATCCTGCGCGGTTTGCAGGAGCGCTATGAGCTGCACCACGGCGTCGACATTACCGACCCGGCGATCGTCGCGGCCGCGGAACTCTCGCATCGCTACATCACGGACCGCTTCCTGCCGGACAAGGCGATCGATCTGATCGACGAAGCCGCCTCGAAGATCAAGATGGAAATCGATTCGAAGCCGGAGGAGATGGATCGGCTCGACCGTCGTCTGATTCAGTTGAAGATCGAACGTGAAGCGGTGAAGAAGGAGAAGGACGAGGCGTCGCAAAAGCGTCTGCAGCTGATCGAAGAGGAAATCGAGCGGCTCAACCGCGAGTATTCGGACCTCGATGAAATCTGGACGGCGGAAAAAGCGGCGGTGCAGGGCAGCGCACAGCTGAAGGAAGAGATCGAGAAGACGCGGGCGGAAATCACGCGTCTGCAGCGCGAGGGCAAGCTCGAGAAGGTCGCCGAATTGCAGTATGGCAAGCTGCCGGGCCTCGAAGCGCAGCTGAAGGAAGTCACGCGCGCCGAAGCCGAGGAGCAGAACAGTCCGAAGCGTCCGCGTCTGTTGCGCACGCAGGTCGGTGCCGAAGAAATCGCCGAGGTCGTGTCGCGTTCGACGGGTATTCCGGTGTCGCGCATGATGCAGGGCGAGCGCGAAAAGCTGCTGCAGATCGAGTCGAAGCTGCATGACCGCGTAGTCGGCCAGGACGAGGCGATCAACGCCGTTGCCGACGCGATCCGCCGCTCGCGCGCGGGTCTGTCGGATCCGAACCGTCCTTACGGCTCGTTCCTGTTCCTCGGACCGACCGGGGTCGGCAAGACCGAACTGTGCAAGGCGTTGGCGTCGTTCCTGTTCGATTCGGAGGACCATCTGATCCGGATCGACATGAGCGAGTTCATGGAGAAGCACAGCGTCGCGCGGCTGATCGGCGCGCCGCCGGGATACGTCGGCTACGAAGAGGGCGGTTATCTGACCGAGGCCGTGCGCCGCAAGCCGTATAGCGTGATCCTGCTCGACGAAATCGAAAAGGCGCATCCGGACGTGTTCAACGTGCTTCTGCAGGTACTCGACGACGGCCGCATGACCGACGGCCAGGGCCGCACCGTCGACTTCAAGAACACGGTGATCGTGATGACGTCGAACCTCGGTTCGCAGATGATCCAGGCGATGGTCGGCGAGTCGCAGGAAGCAGTGAAGGACGCGGTGTGGGAAGAGGTGAAGCTGCACTTCCGGCCCGAGTTCCTGAACCGGATCGACGACGTCGTCGTGTTCCATGCGCTCGATCGCTCGAACATCCAGTCGATCGCGCGGATCCAGTTGCAGCGTCTGCAGGAGCGGCTCGCGAAGCTCGACATGCAGCTGGTGGTGTCGGACGGGGCGCTCGAGCACATCGGCAAGGTCGGCTACGACCCGCTATTCGGTGCGCGGCCATTGAAGCGCGCGATCCAGCAGGAGATCGAGAACCCGATCGCGAAGCTGATTCTCGCCGGCAAGTTCGGTCCGAAGGATGTGATTCCGGTCGAAGTGGACGACGGAGAGCTCGTGTTCGAACGCGTCGTGCACTGAGCACGGCGGCAGTCTAGCCGTTCCCATCGACGTTAAAAAACCGGCAACGAAGACGACTTCGTTGCCGGTTTTCTTTTGGCCGCCGATTTCAAACCGGCGGCATCACCGTGGACCGGCGGCCTCCGCAGCCGCCAGCGAATGACGCACAGCGTCCTTAAGCGTTGCCTTTGTTACCGAGCAGCGACGACAGGCCGCCGAGCGCGCCGAGCACCGTCGTCGCGTTCAGCTTGCCCTCGGCCGGCACCTGGCCGTCCGGCGTGGCCGCGTTGACGACGTGCGGCAGGAGCTGCGACAGCAGACCCGTCACCTGATCGGGCTGGACACCGGCCTTCGCGGCGAGGTCGGTCACGGCTTCCGAACCGAGCACGTTATGCAGCGCATCGGGCGCGATCGGCTGGTTTTCGCCATTGCTGACCCACGACGACACGACGTCGCCGAGGCCCTTTTCCTGGAAGCGCTGGATCAGGCCGTTCAGGCCGCCCGGCTGGTTGTTGACGAATTCGAGCGCGGCTGCGACCAGCGCTTGCTGGCCGCCGCCTTCGGGCGATTTGCCAAGCAGGGAACCGATGGTATCGAGTAGGCTCATGGTGGTCTCTCTTGAATGCCGGCGCGTGCGGGACGGCCGGGCGGGTGACGACGACGCGCGGTTGCGCGGCGCGGTGAAACGTAAGGGCGGCAGACTCGTCGGCGCTCAGGCGCCGGACGCAGCCGCGGCGGATGCCGCCTTGCTCTTCTTCGCCTTCTTCGACGCCTTGGCGCCGGACGCGGCGGCTGGTGCGCTAGCCGCAGCGGCGGCCGGTGCGGTAGCGGCTGCCACCTCGGACGCAGCGGTCTTGCTCTTCTTCTTCGACTTCGATGTCTTCGCGGCCGAGGCGGGGGCGGCCGCGGCCGGCGCGCTCGTCGCAGCCGGTGCGGGCGTGGCCGCGCCGGCGGTGGTGGTGGTGGTCGTGGCCGCCGGAGCCGCCGGGGTCGTTTTGGTGGCCGCCGTGCCGGCCGACTTCGTCGACGTCTTCGCGCCGGTCGGCGGCGCCGCTGAACCGTTGACCGTCAGCCCGGCCGCCTCGAGGTTCTCGACCGATTTCTGGCCGAGGCCCTTCACGCGTGTGGCAAGATCGTCGGCGTTCTTGAACGGGCCGTTTTTGGCGCGTTCGTCGAGGATCGCTTTCGCATGCACGGGGCCGATGCCCTTGACCGATTCGAGTGCGGCCTGATCGGCGGTATTCACTTCGACGGCCGCGGCAAATCCGGCCGATAGCGACAGAACCACGGCGACGCAAAGCATGACAAGCTTCTTCAGCATGGCAAACACTCCATTGAGGGCAAAAAAGTTAGCCGGGAACGGACGGCGCATTCTGTAAGCGGGCGCTGCGCTTAAGCATAGAACAAATCGCGGGCCCGATTTGAGATCGCGGACGATTTATACCGATCGATTGATGACAAGTAAATCAGGCCGGACAATATTTAAAACTTATACCGATCGGGGTAATGCCTGTGAGTTTATCGATCGATATCGTCGGCCATAAATGACAGCGTTCAACCCTTGACTTAGAGTGCACTCGAAGTCCTAACCTGAGTCCGTCATGTCGAAACACTCGACCGCGCTCACCATCGGTCAGGTCGCCGAAACGATCGGCGTGTCAACGCATACGCTGCGCTATGACGAACAGGCCGGGCTGATCCGGCCGGTCGGGCGCACGCAGGCGGGGCACCGGCTGTACTCGCCGGCCGATCTCGACTGCTTACGCTTCGTGATGCGCCTGAAGGCAGTTGGTTCTACCCGGTAGACACGCGCCGCCCAACATGTTGGGCGAGGCATTCAGGCCGGGCCTGCCCTCAAACCGCCGAATCCACCGGCACCCTCGCATCCTCGCGCAAATACCGCTGACTCACGATTCGCCAGTACACGAGCAGGCCGACCCCGGCAATCGCGAGACTCGCGGTATTCGCGACCCAGAAGCCCCGCGCACCGGTCAGCCACGGCGGCGTCAGGCCGGTCGTATCGAAGCCGAGCGCATAGCCGCCGCCGAGCCCAACGCCCCACAGCGCCACCGCATAGATGACGGTCGGCACGACCGCGACCTTGTAGGCGCGCAGCACGAACGCGGTCGAGATCTGCAACGCGTCGAACAGGTGGTAGCAAGCGACGATCAGCACCAGCGGCAACGCTTTTGCCGCGACCTGCGCGTTCGTCGTATAGCCGTCGACGATATACGGACGCAGCACGAGCACGAGCGCGGCATAGCAGCAGGCGATCGCGACCGCCATCGCGATGCCGTGACGCGACAGCGTGCGCGCCGCCTGCGGGCGATGCGCTCCGAGCGCCTGCGCGACCAGCGTCGACGACGCGATGCCGATCGACAGCGGCGTCATATAGAGCACCGCGCCGACGTTGCCGGCGATCTGATGGCCGGCGAGCGTCGTCGTGCCGAAGCGCGCGATGAAAAGC
Organism: Paraburkholderia sp.; assembly: GCA_036264535.1. GTDB lineage: Bacteria > Pseudomonadota > Gammaproteobacteria > Burkholderiales > Burkholderiaceae > Paraburkholderia. Next base: position 61,158 of record DATAQT010000081.1, on the reverse strand, counting down.
GCCATGAATGTGTAAGACGTGACCTCGATCAGATACGACAGCCCCATCGGAATACCGAGCCGCAGCTGCGCGGCCTGGCGCTTCCAGACCGGCCAGCAGAAGTGCGTGAAGATACCGAGCGCCTTGAAATCATCGACGCGCGCGAGCAGCAGCATGCCGAGCGCCGCGAGCCCCCAGTTGAGCAGCGTGCTCGCAAGCGCGCAGCCCGGACCGCCCAGTGCCGGCACGCCGAGGCCGCCGAAAATGAACCATGTATTGAGCGGGATTTTCAGCAGCAACGCGGCGACCTGCAGGAACATGACGAGCCGCGGTTTGCCGAGCGCATTGGCGACCGAACCGTAGACACGAAACGCGAGGCCGGCGGGCAGCCCGAACGCGAGAATCCGCAGATACGCGAGCGTGCGCTCGTGCAGCGCGTCGGGCACGCGCGACAACGCGAGCAGCGGACCGGGAAAGAACAGGATCAGAAAGCCGATCACGGTCAGCGCGGCCGCGAGCCACCATGACTGGCGTACCTCTTCGCCGATCTCGCCATAGCGGCGCGCGCCGTACAGTTGCGCGGTGATCGGCTGCAGCGCGGTCAGGATGCCGGTCAGGCCGATGTAGACCGAGATGTAGATCGACGAGCCGAGGCCGAGCGCGGCCAGATCGACGGCCGAGTAGCGCCCGACCATCGCCGTATCGATCACGCCAAACGCGATGATCGCCAACTGGCCGATCAATACGGGCCACGCGAGCGCGGCGATTTTCCGTACGTCGGCGAACATGATCAGTCGAGCTTCTTGTGCCAGTTGCGACGCTTGCCGGGAGGCGGCTTGGGACGGTCGATGCGCACGTACAGGCGGAAGCGCTCGTCGCGGTCGGCGGCGCGGCGGCCTTCCCAGACGAGCTTCCAGATGTAGTCGGGCATGGCGCTCGGGTCGCCGTAGTCCTGCGAGTCCTGACGCAGGATCACGTCGCAGTCCTGGTCGAAGGCGAAGTGCATGTCGCCGAAATACGCGAACGTCGCGATCTGCGCATTGCCGAGGCGCACCGGCGCGATGCATGTGTAGTCATCGGGCAAGTGGTTGGCGATCTGTTGCGCGACGTCGCGATAGGTCCGGCTGTAGTTGACGACCGGCAGCCACAGGGTCATCAGCAGCACCCACATCAGCGTCGTGCCGGCACTCGATAGCACGACACTGCGCCACAGTACCTTCGGATGACGCGCGAGGCGCCAGCGCACCAGCAGGAACCAGCACACGGTCACCGCGACCGCGCACACGAACGACAGAATCTTGAACTGCGGCACGAAGCCTGGCGCGAGCCGCGCGAGGTTGCGCGCGAGCGGATGCGGAAAGCCGGTTAGACCCGCCGCGTACACGAGCCACACGAAGCTACCGAGAATCGTGAAGCTCAGCAGCGCGAACCAGTCGATTGCGTTGATCGCGCCACGCTTGAGCGTCGGCAGCGCGAAAGTGGCGAGCACCGCGAGCGGCGGGAGCAGCAGCATGTAGAGTCGGTTCGACTGATGGCTTTGCAGCACGACGAGCACGAACAGCGGCCCGATCACCGACAGCGGAATCGCCACGTGCGGCGCGCGTCGCAGACCCTGCCAGCTGAGCCACGACCACAGCGCGAGCGGCCACGCGGGCCACGTGAAGAGCGGCAGGTTTTTCAGCGCATAGGCGGCGACCGAGCCGGGCGGCCCCGCGAACGAGTTCAGGCTTACGTGCAGCCACTGGTTCAGATACCAGACGGCGTCGACGGGGAAGGCGGCGAGCGCGATGATCGGCCACGACACCGCGAGCACGAGCGCGACCGGCAGACCCGCGAGCAGCAGCCAGCGCGAACGCGTTTCGCGCACGATCAGCGTCATCGCGAGCGTGCCGAGCAGCAGCGCGGCGACCAGCACCGGGCTGCTCGCCAGCGTGACGAGGCCAATCGCGAGACCCCAGATCAGCGCGCCCTGGATCGGCTTGTCGACCATGCGCACGAGGCCGTACACGAGCATCGCGATGCAGACGAACTGCGCGAGTTGCGGGGTGGTTTCGTGGCCGCGCTCGGCGAGGCCGAAGCACGCGAGCAGGATCAGCAGCGCGCCATCGGCCAGCGTGCGGCCGTAGTCGCGCGGTTCCGGCTCGCCGCCGAACGCATATTTGAACGGCTGCACTTCGGCACGCCGACCGAGCAGATACGCCGCGTACCAGACGAACGCGCAGCCCGCGCAGAACAGCAGGCCCGTGAACACGCGCGACGCGTTGCTCGCGTCGACCCAGGGCGTCAGTACGCGAATCGCGCTCGCGCCGAGCCAGTAGCCGAGCGGGCCGTCCTCGGTCAGATACTTGCCGACGAGATTGGGCAGCAGCCAGTCGTGCGCGCCGCCGTTCGCCATCGTCCACATGACACCGAAGCCGGCTGCGTCCTCGTTCTTCCACGGATCGCGGCCAAACAGGCCAAACGATGCGTAGACGATACAGATGGTCAGCAGCAGCCAGCGCGGCAACGCACTGGTCGCAGAGGCGGTGAGGCGAACGGCAGGTCTCATGCGGTGTGTGGAGTCAGGATAAGCGATGCAGCCGGGGCGGCCCGGCGGGTCAGGGCGGGAGGGCCCGTCTCGAGCATCCGGCATTGTAGTCGTGCCGTGCGATGCACGTCACGGCCGGTAACGTCCGGCAACGTCAATGGGCGCGCTGTAACACGGTGTCGCGCAAGCACGGCGTGGCGGTTGCGGGCCAAGGCTTCGCGCAGCGGCCGCATCGGCACGCGCACCTGCGCAGGCGACAAAAAAGGGCAGCTCGCGCTGCCCTTTCTGTTTGCTCCGTTGCCGGCCGGAAGCCGGCACCGTTGCGGTATTACTTCGCTGCCTTGCCCGAAGCGCGTGAGCCGAACTTCTTATTGAACTTTTCGACGCGGCCGGCCGTATCCATGATCTTCTGCTGGCCGGTGTAGAACGGGTGCGATTCCGACGACACTTCGATCTTCGCGAGCGGGTAGGTCTTGCCGTTGAATTCCGCGGTTTCACGCGTCTGGATGGTCGAGCGCGTCACGAACCTGAAGTCGTTCGACATATCGATGAACAGGACTTCGCGGTAATTCGGGTGAATGCCTTCTTTCATGATCTTTCCTTTAATCTGGCGGTAGCCAACCCGCGTGCAGCCGAAAATTGGACTGCCTTCAGGCGCGAGCCACTTGCCTACGGTCGAAAAAACGCGATTATGCCAGAAAATCAGTCGCTTGACGATTTTTCTGCCAGCGGATTCTATCGAGGTGCGAGCGGGCGCGGCCTTCGGCCTCTCAAACCGGCGCGAACGTCAATCCAACCCGCGCAGGATCCTGCCGGTAGTAGCGCGCGAGCAGCCGGTACAGTTCCGGATACTCCGCCTCGAACGCGTGCGGCTTGACGAACAGAGCCTCGCTGCACACGGCAAAAAATTCCGACGGATGGTCCGCCGCATACGGATCGATCAGCGATTCGCGCTCGAAACGCGCCCAGCGTCGTTCGGGCACCGCGTCGACTTTCGCGCAGAAGTGATCGTACGCGTGGTCGAACACGTCGGCCCATGCATGCGTATCGAGTGGCGCGTGCCAGCGGCGCATCAGCGGCGGGTGGCCGTCCGCTTCGCCGTTCAGCATGTCGATCTTGTGCGCGAACTCATGGATCACGACGTTGTACGCATCGCTGCCGTCGGTCATCTGGGCGTCTTCCCACGACAGCACCACCGGCCCGCCTTCCCACGCCTCGCCGCTTGCGTCGTGTTCGATCTCGTGCACGACACCGTCTTCGTCCTCGACGGTCTTGCGGATCACGAACTCGCCCGGATAGATAATCACGCCGACCCAGCCGCGATACAGATCGAGGCTCAGGTTCAGCACCGGCAGGCACGCCTGCGCTGCGATGCCGACCGTCATCGCGTCGGTCAGCTCGAGCTCGTGCGCGGTCGAGAACTCCTTCTGCGCGATGAAGAGGCTCGTCAGCTCACGCAGCCGCGCGAGGTCGGGCCCCTCCAGATGCGCGAGAAATGGCAGACCGGCGAGCGTCGCCTGCCACAAGGAATCGTCGATCGCATAGGCGCGCAGCGCGCGCTCGCGGCGGCGCGTGCCCAGCCAGTTCGTCAGTTTCGACAGCATGCTCGAGCCCACCTCTAGTCGATCTGTTTTTGCCACGCGGCGAACAGGCCGCCGCATATCGCGACGCCGATCAGGAAATAGAAGCCGTCAAGCGACGCGAGGAAACTGGCCTGCTGCGCAACCGACCGGCTGATCGACGCGATCGCCAGCACGTGCGCCTCGCCCGCCGCATGGCCGGCGGCGGCGAAGCCGCGAGTCAGCGTCGCGAGCGTGTTCTGGAACACTGGATTGTACGGATTCACGGACTCCGCGAGGCGACTTTGATGCAGCGCGAGCCGGTGCTGCTCGATGATGATCACCGAGGCGGTCGCGAAGGAGATCGTCAATTGCCGCACGATGTTTTTCAACCGATAGCCGTGCGTGAACTCCTCGATCGCGAAGATGCGGAACGTCAGATTCGCGACCGGCAACACGATGAACAGCAACAGCAGGCCGCGCAGCAGCAGCGGCACGACGAGCGCCGCCTCGCCGACATCCGGCGTCATGCGCGTCATCCACGCGGCGGCGAACGCGGCGGTCGCGAAGCCCGGCACGATGATCCACTTCTTGCGCGACAGCAGTTTCGCGTAACGCAGATAGACGAACAGCGTGCTCGCCGAAATCAGTGACGTGACGCCGACGAGCCGCCCGGTGTTCTCGACCGGGTAGCCGAGACCGCTTTCGAGGAAGCGCGAGATCAGATAGCTGAATACCGTCGACATGTAGTAATAGAACATGTACAGCACGATGCCGACCTGGAAGACCTTTTCGCGCAATGCATGCAGGCGCACCAGCGGCGCGGGATGATGCCACTGGTGATACACGAACCAGCCGAGTGCGGCGAAACCGGCGAGCGTCAGCAGGATCAGCCCCGGCGACGCGCTGAACAGCTGGAAGCGCACCTGCTGCATCACGATCTGCAGCGCGCCCTGCGCGAACGCGAAGATCAGATACGGCCAGAAATGCGCGGCGCCGCGCTCCTCGGGCAGGCGGTTGCCGGCATCGGGCAGGGCGAGCAGCGCGAGCGCGGCGAACAGCACGCCGGCCGGCGCCGTGCACGCGAACAATGCGCGCCAGTCGAAATGCGCGACCAATTGCCCACCGACGAGCGGCGCAAGCGCGCTCGCGAGCACGATCAGCAGCAGGAATGCGCGTGTGGCCGCGGGCCGCTGCTGGGGTGTGAAACTCATCTGGATCAGGATGCGGCAGGTGCCCATCATCGGGCCGATGAAATAGCCCTGAAAGCCGCGCGCGAACGCGAGCTCGATCGACGATTCGCTGAGCGCCGCCGCGGCTGCGCCCGCCGAATAGAGCAGCATGGAGCCGGCCACGTAGCGCCGGTAGCCAAAGCGCTCGACCCACCATTCCTGCTGCAGGATGCCGAGCACCGCCGCGACCGCATAGGCGCTCGACGCCCACACCAGCTCATCCGGCGATGCATTGACGCCGCCCGCGACATAGGTGGCGAAGAAAGAGAAGATCGCGTTGTCGAAATAGTCGAGGCCGGTGACGACCGCGAGCACCCACGGGAAAAAATCGCCGCGCAGCTTGTCGACGCTAAACCACGCGGCGCGGGACGACGTGGCGCTCATGACGATTTGGCCGATGTGTCCGAGTGGGGCTTGCCCGTGCGGGATTTGCCGCTGCGTCTGCCGGACGCATTACCGGCTTTTTCACCCGAGCCTGCCGCCTTGGGCTGCGCGTGACGACGCTGTTCGAGCAACTGGTCGGCGTTTTCGCCGGCGAGGCGCCGCTCCAGATAGTCGAGGTCGGGGACCAGTTCGGCGCGCAGTGCTTGTGCTTCCTTCAGTTCGCGGCGCACCGCTTCGATGCGGGCGTCGAGCGCTTCGACCTGCTGGGCTATCGCGTCGCGAATCTGCTGCAGCGATTCGGTCGAAAAACGATGACCGCCGTCGGCCGGTTCGAGCGGCCGCTTCAGCATTTCGGTGATGCTATGCAGCGAGAAGCCGAGCGAGCGCAAACGCAGGATGCGCGCGAAACGTTTCAGATCTTCCTCGTCGTACAGACGGTAGCGGCCTTCGCTGCGGGTCGGCGACACGAGGCCGCGTTCCTCGTAGTACTTCAGTGTGCGCGGCGTGACGTCGAGGCGTTCGGCGGCGTCGCGTACGGTCAATAGCGCGGAGGAGTCCTTCGACATGACGGGGACGGGGAGGGACGGAGTATCGGCATTGTACTGCAACGTGTACGTTCACGTACACGTTGGGGAGGCGTTGGCTGGATGAACGATGGACGAAAAAAAACCGCTCGCGAATTGCGAGCGGTTTTTCATGCGGTGCGGTTGCCGGCCAATGCGGCCAACACAAACGTCACCAGTTAGCTGCCGCCACCACGACGCATCATGTCGAAGAACTCGGAGTTGCTCTTGGTCTGGCGGATCTTGTCGAGCAGGAATTCCATCGACTCGACTTCATCCATGTCGTGAATGAACTTGCGCAGCACCCAGATCTTTTGCAGCACTTCGGGCTTGATCAGCAACTCTTCGCGGCGCGTGCCCGACTTGTTCAGATTGATCGACGGATAGACACGCTTCTCGGCGAGACGGCGCTCGAGGTGCACTTCCATGTTGCCGGTGCCCTTGAACTCTTCGTAGATCACGTCGTCCATGCGGCTGCCGGTTTCGATCAGCGCCGTACCGATGATGGTGAGCGATCCGCCTTCCTCGATGTTGCGCGCCGCGCCGAAGAAACGCTTCGGACGCTGCAGCGCGTTGGCGTCGACACCACCCGTCAGCACCTTGCCCGAGGCCGGCACGACGGTGTTGTAGGCGCGCGCGAGACGCGTGATCGAGTCGAGCAGAATCACGACGTCGTTCTTCATTTCGACGAGCCGCTTGGCTTTCTCGATCACCATTTCGGCTACCTGCACGTGACGCGCGGCGGGTTCGTCGAACGTGGAGGCGATCACTTCGCCGGCCACCGAACGTTGCATTTCCGTCACTTCTTCCGGACGCTCGTCGATCAGCAGCACGAACAGCACGACGTCGGGATGGTTCTGCTTGATCGCGTGCGCGATATGCTGAAGCATCACGGTCTTTCCCGACTTCGGCGACGCGACGAGCAGGCCGCGCTGGCCCTTGCCGATCGGCGCGATCATGTCGATGATGCGGCCCGTCACGTTCTCTTCGCCGCGCATTTCACGTTCGAGCAGCAACACCTTGTTCGGGTGCAGCGGCGTCAGGTTTTCGAACATGATCTTGTGCTTCGAGGCCTCCGGCGGCTGGCCGTTGACCTTGTCCACCTTCACCAGCGCGAAATAGCGCTCGCCGTCTTTCGGCGTGCGCACTTCGCCTTCGATCGTGTCGCCCGTATGCAGGTTGAAACGGCGGATTTGCGACGGGCTGATGTAGATGTCATCCGTGCTGGCGAGGTAGGAGGTTTCCGGCGAACGCAGGAAGCCGAAACCGTCCGGCAGCACTTCGAGGGTGCCGTCGCCGAAGATCGTGTCGCCCGCTTTGGCTCGTTTTTTTAGAATGGCGAACATCAATTCCTGCTTGCGCAGGCGGTTCGCGCTTTCGATCTCGAGGCCATTGGCCATCTCGATCAATTGGGACACGTGCTGAGTCTTAAGCTCGGATAAATGCATACGGAGAACCCGCAGGAGAAGGTGCGACGAAATGGAATCTGGGAGGAGGGTGAGCGGAACGCTCAAAGACTTACACGTCTTTTCGACGTTTTGTGGATTCTAGCATAGCACACGCCAATTTCCGCGAGTGCGGCGGCGTGGCATCTTTGTCGTGAAGCGTGTTGCCAGTTGACAACACGCCCGATCCGAACCACTTGCGGCGCGCGATCAATCCGCAGGCGCCGCGGTGTGCTTCTGCTTTACAGGTTGCCGTCGAGGAACGCGGTGAGTTGCGACTTCGACAGGGCGCCGACCTTCTGAGCGGCGACCGCGCCGTTCTTGAACAGGATCAGCGTCGGGATGCCGCGCACGCCGAACTTGACGGGCGTGGACTGATGCTCGTCGACATTGATCTTCGCGACTTGCAGGCGATCCGCGTAATCCTTTGCGACTTCGTCGAGGATCGGCGCGATCATCTTGCACGGACCGCACCATTCGGCCCAGAAATCGAGCAGCACGGGTTTATCGGATTTCACGACGTCCTGTTCGAACGATGCGTCGCTAATATGCTTGATTTGTTCGCTCATTTATGAATACCTCTATCGGTTCGAGGCCCGCCTGAATTGCTCGCCACGATACGTCAAAAACCGGGAAATTTTCCGTTCGCTTTGCCACATCCGGAGCCTTGCCGCCCATGTCCTCAGAAAACCAGAAACCCGTCAGAAAAAACGCTGGATTTTCACGGAATGCGCGGAAAGATTCGCGTTTGCGGGTCTTTCAACTGGCAGTGTAGCTTAATTCGCTATGCGTTGCCGATGGCGATAGTACTCATTAGGGCCGTGGGGCTAATGGGTTGCCGCCACAGCGTCAGCCCCTATCTGCGGCTCACGGAGACCGCGTTGCAATTTAAATGGTGGCGCGCGCGGGGAACTCAAGTGCGGTGCGCGATGGGCGTCGCGGCGGTGACGGGGAAGGCGTCAGGCGACGCGCATGAGGCGAGCGCAAACAGCGCGAAGCCGTCCGAACCGCCGCGTCGTTTGCGTTTTGCTCGTATTAACAGTCGCACATTGCGCGCGGCGATGATAGAATCTTTCGTGACGGGCCTCCTCGCATGGAGGGATGGTCAATCTGGTCAGGTCGGGAACGAAGCAGCCACAGCCGTTTTCCACCAGTGCCGAGGGTCGGGCTCGTCACCTTCCTTTGCTTTTTCTTCGCGGCCGTTTTCACGGATTCTCCGCGGTTTCCCCGTAGTCATTCCCAGCTTCCGTATTGATCCTTCGTCGTGTCCGGATGGAGCGTCGTCATGGCCGTGTCGCGCGTTCGCGCGTCTTGCCGAATCGGTTTTCCGCGCCATTGTTACTGATACAATTTCCGGATGACCTATCAAGTTCTCGCACGCAAATGGCGGCCGAAGGATTTCGCTTCGCTCGTCGGACAGGAGCACGTGGTGCGCGCGCTCACCCATGCGCTCGACGGCGGCCGTCTGCACCATGCCTATTTGTTTACAGGTACGCGCGGCGTTGGCAAGACCACGCTGTCGCGCATCTTCGCGAAGGCGCTCAATTGCGAGACCGGCGTGACGTCGACGCCGTGCGGCGTGTGCCGTGCGTGTCGTGAGATAGACGAAGGCCGCTTTGTCGATTACGTCGAAATGGACGCGGCGAGTAATCGCGGCGTCGATGAAATGGCCGCGCTGCTCGAGCGCGCGGTGTACGCGCCCGTCGATGCGCGCTTCAAGGTCTACATGATCGACGAAGTGCACATGCTGACGAACCACGCGTTCAACGCGATGCTCAAGACGCTCGAAGAGCCGCCGCCGCACGTCAAGTTCATCCTCGCGACCACCGATCCGCAGAAGATTCCGGTCACCGTGCTGTCGCGCTGTCTGCAGTTCAATCTGAAGCAGATGCCGGCCGGACATATCGTGTCGCATCTTGAACGCATTCTGGGCGAAGAGAACGTGCCGCACGAGGCGCAGGCGCTGCGCCTGCTTGCGCGCGCGGCCGACGGATCGATGCGCGACGCGCTGTCGCTGACCGATCAGGCGATCGCCTATTCTGCGAACCAGGTCAGCGAAGACGCGGTGCGCGGCATGCTCGGTGCGCTCGATCAAAGCTATCTGATCCGGCTGCTCGACGCGCTCGCCCAGGGCGACGGCGCGGCGGTGCTGGCGGTCGCCGACGAGATGGCATTGCGCAGCCTGTCGTTCCCGACGGCGCTGCAGGATCTGGCGAGTCTGCTACATCGGATCGCGTGGGCGCAGTTCGCGCCGTCGTCGGTGCTCGATGAATGGCCGGAGGCGGCCGATCTGCGCCGCTTCGCCGATGCGTTGAGCGCCGAGCAGGTACAGTTGTTCTATCAGATCGCGACGATCGGCCGAAGCGAGCTCGGCCTCGCGCCCGACGAATACGCGGGCTTCACGATGACGCTGCTGCGCATGCTCGCGTTCGAGCCGGCGCCGACCGGCGGCGGCGGTGGAGCAGCGGGAGCCGCTGGCACGCAGACCGGTGCAGCCGGCGCCGGGGCGAAGCACTCGGGTGCACCGACGGTTGCGGCGCTGCGCGCGCTGTCGCCCTCGTCTGCGACGGCCATGGCAGACGCCACACCGGCTCGTGGAGCGCAGACTGGCGTTGCCGGCGAGGAGTCTGGCGAGGCGATGAAATCCGCCGCGCCGGTTGCAAAGCCGATCACGAAGCCCGCCGCCGACGTCGCGCCAGACAGAGGAACGCAGCAGTCGCTCGAGGCCGAAGCCGCACGCGCGACAGACGCGTCGCCTGCCGCCACTGCACGCCCGCTGGCTCCGTGGGAAGACGCGCCCTCGAACGACGGCGCCGTCATGGCCAGTTCGACCGGGCCGGCCTCGAACGAAGCTTCCGCCACCGAACCTGCCTCCGCGCCGAGCGCGCTGACAACCGCCGCGCTCGCATGCGCGGAGAACGTCACGTCGCCAGAACCGGAGCCGCAAGGGGAATTGGCGGCACCCGCTTCAGCGGCGGCGGAACCAACCGCAGCCGAGCCGTCGCCGCGCCGCGCGGGTGGCGCCCGCGCCGCGCTCGACGTGCTGCGCAACGCAGGCATGAAAGTATCGTCCGACCGTGGCCGCGCGAACGCGAACGCGAACGCGGCCGCGCCCGCACCCGCCGCGCCAAAACCGGCCGCGCCGCGCGTGGCCCTGCAGGTACCGACGCCAGCTGCGCCGCGCCGCGCATCGCAGGACACCCCGGCGCAGGCAGCGACCCGCAACGCAAACAGCGGCGCAAGCGGCAACGCGCAACAGAACAGCCCGTCGATCCCATCATGGGACGACATGCCGCCCGATGACTACACGCCGCTGTCGGCCGCGGACGACGCCTACTTCATCCCGCCGGACGACAACTTCGTGCCGGTATTCGACCGCGGCCCCGACGACGTCCGCATGGACGGCCCGGCCGCGCAGACCGCCGCGCCCGCGCCCGTCGTCGATGCGCGCCCGCTGCCGCCCGCCGTGCCGCTCGATCCGCTGGGTTTCTCCGGCGACTGGCCGGCGCTCGCCGTCGATCTGCCGCTGAAGGGCATCTCGTACCAGCTGGCATTCAACAGCGAACTGATGGCGCTCGAAGGCAGCACGCTGAAGCTGAATGTGCCGGTGCCGCAGTACGCGGAAGCGTCGCAGGTCGCTAAACTGAAGGCAGCGCTCATCGAGCGGCTCGGTCAGAGCGTCGACGTGCAGGTCGAAGTCGGCCCGGCACGACGCACGGCCGCCGCGCACGACGCCGCGCAGCGCGCGCAGCGCCAGCAGGAAGCCGAGCGCGAGATCGGCGCCGATCCGTTCGTGCAGTCGCTGATTCGCGAGTTCGGTGCGAGCATCGTGCCGGGCTCGATCCGCCCGCTTAACTCCGACGCCGCCCCGAACGGCGCGTCGCCGGCCCACTGATCCATCGTTCGCGGCGTCGTCGCAGCGCGGCGCCGGAATGCCAGATTCCACGCTATCAAGAAGGAGCACGTCCATGATGAAAGGCCAACTCGCCGGGCTGATGAAGCAAGCCCAGCAGATGCAGGAAAACATGAAGAAGATGCAGGAGCAACTCGCCCTGATCGAAGTCGAGGGGCAGTCGGGTGCCGGTCTCGTCAAGGTGACGATGACCTGCAAGAACGACGTGCGCCGCGTGTCGATCGACCCGAGCCTGCTCGCCGACGACAAGGACATGCTGGAAGACCTCGTCGCCGCCGCGTTCAACGACGCCGTGCGCAAGGCCGAGGCAACCGCGCAGGAGAAGATGGGCGGCATGACTGCCGGCCTGCCGCTGCCGCCGGGCTTCAAGCTGCCGTTCTGAGGCGCGCTGCGGCATGGCGGGCTAGGGCGGGTGAGCGCCGCGGCGGTTGATTGCCGCGGTTCGAACGCCGGTGCTCGCCGGCCGCGCGACGCGCGCGGGCTGGAGACATCGCCAGTAGGGCCGCACTCGAAAGCACAGCGCGGTTCGAGCAGTAACCCCGCATCACAATTTGCATAACCAGAGCACCACCCACGTCGACGCCGATCCGCATGAAACAACCTTCCGCCCTGTCGGCGCTCGTCGAAGCGCTGCGCGCGCTGCCCGGTGTCGGGCCGAAGTCCGCGCAACGCATGGCGTATCACCTGATGCAGCACGATCGCGAGGGCGCCGAAAAGCTCGGCCGCTCGCTGCTGTTCGCGACCGAGCATCTGCGTCACTGCGAAAAGTGCAACACCTTTACCGAAGCGCAGATCTGCGAGGTCTGCCTTGATGAGGAGCGCGATCCGTCGCTGCTGTGCGTCGTCGAAACGCCGGCCGACCAGATCATGCTCGAACAGACGATGACCTATCGCGGCCTCTATTTCGTGCTGATGGGGCGGCTCAGTCCGCTCGACGGCATCGGCCCGAAGGAAATCCATTTCGACCGGCTCGTGAAGCGCGCCTCGGATGGCGTCGTCAAGGAAGTCGTGCTGGCCACCAATTTCACCAACGAAGGCGAAGCGACCGCGCATTACCTCGGGCAGACGCTCAAGGCGCGCGGACTGGCCGTGACGCGCCTCGCGCGCGGTGTGCCGGTGGGCGGCGAGCTCGAGTATGTCGACGCGGGCACGATCGCGCGCGCGATGCTCGACCGCCGTTCGATGTAGCCTCGCGGCTTTCGTTGCCGACGCGCAATACCCGTCCAGGCATGCGTCGTCGCAAGTCGTTGCCTGCCGTGGAGGCTGCGTGCACAACGATGCAGAACAAAGGAGACTCATGAGCGCCACCCCCGAATCAGGCGCGAGCGCCGCGCCGCAAGACGCGCGCGGCCCGCTCGCCGGTGTCAACGTGCTGGAGCTCGGCACGCTGATCGCCGGGCCGTTCGCCGCGCGTTTTCTCGGCGAATTCGGCGCCGAGGTGATCAAGATCGAAGACCCCAAAGGCGGCGACCCGCTGCGCAAATGGCGCAAGCTGTATCCGGAAGTCGGCGGCACGTCGCTGTGGTGGGCCGTACAGGCACGCAACAAGAAGTCGGTCACGATCAACCTGAAGGCCGAAGAGGGCAAGGAGATCGTGCGGCGTCTCGCGAAAGAAGCCGACATCGTCGTGGAGAACTTTCGACCCGGTCTGCTCGAAAAGCTCGGCCTCGGCTACGACGTGCTGTCCGCCGAGAACCCCGGTCTCGTGATGGTGCGTCTGTCGGGCTACGGCCAGACGGGCCCGTATCGCGACCGGCCCGGCTTCGGCGCGATCGCCGAATCGATGGGCGGCCTGCGTCATATCACTGGCTATCCGGATCTGCCGCCGCCGCGCATCGGCATTTCGATCGGCGACTCGATCGCCGCGCTGCACGGCGTGATCGGCGCTCTGATGGCGCTGCATCATAAGCAGGTGAACGGCGGCAAGGGGCAGGTCGTCGACGTCGCGCTGTACGAGGCCGTCTTCAACATGATGGAAAGCGTGGTGCCCGAGTACGGTGTCTACGGCATGGTGCGCGAGCGTACCGGCGCGTCGCTGCCGGGCATCGTGCCGTCCAATACCTATCCGTGCCGCGACGGCAGCATCGTGATAGGCGGCAATAGCGATCCGATCTTCAGGCGCCTGATGAGCGCGATCGAGCGCGACGATCTCGCGAACGATCCGGCGCTCGCGCATAACGACGGCCGTGTGCCGCGCACGCAGGAAATCGACGCGGCGATCGCCGCATGGCTGTCCACGCGCACGATCGACGAAGCGCTCGCGGTGCTGAACGCGGCCGACGTGCCGGTGGGCCGCATCTACAGCGTCGCCGATATGTTCACCGATCCGCAATTCATCGCGCGGCAGATGATCCAGCGCTTCAAGTGGCAGGACGGCAAGGAAATCACGCTGCCCACGGTGACGCCGAAGCTGTCGGCGACCCCCGGCGAGACCCGCTGGCTGGGGCCAGAACTGGGTGAACATACCGATGAAGTCCTACAATCGCTAGGTTATGATGCTGACGGCATCGCAAGGTTGCGGGCGCAACAGGTCGTCTGAGGCGCACAGCGCGACACGTCGAGAAAAGCGCGTAAAAGCGCGGCGCTGACGCGCGGGCCGGACAACAAAAAATCTGGAGACAGCAGACCATGCAACGCAGAACCTTCCTCGCCGGCGGTGCGGCGCTCGCGGGCGCCTCGCTCGCGGCGGCACCGTTCGCTTTCGCGCAGGGCAAACCCGAGACCACCAAGGTCGCGATCGCGGTCGGCGGCAAGAACCTGTTCTACTACCTGCCGCTGACGATCGCCGAGCGCCGCAACTACTTCAAGGACGAAGGGCTCGAAGTCGAAATCTCCGACTTCGCCGGTGGCTCGCAGGCGCTGAAAGCGGCAGTCGGCGGCAGTGCGGACGTGGTCTCCGGTGCGTTCGAACACACGCTGCTGCTGCAGGCGCAAAAGCAGATGTTCCGCGAATTCGTGTTGCAGGGCCGCGCGCCGCAGATCGTGCTCGCGGTGTCGAAGAAGACGATGCCGAATTACAGGTCGATCGCCGATCTGAAGGGCAAGAAGATCGGCGTGACCGCGCCGGGTTCGTCGACGTCGATCATGGCGAGCTTCGTGCTCGCGAAAGCGGGGCTCAGTCCGAAGGACGTCGCGTTCATCGGCGTGGGCGCGGGTGCCGGCGCGATTGCCGCGCTGCAGTCCGGGCAGATCGACGCGATCGCCAATCTCGATCCGGTCGTCACGCGCCTCGAGCGCGCGGGCGACGTACGCGTCATATCGGACACGCGCACGCTCGCCGATACGCACACCGTGTTCGGCGGTGACATGCCGGCGGGCTGCCTGTACGCGTCGCAGTCGTTCATCACGAAGAACCCGAACACTACGCAGGCGCTGACCAATGCGATGGTGCGCGCGCTCAAGTGGCTGCAGAACGCGAGCGGCAGCGAACTGATCAACACGGTGCCGGAGAGCTATCTGCTGGGCGACCGCGCGCTCTATCTCGATGCGTGGCAGCACGTGCGTGAAGCGATGTCGCCTGACGGCCTGATGCCCGCCGACGGACCCGCGACGTCGCTGAAGACGCTCAAGGCGTTCGATCCGGTGATCCAGAACGCGCAGATCGATCTGTCGAAGACGTGGACCAACGACTTCGTGAAGAAGGCGCTGGCCACCGTCAAGGCCTAAACGAAGCGGCGCGCGGATTGGGCACGACGTGGGCGAGGCGACTCGCCGCGTTCACGCCCACCACCGCCAGCGCCGTCGCGACAACTTCCCGCCAACCCGATCCCCGAAGCGAGCCGAACGATGACCGTTGCTGCCCTGGCGCTCGAAAACATCACCTGCACGTTCGCCGCGCGCGACAACCGCGCGCAGCGCTACACCGCGGTCAAGGACACGACGCTGCGCATCGAACCGGGCGAGTTCGTGTCGGTGGTCGGGCCAACCGGCTGCGGCAAGTCCACGCTGCTGAACATCGGCGCGGGGTTGCTGCAACCGTCGACGGGCGCGGTCAGCGTGTTCGGCGAGAAGCTCGGTGGCCTGAATCGCCGCGCGGGCTACATGTTCCAGGCCGATGCGCTGATGCCGTGGCGCTCGGCGCTCGACAACGTGATGGCCGGCCTGACGTTTCACGGCGTGCCGGCAGCCGTTGCGCGCGCGAAGGCCGAAGAGTGGTTGAAGCGCGTCGGTCTCGGCGGCTTCGGCGACCGCTATCCGCATCAATTGTCGGGCGGCATGCGCAAGCGTGTCGCGATGGCGCAGACGCTGATACTCGACCCCGACATCATCCTGATGGACGAGCCGTTTTCCGCGCTGGATATTCAAACGCGTCAGCTGATGGAAAACGAGTTGCTCGATCTATGGGCCGCGAAGCGCAAGGCGGTGTTGTTCATCACGCACGACCTCGACGAAGCGATCGCGATGTCGGATCGCGTGGTGGTGCTGTCGGCCGGTCCCGCCACGCATCCGATCGGCGAGTTCCGGATCGATCTGCCGCGGCCGCGCGATGTCGCCGAAATCCGCTCGCATCCCCGCTTCGTCGAATTGCATGCGCAGATCTGGGGTGTGCTGCGCGATGAAGTGCTCAAGGGTTATCAGCAGCAACTGACCGCTGTTTAAGTGTGCCGCGCATCTTCGCATGCGCATTAAAAAAGAAGACGCCTTCAATAATCGTCCAAGGCAAACCAAGTTATGTGGAAGACGTTGCGCCCAAGCCGGGCGAATCTGGTGATCTGGCAGTGGTTGCTGCTCGTGCTGTGTTTCGTGTTGTGGTACGTGCTGACGAGCCCGACGCTATTGCCGCCGTTCTATTTCGACGATCCGAACAAGGCGGCGTTCTTCTTCGGCGAGCCGCAGCAAGTGCTGCAGCGGATCTGGGAGTGGTTCACGAGCGGCGAGATCTACCTGCATCTGTGGATCACGCTCGTCGAGACCGTGCTCGCGTTCGTGTTCGGCACCGCGCTCGGGCTCGGCGTCGGCCTGTGGCTCGCGCTCGCGCCGACCGCGAGCGCGCTGTTCGATCCGTACGTGAAGGCCGCGAACTCGATGCCGCGCGTGATTCTCGCGCCGATTTTCGGCGTGTGGTTCGGCCTCGGCATCTGGTCGAAGGTCGCGCTTGGCGTCACGCTGGTGTTTTTCATCGTGTTCTTCAACGTCTATCAAGGCGTGAAGGAAGTGAGCCCGGTCGTGCTCGCGAATGCGCGCATGCTCGGCGCGAACCGCAAACAGCTGCTGCGCTTCGTCTATCTACCGAGCGCGATGAGCTGGGTGTTTTCGAGCCTGCATACGTCGGTGGGGCTCGCGTTCGTCGGCTCGGTGGTGGGCGAGTATCTCGGCTCGGCGCGCGGTGTCGGCTATCTGATCCTGCAGGCCGAAGGCACCTTCGACATCAATACCGTGTTCGCGGGGATTCTGGTGCTGACCGCGTTCGCGCTGATTCTCGATGCGATCGTCGGGATGGCGGAGCGGCGTTTGATGAAGTGGCAGCCTCGCGCGGGGGATACGGAGAAGCTGTGAGCGTTGATCGCAAGCGGCGCGGCGTCCGAACAGGCATTCGGTCGTCGCGCCGTTTTTCATGCCGTGTTACGGCGTGATCACGACCTTGCCGATCACGCGACGCTCTGCCATGTCGCGCAACGCAAGGCCGGTGTCGTCGAGCGTATAGCGGGCGGACACGTAGGGCTTGAGCTTGCCCTCGCGAATCCAGCCGGTCATCTGCTCGAATGCCATGCGATTGCGTTGCGGCTCACGCTTGGCGAAGTCGCCCCAGAACACGCCGACCACGCTCGCGCCCTTGAGCAACATCAGGTTCAGCGGCAGCTTCGGAATCTCGCCGTTCGCAAAGCCGACCACGAGATAGCGCCCTCTCCAGCCGATGCTGCGAAACGCCGGCTCCGCATACACGCCGCCGACCGGATCGTAGATCACGTCAGGGCCTTTGCCGTCGGTGAGCGCCTTGATGCGCTCGCGCAGATCCTCGGTGCTGTAGTTGATCGTCGCGTCCGCGCCGTGCTTCACGCAGGTCGCGAGCTTGTCGTCGCTCGATGCCGCCGCGATCACGCGCGCGCCGAGCGCCTTGCCGATTTCGACGGCCGCGAGCCCGACGCCGCCAGCCGCGCCGAGCACGAGCATCGTCTCGCCAGGCTGCAGCGCGCCGCGATCGACCACCGCGTGATGCGACGTGCCGTACGCGAGCGTGAAGGCGGCCGCGAGTTCGAACGACACGTCGTCGTCGAGCGGCACGCAGGCCGCGGCGGGCGCGAGCGCCTGCTCGGCGAAACCGCCGGAGCCAGTGAACGCGGCCACGCGCGATCCCGGCCTGAACTGCGTGACGCCTTCGCCCACCGCGCGCACGATGCCCGCGGCTTCCGAGCCCGGCGTGAACGGCAGCGGCGGCTTGAACTGGTATTTGTTCTCGATGATCAGCACGTCGGGGAAATTGACGGCCGCGGCCTTCACGTCGATCACGACGTAGCCAGGCGGCGCTTCGAGGTCCGGCAGGTTGTCGACGACCAGGGTCTCGGGCGGCCCGTACTGCTTGCAGCGAATCGCGCGCATCGTGTCTCCATCTCGTTCAGGGTTCGCAACGTTTTCGAGTGTAAAGCAAAGCGCACGACCGTGCGATTTATTGCGATGCGGGTCGCGACGCGCATTGCGTTTTTTTGCGGCGCAAACGCAATGGCTCGCGCAACCCGTATTGCATTGCACAGCGCGAAGCGCGGGCAGGATGGTGATCCATCGACTATCGTGCACCGCACCGCGTTCAATGCAAAGCAGCATCGGGACGTTCGACGCAAGCTTCCGTGCGCCTCAAAAACACACGTTTGCGCGAGCATGCGGACATGCCTGCCATGTCGTTCGCGTGCCATCTTTCCTCGGTTACAATCGGCGCATGCGAATCCTACTCAGCAACGACGACGGTTATCTGGCGCCGGGCCTGGCTGCGCTTTACGAAGCGCTGAAGCCGATCGCCGACGTCACCGTGATGGCTCCCGAACAGAACTGTAGCGCCGCGTCGAATTCCCTGACGCTGTGGCGGCCGCTGTCGGTCCTGCGTTCGGCGAACGGTTTCTACTACGTGAACGGCACGCCGACCGACTCGGTGCACATCGCGCTGACCGGTATGCTCGACCATACGCCGGACCTCGTCGTATCGGGCATCAACAACGGCCAGAACATGGGCGACGACACGCTGTATTCGGGCACCGTCGCGGCCGCCACCGAAGGCATCATGTTCGGCGTGCCGGCCATCGCGTTTTCGCTCGTCGACAAAGACTGGGTGCATCTCGAAGACGCGGCGCGCGTTGCCGCCGAAATCGTCGCGCACTATCTCGAGCGGCCGTTGCCGGGGCATCCGCTGTTGAACGTGAACATTCCCAACCTGCCGTACGACGAGTTGCGCGGCTGGCAGATCACGCGACTCGGCAAGCGTCATCCGTCGCAGCCGGTGATCCGCCAAACCAACCCGCGCGGCGAGCCGATCTACTGGATCGGCGCCTCGGGCGAAGCGCGCGACGCGAGCGAAGGTACGGACTTCCATGCGGTCGCCAACGGCGCCGTGTCGATCACGCCGCTTCAGCTCGATCTGACCTACACGCAAATGCTGCCCGCGGCGCGCGACTGGCTGCGCGCCGGGAGCGGCGCTTCATGAGCGGCGAGCGCGCGAAGCGCTTTCCGCTGGGTCTCGAGGACCTCGTCCGCGAACCGCGCCGGCCTGAGGGACGTCCGGGTGAGGTACGCGCGGCGGCGCTCGCGGCGAGCGCGGCGTTGACTGCGAGGCCGCAGTCGGCGAAACCGACGCAAGGCGGTGCGGCCGCGCGAGCGCAAGCGAGGACGCCCGCGGCTGCGCAAGCTGCGCCGGCGACGCGACCCCAGGTGATTCCCCAGGCGAAAACGCCAGGCGCTTCGTTGGGCACGGCGATGGCAACGACCGGTGCCATGCCGCCGAAGCCGCAGGCCGCGCCAGTCGCGAGGACAGCGCCGAACGCGTTGGCTGGTGCGTTGCCAGGGCAGCCGGTCAAGCAAGCGGCGAAGTCGTCGGTCAAGTCCGTCAAAACCTCGACGCATGCGCCAGGCCATGGCGCACGCGCGAGCTCATCGCCGCTTCAGTCGCCAGCGCAGCAAGCCTTGAAACCCGCGACGAACGCCGCGCTTGCCGGCGCCATGAGCGGCGCATTCGGTGGCACGAGCGGCGGAGCGATCAGCAACGCGTTGGCGCTGACTTCGGAACGGGTTCGCGAACGAATGGTCGAACGCCTGCGAGCCAATGGCGTCAGCGATCAGCGTGTGCTGAACGCGATGGCGGCGGTGCCGCGCCACATGTTCGTCGATCCCGGGCTCGCGGCCCAGGCGTACGAAGATGCCGCGCTGCCAATCGGTCATCATCAGACCATCTCGAAGCCGTCGGTGGTCGCGCGGATGATCGAGCTCGCGGCGGCCGGACGCGCGCTGAACAACGTGCTCGAGATCGGCACAGGTTGCGGCTATCAGGCGGCGGTGCTGAGCCAGGTCGCGCGCGAGGTTTATTCGATTGAACGGATCAAGCCGCTGTCCGAACGCGCGAAGACGAATCTGCGTCCGCTGCGCATTCCGAATATCCGGCTGCATTACGGCGACGGACGGCTTGGTTTGCCGTCGGCGGCGCCGTTCGACGCGATCGTGATCGCGGCGGCCGGGCTCGACGTGCCGCAGGCGTTGCTCGAGCAGCTTGCGATCGGCGGACGTCTGGTTGCGCCGGTCGGCTCGCAGGAAGGACAGAGCCAGGTGCTGACGCTGGTCGAGCGCCTCGGGCCCGCGCAGTGGCGCGAGTCGCGGCTTGATCGCGTTTTCTTTGTACCCTTAAAATCCGGAGTGATTTGACACCGATGAGTATGTTGCGCACGATGCAGAGGACCACCCCGAATACCCCCTTGACCGTAACCCAGCGCAGCGTGTGCGTGCTCGCCTTGTCCCTGTTGATGACGGCCTGTGCATCCCGGCTCGATCAGGCGCCCGTCGTCGACCTCTCCGGCGGCGGTACGCTTTCCACCGCGCAGGGCGGGGCGCAGCCGGCCGTGCCGCTGGGCCCGCCGCCGCCCGGCTACTACCGCGTGAAGCCCGGCGATACGCTGTACCGCATCGCGCTCGAGAACGGCCAGAATTACCGCGACATTTCCGCGTGGAACAACCTGACCAACCCCAATCAGATCGAAGTCGACCAGTTGCTGCGCGTCGTGCCGCCCGGTGCGAATACCGCGGCCATGACGCCGGGTGTGTCGACCGCGCCGATCGGCAGCGCGGGCGCCGTGCAAAGCGCGCCGCTGAACAACAACGCGCCGGCCGTGGTCGGCGCCGCGATGCCGCCGCTATATGGTGGGGCGACGGGCGGCGCGCCCGCGAATGGTGCGATGGCGACACCTCCGGCCAATCCCTCTGCGGCGAACGCCGACACCGGCAGCGCCGCGACGGGCAATGTCGCGTTCGCATGGCCGGTGCGCGGTCCGCTGCTCAACACGTTTAACGACTCGACCAACAAGGGCGTCAATATCGGCGGCTCCGTGGGCGAGCCGGTCAAAGCGTCGGCGGATGGTCGCGTCGTCTATGCCGGAAATGGGCTGCGTGGTTACGGCAATCTCATTATCATCAAGCATGATGCAACTTATCTCACCGCGTATGCACACAACCGCGCTTTGATGGTAAAAGAGGGGGACGCGGTAACGAAGGGGCAGAAGATCGCTGAGATGGGCAATAGCGATTCCGACCGCGTGATGTTGCATTTCGAAGTTCGCCGACAGGGTAAACCAGTCGACCCACTGAAGTATTTGCCGCCGCAATAAGCGATACGACCATGCCGAAATCGAAGCGCCGCCCGCCGCAAGCCGAGTCTGAGAAGATCAGCGAAGTTACGTCCGCCGCAGCAGTGGACGAAAGCGGCGCTTCGGAAGTGGAAGAAGAGGTCGTCGAGGAGCGCGATCTCGACGAACGCCAAAGCGGCCTCGACGACAGCGAGGGCGCTGACGCGCGCGAAGGCGCTGGCGAAGCACCGCCCGACGCCGACGATTTTCGCGCACTGCTGCAGGCCGAACTCACGGCTGACACAATTCAGCATTACCTAAATCGCATAAGCGTAAAGCCGCTGCTCACCGTCGAGGAAGAGCAGAAGTACTCGCGCCTTGCGAAGGCCGGCGAGTTCGAAGCGCGCCAGGTGATGATCGAGCGCAATTTGCGGCTGGTCGTCAGCATTGCCAAGGGTTATCTGAATCGCGGCGTGCCGCTGCTCGATCTGATCGAGGAAGGCAATCTCGGCCTGATGCACGCCATCGAAAAATTCGATCCGACGCGCGGCTTCCGTTTTTCGACCTATGCGACGTGGTGGATCCGCCAGAGCATCGAGCGCGCGATCATGAACCAGGCGCGCACCGTGCGATTACCGGTGCATGTGATTCGTGAGCTCAACCAGGTGTTGCGCGCCAAGCGGCATCTGGAAAAGAACTCGATGAACTCCGGCGAGGCGGCCGAGCGCCGCGACGCGAGCATCGACGATATCGCCTACCTGACCGGCAAGACCACCGACGAAGTCACCGACATCCTCGCGCTGAACGAGCACACCGCGTCGCTCGATGCGCCGCTCGACCTCGATCCGGCGAGCAGCCTGCTCGATCTGCTGTCCGACGACCAGAGCCAGTCGCCAGACGCCGAGGTGCAGCATCGCGAGCTCGAAACGCTGACGCGAGCATGGCTCGCGCGCTTGTCGGACAAGCACCGCCATGTAATCGAGCGGCGCTTCGGTCTGAATCACATCGAGCCCGCCACGCTCGAGGAGCTCGCCGACGAAATGGGCCTCACGCGCGAGCGTGTGCGCCAGATCCAACAGGAAGCGCTGGTGCGACTCAAGCGCTTCTTCGCCTCAAACGGTGTCCGCAAGGACGCCGTTCTCTGAACTGATGACACCGATTCTTGTTTTCGACATCGAGACGATTCCCGATGTCGCCGGCATCCGCCGTCTTGAAGATTTGCCCGCGTCGATGAGCGACGCCGACGTCGCCGAACACGCGTTCGCCGCGCGCCGCGAAAAATCCGGCAGCGATTTTCTGCCGCATCACCTGCAACGGGTCGCGGCGATTTCCTGCGTGTTCCGCGACAACAACGGCTTTCGCGTGCGCTCGCTGGGTACGCCCGAGGACGGCGAGGCGACGCTCGTGCAGTCGTTCTATCGCGTGATCGAAAAGTACACGCCGCAACTCGTGTCGTGGAACGGCGGTGGTTTCGATCTGCCGGTGCTCAACTATCGCGCGCTCGTCAACGGTATTCCCGCCTACCGGTTCTGGGATCTCGGCGAGGACGACCGCGACTTCAAGTGGAACAACTACATCAGCCGTTACCACGCGCGTCACACCGACCTGATGGACGTGCTCGCGATGTACCAGGCGCGCGCGAACGCGCCGCTCGACGCACTCGCGAAAATGTGCGGCTTTCCGGGCAAGATGGGCATGGACGGCAGTCAGGTGTGGCAGGCGTTCCAGCAAGGGCGCATCGAGGAAATCCGCAATTACTGCGAGACCGACGTGGTCAACACGTACCTGCTGTATTGCCGCTTCCAGTTGATGCGCGGTGGGTTTTCACCGTCGGAGTATGCTGACGAGATCAATCTCGTGAAGAACGCGCTCGCACTGGAAACCGCGCCGCAGTGGGCGGAGTATCTGGCGGCGTTCGAGCAGTGAGCTCGCGAGAGTAGGGCGTCCGCACGGTCGCCACGTCACGATCCGGGCGGCGAATCGTCCACGGTTGGTCCACGCTTCGTCCGTTTCGCGCTGCATCGCAGGCAAGCGGGGCGCTTCGTCTACAATCTCGCCTTTCCCCCACAGTTTGTCAGGAAGTCCGCAGGTGTCCCGAACTGCCCCCCAACGCCGCTCGCCGCGGCGCTCATCGAAGCATGCCAGGCCGCACGCCGCGGCGCCGGCGCCCGTCATTACCGGCAACGAGCCGGTCATCGAAATCGTTTCGCTCGACATGGAAGCGCGCGGCGTAGGCCGTACCGCGAGCGAAGACGGCACGCCAGGCAAGGTCGTGTTCGTCGAAGGCGCACTGCCGGGTGAGCTCGTCAGCTACGCGACGCATCGCAGCAAGCCGAAATTCGAGCAGGCGGAAGTCGTCCAGGTGTTCCGCGAAAGCGTGATCCGTACGACGCCGAAATGCACGTACTTCAACATCTGCGGCGGCTGCTCGATGCAGCATCTCGACATGCGCGCCCAGGTGGCGGTCAAGCAGCGCGTGCTCGAGGACAACCTGCAGCATCTGGCGAAGCTGCGCCCCGAAACGGTGTTCCGGCCGATTCACGGGCCGTCCTGGGGTTATCGCTATCGCGCGCGGCTCGCGGTGCGCTTTCTGCCGGAGCGCGGCGGCATGCGCATCGGCTTTCATGAGAAGAAGAGCAGCTACATCGCCGACATGAAGAGCTGCGAGGTGCTGCCGCCGCACGTCTCGGCGATGCTGATGCCGCTGCGCTTCATGGTCCGCAAGCTGTCGATCTACGACCGCATGCCGCAGCTCGAGCTGGCGGTCGGCTCGTCGGTCACGGCGCTCGTCGTGCGCAACCTCGAACCGCTGACGGCCGCGGACGAGCAGGTGCTGCGCGAGTTCGCCGACGAGCACAACGTGCAGTTCTGGATCCAGCCGGGCGGTCTCGACACGGTCACGCCGTTTTATCCGCTCGACGTGCAGCTCGACTACACGCTGCCCGAATACGGCATCCGCATGCCGTTCAAGCCGACTGATTTCACGCAGGTCAATCACGCCATCAACCGCGTGCTGGTGAGCCGCGCGTTGCGCCTGCTCGCGCCGGCGCGCACGGACCGCGTGCTCGACCTGTTCTGCGGGATCGGCAACTTCACGCTGCCGCTCGCGCGCGTCTCGCGGGAAGTGGTCGGCATCGAGGGCAGCGAAGTGCTGACCCAGCGCGCGCTCGCGAATGCGGAGCTGAACGGCGTCGCGGGGCATACGTCGTTCGCGTGCCGCAACCTGTTCGAAGTCACCGCCGACGACCTGCGCGCGCTCGGTCACTTCGACAAGTTCCTCGTGGATCCGCCGCGCGAAGGCGCGCTCGCGATCGCGAAGGCGCTCGCCGAGATCGCGCAGAGCGGCAACGGGCCGTTGCCGAAGCGGATCGTCTACGTGTCGTGCGCGCCGGCGACGCTCGCCCGCGATGCCGGCCTGCTCGTGCACGAGGCCGGCTATCGGCTGGTCGGC
Source organism: Paraburkholderia sp. (assembly GCA_036264535.1). GTDB lineage: Bacteria > Pseudomonadota > Gammaproteobacteria > Burkholderiales > Burkholderiaceae > Paraburkholderia. The sequence continues at coordinate 36,353 of DATAQT010000081.1, read as the reverse complement.
GCGGGCGTCGTCAACATGTTCCCGCATACGTCGCACGTGGAATCGATTGCGCTGTTCGAGCGCGACTGAGTCTCGCGGCGCGCATAAAAGAAAACGCCACGACCTCGGTCGTGGCGTTTTCTTTTCAGACGACGGTCAGTGTGCCGTCGGCGCGTGGGGCGTCAGAACTGCCACCACGACCTCTGCGTGCCGGGCCGAGCGCGGCCAGTGACGTACGGGCTGTCGGGGAAGGTGCCGGCCAGCACGCGACGCGTGTCGTCGGCGAGCTGCTGGTTGTTCAGCTTCTCGTACGACAGGATCATGATGTGCAGCGCGTCTTCGATGGCCGGCGCGTTCTTGTACTCGCGCAAGGCGAGCTGCGCGCGATTGATCGCGGCGACATAGGCGCCGCGGCGATAGTAGTAATCGGCCGTGTGGACTTCGTGCGACGCGAGCGCGTTGACGATGTAGCGCATGCGCTGCGCGGCGTCAGGCGCGTACTTGCTGTTCGGGAAGCGGCCCACCACGACCTTGAACGCGTCATACGCCTCACGCAGCGACTTCGGATCGCGCTCGCTCATGTCCTGGCCCGAGAAGCGGCCGAACAGACCGAGGTCGTCGTTGAAGTGGATCATGCCCTTCAGGTAGTACGCGTAGGCGATGTCCGGATGATCCGGGTGCAGCTGGATGAAGCGGTCGATGGCCTGGTCGGCGGCGGCGTTTTCGTTGTCTTTCCAGTTGCAGTACGCGACGTTGATCTGCGCCTGCTGGGCAAAGTGGCCGAACGGGTCGCGGCCCTCGAGCAGCTCGAAATACTTCGCGCACTTGCCCCAGTCACCACCGGTCAGGGCGTCGTTCGCCTCCGTATATAATTTGTTGTTGGTCCACGTTGCCGTTTCGTCGGTCTTCTCCGGCAGGCCGTGGCAAGCCGCAACAGCGACGACGGCCGCGGCGCACGCAATGTATCCGGCCACTTTCCAGGCCGCCTTCTTGATGGCCGCCAAATTGATCGCCGCTTCAGTGATGGTGTTCAAGGCTCGCATTTTCCAGTCTAGCTTTACGTCCAGGTGACCCAGACTCAATGACCCGCTCAAATACTCCAGGCACCCCAGGCGCCGGGAATAGCAACAAAGATTATAGCGTAAGCGCCGACCCCGCCGACGCGTCGGGCGTCGATTCCCTCGACGACGATTTCGCCGGCGACGCGCCCGCCGCAAGCAGTCCGCAAGGCTCGGCGACCTCGCCGGCACCCGTGCCCGTGCGCACGGTCGACGAAACGCCGCGCAGCGTCGTCGTACCCGACGAACTGGCCGGCGAGCGCCTCGACAAGGTGCTCGCGAAGGTATTCCCGGAGTTCTCGCGCAGCCGTCTGCAAAGCTGGATCGAGGCGCAGCGGGTGCGCCTCGACGGCAAGCCGGCGAAGATCCGCCAGCCGGTGCCGCTTGGCGCCACGATCGAGCTCGTGCCCGATCTGCTGCCCGAGCAACTCGCCTTCACGCCCGAGCCGGTACCGCTCGACATCGTCTACGAGGACGACACGCTCGTCGTCATCAACAAGCCGGCCGGGATGGTCGTGCATCCGGCCGCCGGCAACTGGAGCGGCACCGTGCTGAACGGGCTGCTGCACCGCTATGGCGAGGCGGCGTCCGGTCTGCCGCGCGCGGGCATCGTGCATCGGCTCGACAAGGAAACTTCGGGGCTCATGGTGGTCGCGCGCACGCTCGAGGCGCAGACCGACCTCGTGCGTCAGTTGCAGGCGCGCACCGTGAAGCGACGCTATCTTGCGCTCGTGTGGGGCAACATGCCCGACGAAGGCACGATCGACGCGCCGATCGGCCGCGATCCGCGCGAGCGCACGCGCATGGCCGTGGTGACGGGCGCGGCCGGCAAGCCGGCGCGTACGCATTTCCGGCGCGTGGCCTCGGCGATCTGGCAACGTCAGCCGGTCACGGCGATTCACTGCGATCTGGAGACGGGGCGCACCCATCAGATTCGCGTGCATTGCGCGCATATCGGCCATCCCCTGCTCGGCGATCCCGTGTATGGGCGTGCGCGCGGCAAGCGCTCGGTCACGCCGCTGCCGGACGGCTTCGCGCGCCAGGCGCTGCATGCGTGGCGGCTCGGGCTGATCCATCCGAAGACCGGCCGCTCGATGCAATGGCGTGCCGACGTGCCGGCCGACATCGAAGCGTTGTCGGCGGCGCTCGGTCTGGGTCGCGACGACGCGGGCGAGTTCGGCGATGTGTACGACGAGGATGAGGACTACGATGCATCGTCCGACGACGCCGCGGACGATGAAGGCAGCGATCACGACGACCACGACTATCACGACGAGGACGATCACGCATGAGCACGAATCTGCCGGAGCTCGGTTTTGCCGATGTCGTGCAACCCGCATGGAACGTGTCGCCGCGCGTGCGCGCACTGGTGACCACGCGCGACGGCGGCGTCAGCGACGCGCCGTTCGGCCGCTGGCGCGACGGCGCTGAGCAACCCGGCGGTCTGAACCTGGGCATGAAAACCGGCGACGATCCCGCCGCGGTCGCAAGCAATCGCGCGCGGCTCGTCGCGCTCGCCGGTGTTCGCGAGGCCGCCTGGCTCGAACAGATCCACGGCGCCGGCATCGTGCGCGCCGAGGACGCGCTCGCGCACGCGCGCGAGCAAGGCGCGCCGGCGCGCGCCGACGCGAGCGTCACCGACCGCGCGGGCATCGCGTGCGTCGTGATGGTCGCCGATTGCATGCCGGTGCTGTTGTGCGACGATGCGGGGCGCGCGGTCGGCGCCGCGCATGCCGGCTGGCGCGGACTCGCAGCGGGCATCGTCGAGCAGACCGCCGCGCGAGTCGCGGCGTTGGCCGGCGTGCAGGTGAGCCAACTGCACGCGTACCTCGGACCGTCGATCGGGCCCAGCGCATTCGAGGTGGGACCAGACGTGCGTGACGCCTTCATGACTGGTGTCGAGGGCGCACAACGCGAAGCGACCGCGCAGGCCTTCGTCGCGCACCCTGTGAATGGCGGTAAATATCTCGCCGATCTGCCCGCGCTCGCGCGCCTTCGCCTGCATCGGCTCGGCCTCACGCACATCAGCGGCGGCGATCTATGCACGGTCACGCTGCGCGAGCGTTTTTATTCATATCGCCGTGACCGCGAAACTGGCCGCATGGCGGCGTTGATCTGGATCGACGAACAGGCACAAACCATTGCCGATTAATTCGACATGATGCGAGATCGCATCTCGTCATACATTTAAAAATCGAACGGTGGTTTTATTTCGCCTGAATGCGCACCGGTTCGAGATTTTCGAATATCACTGCGAATACGCAGGTAAACGCTTGTCCTCCGGCCCTCTCGACCATTTTTTGTTGCGCTGCCGGAAACCCCGCCGATAACGCGATTCAGCCGCCGGTCAGGTGGGCGGCCGAACCCAATAAATATGCTTAAATCCCATGCATCATGGGAGTTTTTTGATTTGCTTGCAGTGCGAATCATTTGCCTCGTAAAAGCGCGATTTGCCATACAGGGAAAACGATAATTAAAAAACTATCGCACTGCGGCAAAATCGGGAACAAGCATTGACATGCCTTGCGATGGGGAGCAAGAATGTTCCTCCCAGGCTCCTCGTCTTACATGGGACAGGGCGTGACGAAGTCGCGAGCAATCGCTACGTGCGCACGAACCTGCCTGTCAACCCGTCCGCAAGGACTTACCGGTCAAAAGCAGGCATGGCAGCATCTCATTCCTCAGCTTCCCCCAGCACGGACTCCTCGAAGGAGCAAACGCAGCAGGCCGGTACGAGCGGCGCAACGCCGACCGCTGGCATGCAGCAATTTCTCGACGCCTGGATGAACGCATGGCGTTCGTTCGGCGTGCCGCCCAACGGCACATCGTTCCAGGTGCCCTCCATGCCGCAGATGCCGGATCTCGCGCAGATGGCGGCGGGCTTCCCGCAAATGCCGACGTTCCCCGGCATGCCCGACTTCAGCAAGCTGGCCGCTGGCGCGCTACCGTCGCTGCCGTCGTTGCCGGGACTGAGCATACCCACCGCCGCGATTCCGCCCGAGCGTTTGCAGAAGCTGCAGACCGACTATTCGCGCGAAGCGATGGAGCTGATCCAGCAGGCCACCACGTCGGCGACCAAAGCGCCCGAGCTCAAGGACCGGCGCTTTAGCGCGGACGCCTGGAGCGCGGCGCCGGGCTATGCGTTCACCGCCGCATGGTATTTGCTGAACGCGCGCTATCTGCAGCAGATGGTCGACGCGCTCGACACCGTGCCGAAAACGCGCGAGCGCATTCGCTTCGCGGTTCAGCAGTGGACCGCGGCGGCCTCGCCGAGCAACTTCTTCGCACTGAATCCCGAAGCGCAGAAAACGCTGCTCGACAGCAAAGGCGAGAGTCTGCGCCAGGGCGTGATGAACCTGCTCGCCGACATGCAGCGCGGCAAGATTTCCCAGACCGACGAATCGCGTTTCACGGTCGGCGAGAACCTCGCGAACACTGAAGGCTCGGTCGTGTTCGAGAACGATCTGCTGCAGCTGATCCAGTACAAGCCGCGCACCCCGACCGTGCGTGAGCGGCCGCTCCTGATCGTGCCGCCCTGCATCAACAAGTTCTACATTCTCGACTTGCAGCCCGAAAACTCGCTCGTCGCGCACGGGCTCGATTCGGGCCACCAGGTGTTCCTGATTTCGTGGCGCAGCGCGGATCAGTCGGTCGCGCACAAGACGTGGGACGACTACATCGGCGAGGGCGTGCTCACCGCGATCGACACCGTGCGCAAGATCAGCGGCCGCGAGCAGATCAATACGCTCGGCTTCTGCGTCGGCGGCACGATGCTCGCCACCGCGCTCGCGGTGGCCGCGGCGCGTGGCGAACATCCGGCCGCGTCGATGACGCTGCTCACCGCGATGCTCGACTTCTCCGATACCGGTGTGCTCGACGTGTTCGTCGACGAGGCGCACGTGCAGATGCGCGAGCAGACCATCGGCGGCAAGAACGGTGCGCCGCCGGGACTGATGCGCGGCATCGAGTTCGCGAACACGTTCTCGTTCCTGCGCCCGAACGACCTCGTGTGGAACTACGTGGTCGACAACTACCTGAAGGGCCGTACACCGGTGCCGTTCGACCTGCTGTACTGGAACAGCGACTCGACCAGTCTGCCGGGGCCGATGTACGTCTGGTATCTGCGCAACACGTATCTCGAGAACAAGCTGCGTGTGCCAGGTGCGCTCACCACCTGCGGCGAGCCGATCGATCTGTCGAAGATCGACCTGCCGACCTTCATTTACGGTTCGCGCGAAGACCATATCGTGCCGTGGCAAACCGCCTATGCGTCGGCGCCGCTGCTCTCTGGGCCGCTGAAATTCGTGCTCGGCGCGTCGGGCCATATCGCCGGCGTGATCAATCCGCCCGCGAAGAAAAAGCGCAGCTTCTGGAAGCTCGATACCGACGCGAAGACGCTGCCCGCAAGCGCGGACGAATGGTTCGGCGCGGCGACCGAAGTGCCCGGCAGCTGGTGGCCCGAATGGACCGGGTGGCTCGATCAGTACGGTGGCAAGAAAGTGAAGCCGCGCGCCGCGCTGGGCTCCGACGAATTCCCGGTCATCGAGCCGGCGCCGGGCCGCTACGTGCGGCAACGCGAATAGGTTTAACGTACAGGCTTGACACACGCGCGCGTCCGACCCTGCTGTCGAGGTTGGCTAGCGGGCGCGGTCGGCAGGTGCATCGATGTTTGGCAGGTGAATGAGCGTCTGGTTGATGAAGGCGTGTGAGCAACGCGAGTTGCAACGCAATTTTTAACGTAACGGGCTGCGGCGCAATTGGCCGAGGTGCCCGGAGGATATGGAAATGACTGATGTTGTGATCGTATCGGCCGCTCGTACTGCAGTGGGCAAGTTTGGTGGGTCGCTGGCGAAGATCGCCGCGCCTGAACTCGGCGCGGTGGCGGTGCGCGCCGTACTCGAACGGGCAGGCGTGAAGCCGGAACTGGTGAGCGAAGTTATTCTGGGCCAGGTGCTGACGGCGGGCTCCGGTCAGAACCCCGCACGTCAGTCGCTGATCAAGGCGGGCTTGCCGTCGGCCGTGCCGGGCATGACGATCAACAAGGTCTGCGGCTCCGGTCTGAAGGCCGTGATGCTCGCGGCCAACGCGATCATCGCCGGTGACGCGGACATCGTCGTGGCAGGCGGCCAGGAAAACATGAGCGCCGCGCCGCACGTGCTGCCGGGTTCGCGCGACGGTTTCCGCATGGGCGACGCGAAGCTGATCGACTCGATGATCGTCGACGGCCTGTGGGACGTCTACAACCAGTACCACATGGGCGTGACCGCTGAGAACGTCGCGAAGGAATACGGCATTACGCGCGAGCAGCAGGACGCGTTCGCGGCGTTGTCGCAGAACAAGGCGGAAGCCGCGCAGAAGGCAGGGCGCTTCAACGACGAAATCGTGCCGGTCGAGATTCCGCAACGCAAGGGCGAGCCGCTGCGCTTTGCCACCGACGAATTCGTGCGTCACGGCGTGACGGCCGAAGCGCTGTCGAGCCTGAAGCCGGCGTTCTCGAAGGAGGGCACGGTCACGGCGGCAAACGCCTCGGGTCTGAACGACGGCGCGGCCGCGGTGCTCGTCATGTCGCTGAAGAAGGCGGAAGCGCTCGGCCTCACGCCGCTCGCGCGCATCAAGGCGTACGCGAATGCGGGTGTCGATCCGAAGGTGATGGGCATGGGCCCGGTGCCGGCTTCGCGGCGCTGCCTCGAGCGCGCGGGCTGGACGCCGGCCGACCTCGACCTGATGGAAATCAACGAAGCGTTTGCCGCGCAGGCGCTCGCCGTGCACAAGCAGATGGGCTGGGACACGTCGAAGATCAACGTGAACGGTGGCGCGATTGCGATCGGCCACCCGATCGGCGCGTCCGGCTGCCGGATTCTCGTCACGCTGCTGCACGAAATGCAGAAGCGCGATGCGAAGAAGGGTCTGGCGTCGCTGTGTATCGGCGGTGGCATGGGTGTCGCGCTCGCGGTCGAGCGCGTTTAAAGTACGCTGGGTACGCCGCGCGCATTCGCGACCGTTCGCGCGCGGCCGCGCGGCCTTGTGCCGGCAGGAGGCATCTGGCCGCGCCGCACGTCATCCGACGATGCGGCGCGCTGCAACAGGTGACTCGCGCCGGCCGCGCGCGTTGCCAGTCGGTCGCCCGGCGGCAACGGGAACCAGCATCAGGCGAGGCACGAGGCGGCCGGCAGGCGCCTCGACAACGATAACGGAGTGTGGTTTATGACACAGCGAATTGCGTACGTAACGGGCGGCATGGGCGGCATCGGCACCAGCATCTGCCAGCGTCTGCACAAAGAGGGCCTCAGGGTGGTCGCGGGTTGCGGGCCGAATTCGCCGCGCCGTGTGAAGTGGCTCGAAGAGCAGAAGGCACTCGGCTACGATTTCGTCGCCTCCGAGGGCAACGTCGGCGACTGGGAATCGACCAAGGCGGCATTTGACAAGGTCAAGGCCGAAGTCGGCGAGATCGACGTGCTGGTCAACAATGCCGGCATCACGCGCGATGTCGTATTCCGCAAGATGACGCACGAAGACTGGACGGCGGTGATCGACACCAACCTGACCAGCCTGTTCAACGTCACAAAGCAGGTGATCGACGGCATGGTCGAGCGTGGCTTTGGCCGCGTGATCAACATTTCGTCGGTGAACGGCCAGAAAGGCCAGTTCGGCCAGACCAACTACTCGACCGCGAAGGCCGGCATTCACGGCTTTACGATGTCGCTCGCGCAAGAAGTGGCGACCAAGGGCGTGACGGTCAACACCGTGTCGCCGGGCTACATCGGCACCGACATGGTCAAGGCAATCCGCCCGGACGTGCTGGAAAAAATCGTCGCGACGATCCCGGTGCGCCGTCTCGGTCAGCCGGGCGAAATCGGCTCGATCGTCGCCTGGCTCGCGTCGGACGAATCGGGCTTCTCCACCGGCGCCGATTTTTCGCTGAATGGCGGCTTGCATATGGGCTGAGCCGTCGGCGTGCCGGACCGGAAGGCGGCGCGCTTCGGCTCAGATGGTTTCACCGGCGTCCCGCTGCGCAATGGCTCCGATTGCACAGCCCGGACGCCGTTTCCGCGTTTGCTAAACTCGAGCTTAAAGGCGTTACATGACTACTACTACAAAGAAAACGGCCGAACGACTGATCAAGAAATATCCGAATCGTCGGCTCTACGACACCGAGACGAGCACCTACATCACGCTGACCGATGTAAAGCAACTCGTGCTCGATCAGGAAGATTTCAAGGTGATCGATGCCAAGAGCAACGAGGACCTGACGCGCGCGATCCTGCTCCAGATCATTCTCGAGGAGGAGAGCGGCGGCCTGCCGATGTTCTCTTCGTCGATGCTGTCGCAGATCATCCGGTTCTACGGTCATGCGATGCAGGGCATGATGGGCACGTATCTGGAAAAGAACATCCAGGCCTTCATCGACATTCAGGCCAAGCTCGCCGACCAGTCGAAGAACCTCTATGAAGGCAAGGCGATGAATCCCGAAGTCTGGTCGCAGTTCATGAACATGCAGGCGCCGATGATGCAAGGCATGATGACCAGCTATATCGAGCAATCGAAGAACATGTTCGTGCAAATGCAGGAGCAGATGCAGAACCAGGCGAAGACGATGTTCGCCACGTTCCCGTTCACGCCGGGCGGCCCGGTCAACGCGAGCAATGCGAGCAATGTGCCGGCGACGCCCCAGGACAATCCCGAGCCTGAGAAGAAGTGAAGCACTGAGTGACGGCGTGGTCCGCTCGGGTTGACGAGGGCTTTGGGGTCTGTGGCTCGCGCGAGTGCGCAGCCGCCGACGCGCTACAATGGCGCCCCGCATGCGCGGGACGCTTGTCCGCCGGAACTGGATTCCGGCGGCGGCCAGACAGGTAGCGTCCACTGTCCGCGCACCGCTTGCTTACGCCGTTACCGTTTTCCTTCCGCTGGACCCGCCCTATGTTTCAGATCGTCCCCGTGATCGTGTCAGTGTCTTCGGTTTCGAAGGCCGCACGGATCAATCTCCGTTGACCCGCCGTTCCCCCACATCCTCATGAGCCGGCTGTTTCTGGCCCCAATGGAAGGGCTTGCGGACTACGTGCTGCGCGACGTGCTGACGGGCGCGGGCGCTTTCGACGGCTGCGTGTCCGAGTTCATCCGCATCACGGGCTCGCTGCTGCCGACGCGCGTCTACGAGCGCGAGGCGCCCGAGATCCTGCACGCGAGCGTGACCGCCAGCGGCACGCCGATGGTGATCCAGTTGCTCGGCAGCGATCCCGAATGGATGGCGCGCAATGCCGCGCATGCGGCCACCCTGTCACCCTACGGTATCGACCTGAACTTCGGCTGTCCCGCGAAAGTCGTCAATCAGCATGGCGGCGGTGCGATGCTGCTCGCGAACCCGACGCTGCTGAACCGGATCGTGTCGGCCGTGCGCGCCGTGGTACCGGCCGAGATCGCGGTGACGGCAAAAATGCGCCTTGGCGTGTCCGACACGTCGAGAGCGATCGAATGCGCGCAGGCGCTCGCCGACGGCGGCGCGGCCTCGCTCGTCGTGCATGCGCGCACGCGCGACGACCGCTACCGGCCGCCTGCGCACTGGGAGTGGATCGCGCGCATCGACGACGCCGTCGACGTGCCGGTCATCGCGAACGGCGAAGTCTGGAGCGTGGCGGACTGGCAGCGCTGCCGGTCGGTCAGCGGCTGCGCGGATGTGATGATCGGGCGCGGCGCCGTGTCGGACCCGTTCCTTGCGCAGCGAATCCGTGGCTTCATGGACCCGTGTCCGTCGGCCGACGAATGGCAGCAGGTGCTGCGTTCGATCATCGACTACATGAACAAGCTGCGGGCGCGCGGCACGCTGACCCATGAACATGGCCGCGTCAAGCAGTGGCTCAGCTACCTGCAACGGACCTGGCCGCAAGCGGCCGAACTGCATGGCGCGATCCGCCGGGTGCAGGACTCTGACGAAATTCTTACGGTAATCGACCAGGCGCTAGCGGCCGCGGGCGCGCCGGCGCCGACACGTCAGAACGTTTTCCGGGACGAAAATTGCGAGCTGAATCAACCCGATCCGGCCGAAGCCATCGCCGTTTGAAGACTAGAATTCAAAGACTTACGAGCGGTAGCGGTGGCGAACCGCTACAATTCGAGGTTTAACGTCTTCAAGCGGTTCCCCATGTCTTCCACCCCCTCGAACGCTCCGGCCGTGCCGGGCGTCACGCCGAAAGTCGGCTTCGTTTCTCTCGGCTGCCCCAAGGCCCTCGTTGACTCCGAGCAGATCATCACCCAGCTGCGCGCCGAAGGTTACGAAATCTCCGGTACCTATGACGGCGCGGACCTGGTGGTCGTCAACACCTGCGGTTTCATCGACGAAGCCGTGCAGGAAAGCCTCGACGCGATCGGCGAAGCGCTCAGCGAAAACGGCAAGGTGATCGTCACCGGTTGCCTCGGCGCGAAGAAGAGCGCGAGCGGCACGGGGCTGATCGAGGAAGTGCATCCGAAGGTGCTCGCCGTGACCGGCCCGCACGCGGTCGGCGAGGTGATGCAGGCGGTGCACAACCATCTGCCGAAGCCTCACGATCCGTTCGTCGATCTGGTGCCCGCGGCGGGCGTCAAGCTCACGCCGCGCCACTATGCCTACCTGAAGATTTCCGAAGGCTGCAATCACCGCTGCACGTTCTGCATCATCCCGTCGATGCGCGGCGATCTCGTCTCGCGCCCGGTTGCCGAAGTGATGCTCGAAGCGGAGAACCTGTTCAAGTCCGGCGTGAAGGAACTGCTCGTGATTTCGCAGGACACGAGCGCCTACGGCGTCGACGTCAAATACCGCACCGGGTTCTGGAACGGCAAGCCGATCAAGACGCGCATGACGGATCTGGTCGCCGCACTCGGCGAACTCGCCGCGCAGTACGGCGCGTGGGTGCGTCTGCATTACGTGTATCCATATCCGAGCGTCGACGAAGTGATTCCGATGATGGCCGAGGGTCCGTACAAGGGCCACGTGTTGCCGTATCTCGATGTGCCGTTCCAGCACGCGCATCCGGAAGTGCTCAAGCGCATGAAGCGCCCGGCCAACGCCGAGAAGGTGATGGAGCGCGTCAAGGCGTGGCGCGAGATCTGTCCGGATCTGACGATCCGCAGCACCTTCATCGCCGGCTTCCCGGGCGAGACCGAAGAGCAGTTCGAAACGCTGCTCGATTTCATCCGCGAGGCGGAGCTCGATCGCGTCGGCTGCTTTGCGTATTCGCCGGTCGAAGGCGCGAGCGCGAACGAGCTCGACGGCGCGCTGCCCGACGAAGTGCGTGAGGAGCGGCGCGCGCGCTTCATGGAAGTGGCCGAGCAGGTGTCGGCGAAGCGCATCGCAAAGAAGGTCGGCAAGACGCTGAAGGTGCTGGTCGACGAAATCAATGCGGACGGCGGCATCGGCCGCACCGCGGCGGATGCGCCGGAGATCGATGGCGTCGTCTATATCGCGCCGTCCACCAAGGCGTCGAAGCGCTACAAGGTCGGCGATTTCGTGTCCGTGAAGATCACCGGCGCGGACGGCCACGATCTGTGGGGCGAGGTCTAGGCGATGACGGACAGCACGGCCGCAAGGTCTGAAGCTCAAACACCCGAAATCCTCGCGCTCGGCGAGGCGATGATCGAATTTAACCAGTCGGCGAAGGATCAGCCGAACTACCTGCAAGGCTTCGGCGGCGACACGTCGAACTTCTGCATCGCGGCCTCGCGCCAGGGTGCGAAGACCGGCTTCGTCTCGGCGGTCGGCTCCGATCATTTCGGACGCCTGCTCGTCGATCTGTGGGAGCGCGAGCGCGTCGACACGTCGTTCGTGCGCATCGACGCGCAAGCGCCGACCGGCGTCTATTTCGTGTCGCACGGCCCCAACGGCCACGCGTTCGACTATCTGCGCGCGGGCTCGGCGGCGAGCCGCTATGCGCCGGCCGATCTACCGCGCGACGCACTCGCGGCCGCGAAGGTCATCCACCTGTCCGGCGTCAGTCTCGCGATTAGCGTGAGCGCCTGCGACGCCGCGCTCGAAGCGATCGAGCATGCGCGCGCGAACGGCGCGCGCGTGAGCTTCGACACCAATCTGCGTCTGAAGCTGTGGCCGCTCGCGCGGGCGCGCGCGGTGATGCTCGAGGCGATCCGCCAGACCGACATCTGCCTGCCGAGCTGGGATGACGTCACCGAGCTGACGGGGCTGACCGGCCGCGACGAGATCGTCGATTTTCTGCTGTCGCATGGGCCGCGCGTGGTCGCGCTGAAGCTCGGCAAGGACGGCTCGTATATCGCGACGCCGCACGAGCGGCGCGTCGTGCCGGGTCACGTCGTCGAAGCGGTCGATGCGACCGGCGCCGGCGACTGCTTCGGCGGCGCCTTCATCGCGCGCATCGTCGCGGGCGACGATCCATTTGCCGCCGCGCGTTACGCGAACGTCGCGGCCGCGCTGTCGACGCAAGGCTATGGCGCGGTCGCGCCGATTCCGTCGCGCGAGACAGTCGAGCAGTTGCTGGCAAGCTAGGTATTACGTGAGCCGCGCGCGGCGCAGCATGGCCCGCGTTGGCGCAATCATCCAGACAGACTGGAGAGACAACCGGAGGGGCATGCGATGCAACGGGACGTAGTGGTCGTAAGCGGTGTGCGCACGGCAATCGGCACGTTCGGCGGTAGCCTGAAGGATTTCGCGCCGACCGATCTCGGCGCGCGCGTGGTGCGCGAGGTGCTCGAACGCGCAAGCGTGTCGGGCGACGAAGTCGGGCACGTCGTGTTTGGCAACGTCGTGCACACCGAACCAAAGGACATGTATCTCGCGCGCGTCGCCGCGATCAACGGCGGGGTCGCGCAGCACACGCCCGCGCTGACCGTGAACCGGCTGTGCGGCTCGGGCTTGCAGGCAATCGTTTCGGCCGCGCAAAGCGTGCTGCTCGGCGACGCCGATATCGCGATCGGCGGCGGCGCGGAAAACATGAGCCGCGCGCCTTACTCGATGCCCGCCGCGCGCTTCGGTCAGCGCATGGGCGACGCGCGCCTCGTCGACATGATGGTTGGCGCGCTCAACGATCCGTTCCAGTCGATTCACATGGGCGTGACCGCCGAGAACGTCGCGCGCAAGTACGAGATCTCGCGCGACGCGCAGGACGCGCTCGCGCTCGAATCGCATCGCCGCGCGGCCCACGCGATCACGAGCGGCTACTTCAAGGAACAGATTCTGCCGATCACGATCGCGTCGAAGAAGGGCGACGTCGTGTTCGATACGGACGAGCACGCGCGCATGAACGCAACCGCGGACGACTTCGCGAAGCTGAAGCCGGTGTTCGTGAAGGACAACGGCACGGTGACGGCGGGCAACGCGTCCGGCATCAACGACGCGGCCGCGGCCGTCGTGCTGATGGAGCGCGGCGTCGCCGAGCGGCGCGGCGTGAAGCCGTTGGCGCGGCTCGTGTCGTACGCGCATGCGGGCGTCGATCCGGCGTACATGGGCATCGGACCGGTGCCGGCGAGCCGCAAGGCGCTCGAGCGGGCGGGTCTCACGGTCGCCGATCTCGACGTGATCGAGGCCAACGAGGCTTTCGCCGCTCAGGCCTGCGCGGTCAGCAAGGAGCTCGGCTTCGATCCGGCCAAGGTCAATCCGAATGGCTCGGGCATTTCGCTCGGCCATCCGATCGGCGCGACCGGCGCGCTGATCACCGTGAAGGCGCTGTACGAACTGCAGCGCATCGGCGGTCGTTATGCGCTCGTCACGATGTGCATCGGCGGCGGCCAGGGCATCGCGGCGGTCTTCGAGCGTCTCTGACGGCGCACGGCAGGGCGGCGCGGCATAGGTCGCAAGCAGGAACCAGTAACAAGGATGGACAGGATGCAGGAAGCGAAAGTAACGAAGGGTTCGGTGGCGCGCGCTTTGCGCCGGCGCGTCGGCATGGCGGCGAGCGCCGCGGCGCTGCTATGCGCCGGCACGGTGCTGTGGATGCCATCGCAGGCATGGGCCGAAAGCGACGCGGTCAAGGAGCTGGCGGCGCCGCCGCCGATCCAGTTGCCGCTGAAACCGAGCCCCGAGTTCACGAAGTTTCCGCGCTACGTCGGCACGCTCGGCACCCGGCCGATCGTGCTGCGGCTTGGGCCCAAGACTGACGATCCGTCCGGCGTGCACGGCGAGTATCAGTACAGCGATAGCGGCGAGGTAATCCTGATCGCCGGCGATCGCGACGGCGAGACGCTCGAAGTCGAGGAATCGAACGACGGCACGCATATCACGGGCAACTGGGTTGGCAAGTTCGCGGCGGATGGCTCGCTCGAAGGCGACCGGATGAACGTCGACGATTCCAACCCGCAGGAGTTCAACCTGAAGCCGCTGGCGGCGGGGCAGGCGGTGCCGCCGGCCGGCTCGACCGGCGCGGCCGCGGCCAAGGCCCCAAGCCCGGCACCGCAACCGGCCGCGGCGCCCGCCGCGGGCGGACACGCGGTGGGCGGCGTCAGCAATCTGCAAACCGGCGACTGATGCGCACGGCCGCCGCGCACCCGCAATTGCGCGGCGCGGCCACTGTGTCTGTCCCGCTTCCCTGTGTTTTTCATCGAGCTTCACATGACTGAATCCAAACTGAAACGCGCTCTGCAGACGCGCATCGTGCGCGCCGAGGACCAGATCACCCCGGGCTTCGAATCTTTCTCGACGCCGGTCACGCGCGCGTCGACCGTGGTGTTCCCCGATCTCGCCGCGATGCGCGCGCTCGACTGGAAGAACGACGCGCAATGGCGCTACGGCCTGCATGCGACGCCGACACAGATCGCGCTCGCGCAGCGCCTCGCCACGATCGAGGGTGGTAATCATGCGCTGCTGCAGCCGTCGGGGCTGTCGTCGATCTCGAACGTCTACTTCGGCCTCGTGAAGGCCGGCGACGACGTGCTGATCCCCGATAACGTCTATTCGCCGAACCGCGATCACGGCGACTGGCTCGCGCGCGATTTCGGCATCACGGCGCGCTACTACGATCCGCTGATCGGCGCGGGCATCGCCGATCTGATCCAGCCGAACACGCGCCTGATCTGGATCGAGGCGCCCGGCTCGGTGACGATGGAAGTGCCCGACGTGCCGGCCATCACGGCAGCGGCGCGCGCGCGCAAGGTAGTCACCGCGATCGACAACACGTGGTCCGCGGGTATCGCGTTCCGGCCGTTCGACCACGGCGTCGACATCTCGGTGCAGGCGTTGACCAAATACCAATCGGGCGGCGGCGACGTGCTGATGGGCGCGACGATTACGGTCGACCGCGAACTGCATGTGAAGCTGAAGGCGGCGCGCATGCGCATGGGCATCGGTGTCTCGTCGGACGACTGTTCGCTGATCCTGCGCAGTCTGCCGAGCATGCAGCTGCGTTTCGCGCAGCACGACCGCGCGGCGCTGTCGCTCGCGACGTGGTTGAAGAGCCGGCCGGAAATCGTCGCGGTGCTGCATCCGGCGCTCGCCGATTGTCCGGGGCACGAAGTCTATAAGCGCGATTTCACTGGCGCGGGTGGCCTGTTCTCGGTCGTGTTCGACGAGCGTTACAGCGCGGCCCAGATCGACACGTTCTGCGAGTCGCTCGAACTGTTTTCGCTTGGCTGGAGTTGGGGGGGCGCGCATAGCCTCGCGATGCCGTACGACATCGGGTCGATGCGCTCCGCGGCGCAGTGGCCGCACGGCGGCACGCTGGTGCGCTTCTATATCGGTCTCGAGGACGAGTCGGATCTGCGCGCGGATATCGAACAGAGCCTGGCGATGCTGGGTTGACGAGCGTTAGTCTCGTTCGGTGGGTTGTTCGAGAAGCCCGTCGGGATGCGCTCCCGGCGGGCTTTTTTGTGTCCAGGAGTACCAGGCAAACCTGACCGTTTGGCTGAATGTTCGATGGCGTGTCGCGACGCTACGATGAGGTGCAATCCGACTAACGTTGTCATGCTGCTGGCTAGCCTCGATGAATCTTTTCTTCTGGATCTTGCTCAATCTCGCGGTGCCGATCGCCGGGCCGATCTTTACGCTCGCGCTCGTCGCGCCCGCGTATGGCTGGCGCGTCGCCAGGACGATGATTGCGGCGTCGGTGAAAGACGGGCAGCTATTCTGGTGTGCGATTGGATTGTGCGCGGCCGCGATCTATGAGGCGGTGACGGCGTTGGAGCAAGGCAGTCGGGAGGCGTCGATGCTCGCGCTTGGGATCGTCGGGTTTTGCGGGTTGGCGTTTGTCTGCTCGATGATCGTGATGTCGAGCTTGCTCAAGGTACGCCACGATAGATTGGACGCAACGTTCGATGAGCCCCAGATTCAGTTCGCGGACGGCCCGTTCTCTCGGATCGCGATAAGCACATCGATTTTTGTCACCTGGCTGTCGGCCTTTCTATTTGCAGCTCTTCACATTTACTTGAATCCGTTTTTCTAGATAGTGCAGCCCTTATACTGATTCGCTCTTGCGGAGGAACCAATGAGAAAACTGCTGCTGTCTCTGGGATCAGCGAAAAATCACGAGCGCATCGTAAAGGGGGGGCTCGTCGCAAGCATCCTGATTTCAATAGGCATGTGCGCAATGCTGCTGCCCGCCATTTTCAACAGATAACGTCGCGGTTCGCTATCGTGGCGGTTATGGTTCCGACGCGATAACGAACCCCAGAAGCCTCCACCCTCAAAACAACCGCAGCAAGCCGTCCAGCCCAACGAAATTGAACGACACGCTGGCTGCTTCGCGCACCACCGGTTTCGCGCGGAACGCCACAGAGAGTCCCGCTTCGGCCATCATTTTCAGGTCGTTCGAGCCGTCGCCCATCGCAATTGCGCGCGTCGGCTCGATGCCGAGCGTCGCGCAGGTTTCGCGCAGCGTGCGCGCTTTCACGTCGGCATTGACGATCTCGCCGATCACATTGCCGGTCAGCTTGCCGTCGACGATTTCGAGCGTGTTCGCACGCGTGAAATCGAGACCGAGGCGCGCCTTCAGCTTCTCGGTGAAGAACGTAAAGCCGCCTGAGACGAGCAGCGTTTTCAGGCCCGCCTGTTTCGCGCCGGCAAGCATCCGCTCGGCGCCCGGCGACAACTGCAGCCGCTCTTCGTACACACGCTCGAGCGCGCTGGCGTCGAGTCCCTTGAGCAGCGCGACGCGACGCGTCAGGCTTTCGTTGAAGTCCTTGATCTCGCCGCGCATTGCGGCCTCGGTGATCGCCGCAACTTCGGCTTTCAGTCCGCAGAAATCCGCGATTTCGTCGATGCACTCGATCGTGATCAGCGTCGAATCCATGTCCATCGTGACGAGGCCAAAGTCGCGCAACTGGCGACCGGCGTCGACAAACGCGTAATCGAGTTGATGCGTGTAGCAATACGCTTCGACGTCGGCGCGTTGCGCGGCGTTGGCGTCGGCGATGCGAATAGCGTTCGCGTCGATGACGCTGGCTTGCGAGCCGCGCGCGAGTGCGACGAGCGTTTTGTGGTGGTCGGCGGAAAGGGGAGCGACGCTTTGAATGACGAGGTTCATGGACGACCAGTGACGCGGAAAGAAAGAGGTGCGTGGTGCGCGGAAAATCCCGATATTGTATCGGTTCTGTGCGTCGCGCCGTCGTAGGCGGCTGTACGCAACAAGAAGCCCCACGGAGACCACGCATGACCCCGCCGACCGCCAGCGACGTATCCTCCCTTGCCCGCGACTTCGATCTGCGTCATCTGAGCCCGGCGTTCTACGCCGATCCCTACCCGGTCTATCACGCACTGCGCAGCTGCGAGCCGATCCGGCGCATGCCCGACGGCTCGCTTTTCCTCACGCGCTTTCGCGACGTGCAGGCCGTCTACCGCGACCCGAAGACCTTCAGCTCCGACAAGACCGTCGAGTTCCGGCCGAAATACGGCGACTCGCCGCTCTACGCGCATCACACGACGAGCCTCGTGTTCAACGATCCGCCGCGCCACACGCGTGTGCGCAAGCTGATCGCCGGCGCGCTGACCGCGCGCGCGATCGCCGCGATGGAGCCCGCGCTGATCCGGCTCGTCGACAGCCTGCTCGATGCGGCCGCGCAACGCGGGCGCATCGATCTGATCGGCGAGTTCGCATCGGCGATTCCGGTCGAGGTCATCGGCAATCTGCTCGACGTGCCGCACGACGAACGCGCTCCGCTGCGCGACTGGTCGCTCGCGATACTCGGCGCGCTCGAGCCGTCGCTGAGCGACGCGCAGGTCGAGCGCGGCAATCGCGCGGTCAGCGAATTCGTCGACTATCTGCGCGGCCTCGTCGCGCGACGCCGCCGCGAGCCGGGCGATCCGCAGCACGACGTGCTGACGCGGCTGATTCAGGGCGAGGGACCGAACGAGCAGTTGTCGGAAGCGGAGTTGCTGCAGAACTGCATTTTCATCCTCAACGCCGGGCATGAGACGACCACGAACCTGATCGGCAACGGGCTCGTCACGCTGAGCCAATGGCCTGACGAGCGCGTCGCGCTACTCCGCGACCCGGAACTGATCGGCACGGCGGTCGAGGAGTGTTTGCGCTTCGAGAGTTCGAACCAGCTCGGCAACCGCATGGCCACCGTCGATACCGACATCGGCGGCGTCGCGGTCGCGCGCGGCACCCCCGTCACGCTGTGCATCGGCGCGGCCAATCGCGACCCCGAGCAGTTCGCGCAGCCGGACCGCTTCGACATCCGCCGCGACCCGAACCGGCATCTCGCGTTCGGGTTCGGGATTCACCAGTGCGCGGGCTTGTCGCTGGCGCGGCTGGAGGCGCGGATTGCGATCGGGCGCTTCGTGCAGCGCTTCCCGGCCTATCGCCTCGATGGCGAGCCGACGCGCGGCGGGCGCGTGCGGTTTCGCGGGTTCGCGGCGGTGCCGGTCCTGCTCGAGCCTTGATGCGGCCTGCGCGGGAACCCGCGCAAAAGAAAGCCGTAGCTTTTGCCGTCTCATCGCAAGACTTACAGCCCCATGACAGCACGCCGTCGGGCCGATCGCGCAAGGCTGCGCGCGTGGCAGCCGCGCAAAACGCCATGAAACCCGTGGCACGCTTGCTGCTTCGCCTGTTATCTCACGCCCATGGGACACGGGAGCGCGCGATGGCACACATGATCTGGAAAGGCGCAATCAGTTTCGGGCTGGTCCACGTCCCGGTGCAGCTTTATCCGGCGACGCAGTCGGAGAAGGTCGGCTTCAATCTGCTCGACAAGCGCACGATCGACCCGATCGGCTACAAGCAGATCAACAAGCGCACCGGCAAGGACGTGACCCGCGAGAACATCGTGCGCGGCTTCGAGTACGAGAAGGAGCATTACGTCGTATTGTCGGACGACGAAATCCGCTCGGCGAATCCCGAGTCGACGCAGACGGTCGACATCCTCGCGTTCGTCGACGCCCCCGACATCTCGTTCCTCTATCTCGACACACCGTATTTCCTGACGCCCGACCGCAAGGGCGAAAAAGTCTATGCGCTGCTGCGAGAGGCGATGAAGGCGTCGGGCAAGATCGGCGTCGCGAGTGTCGTGCTGCACAACAAGCAGCATCTGGCGGCACTGATTCCGCTCGGTCCCGTGCTTGCGCTGAACACGCTGCGCTGGGCCAGCGAGGTACGCAGTCTCGACGAATTCAAGCTGCCGCCCGAAGGCATGAAGGCCGCCGGCGTGTCGGCGAAAGAACTCGACATGGCGAAAAAGCTGATCGACGACATGAGCGAGACGTGGGACCCGGCGCAGTATCACGATACGTTTCGCGACGACATCATGGCGCTCGTCGAGCGCAAGATTCGCGCGGGCAAGACCGAGGAGATCACCGAAGTCGAAACGCCGCACGAGTCGCGCAAGTCCGCCGACATTCTCGACCTGTCCGATCTGCTCAGACGCAGCCTCGGCCGCGGCAAGGGCAAGCAGACCGGCAGCGACGCCGGGTCCGATGAAGAGGCGGCCGCGCCCGCGCGCAAAAAACCCCGCGCAACAAGCACAGCGCGCAGTCGGCGTGGTACTGGCGGCAGCGGCGGCGGCAGTGCCGGCGCCACCTCGAAAACCACGGCAGCGGCCCGCAAACGGCGCGCGGCGGCCTGAACGGGCGGCCGACCCGCCTATCGCTTCCAACGCATCGAAGTCATCGCCATGAACGACCGGCTCGACCTCTATCACCGCAAGCGTCGCTTCGCGGACACGCCCGAGCCGGCCGGCGCGACGGCCCGCAAGCGCGCGCCAGGCAAAACCGGCAAGAGCACCAGGAGCGCGCCGCGTGCCGCTCCCCAAGCCTTGTCCTACGTGATCCAGGAGCACGACGCGCGACGTCTGCACTACGACTTCCGGCTCGAATTGAACGGCGCGCTGCTGTCGTGGGCGGTGCCGAAGGGGCCGAGCCTCGACCCGTCGGTCAAGCGGCTCGCGGTGCACGTCGAGGATCATCCGGTCGAATACGGTACGTTCGAAGGCGAGATTCCGCCCGGCAACTACGGCGCGGGTCGCGTGATCGTGTGGGATCGCGGCACGTGGGAACCGGCGGGCGGGGCCGCCGAAGCCGCGCGCGCTTATGCGGCCGGCAAGCTTAAGTTTCAATTGCACGGCGAGAAGCTGCACGGCGGCTGGACGCTCGTGCGCAGCCATATGCGTGGCAGTGGCGACAAGGAGCAATGGCTGCTGATCAAGGAGCGCGATGAGGCCGCGCGCGACGAAAGCGACTACGACGTGCTGAAGAAGCTGCCAGGCAGCGTGCTGGCCGACGCGGCATCGAAAGCGGATACGACAACAAAACCGTCGCGCGATCGTAAAGCCGCCAGCAAGCCGACGAAATCCGCATCCTCGCGTCGCGCCGACCCCAAGCGCCCCGACATCGTCGCGACGCGCAGCGCGCAATCGCTTCGCGAGCTTGCCGCGTCGCCATCGATAGAAGGCGCCATCAAAGCCGTATTGCCCACGAGCCTGAAGCCGCAGCTGGCGACACTGGTCGACACCGCGCCGCCAGGCGACGATTGGCTCTACGAAATCAAATTCGACGGTTACCGCGTGCTCGCGCGGATCAACCATGCATCGAAGGCAAAGAGCGGTGCGCTCAGAATCTTGACGCGCAACGGCAACGACTGGACCGCGAAGTTCAGCAAGCAGATCGAGGCCTTTGCGGCGCTCGACGTGCACAGCGCGTGGCTCGACGGCGAAGCGGTCGTGCTCGACCAACGCGACGTGCCGAACTTCCAGTTGCTGCAAAACGCGTTCGACGCGCATCGCCCGCAGGACATCGTGATCTATCTGTTCGATCTGCCGTTTCTGAACGGCTACGATCTGCGCGGCGTGCCGCTCGAACAGCGTCGCGCGATCCTGCGCGCGCTGCTCGAAGGCGTGGACGATCGCGTGCTGCGCTTTTCCAACGACTTCGCATTCAGCGCCGAGGAACTGCTCAGGAGCGCGTGCGACATGGCGCTCGAGGGCATCATCGGCAAGCGGCGTGACAGCCGCTATGTGTCGGGCCGTGCGACGTCGTGGATCAAACTGAAGTGCCGGCGCCGCCAGGAGTTCGTGATCGGCGGGTATACGGAGCCGAGCGGCAGCCGCGCGGCGTTCGGCGCGCTGCTGCTCGGCGTCTACGACGGCGATGGCCGTCTGCAATACGCCGGGCGCGTCGGCACCGGCTTCGACGCCGCGCTGCTGCGCTCGGTCAAGCAGGCGCTCGACGCGCATGCGAGCAGGCGCATGCCGTTCGCGAGCGCGCCGCGCGAGCGCAGCCGTACGCCCGTGCATTGGGTCGAGCCGGTGCTCGTCGCCGAATGCAACTTCGCCGAATGGACCAGCGACGGCATCGTGCGCCAGGCGTCGTTCGTTAGCCTGCGCGACGACAAGCCGGCGCGCCAGATCGTCAGGGAAACCACCCGACAAGGAGCCGACGTGCAACAGCAAACCGAAAACGCTTCCGGCGATACGCCGCCAAAAAGCGCGCCGAAAAAGCGCGCGGCCAAAAAGGCCAGCAAGTCCGCTGCTACGGAAAGCGCGTCCACCCGAACCACGACAACACGCTCACGCGCGCAGAGCGAAATCGCCGGCGTGCGCATCTCGCATCCCGATCGCGTGATCGACAAAAGCAGCGGCGCGAGCAAGCTCGAACTCGTGCAGTACTACGAATCGATCGCCGAATGGATGTTGCCGCATCTGCGCGAGCGGCCGGTCGCACTGGTGCGCGCGCCCGAGGATATCGGCGGCGAACTGTTCTTCCAGAAGCACAGCCAGAAGCTGGCGATTCCGCACGTCACGCAGCATGAGGGACTCGATCCGGGGCATCCGCCGCTGATCACGATCGACACGCTCGCCGCGCTGGTCGGCGCCGCGCAGATGGGCACCGTCGAATTTCATACGTGGAATGCGGTCGCGTCGAAGATCGAAAAGCCCGATCGCGTGGTGTTCGATCTCGACCCCGACCCGTCGCTCGGCTGGGAGCGCATGATCGAGGCCGCGCAACTGACGCGCTCGCTGCTCGACGAGCTGGGCCTGAAATCGTTCTGCAAGACGAGCGGCGGCAAGGGCTTGCACGTGGTCGTGCCGCTCGCGAAGCAGGCCGGTTGGGACGAAGTGAAGGATTTCTCGCAGGCGGTCGCGCAGCATATGGCGACGACACTGCCGCAGCACTTCAGCGCGAAGATGGGCGCGCAGAATCGCAAGAAGAAGATCTTCATCGACTATCTGCGCAATAACCGCGGCTCGAGCACGGTGGCCGCATTCTCGGCGCGCGCGCGGCCGGGGCTCGGCGTCTCGGTGCCGCTCGCGTGGGACGAACTCGAGCGTACGACGAGCGGCGATCAATGGACTATCCGCAACGTGCACGAGCGTGTGGATGGCCTCAACAGCGACCCGTGGGCGGACTATTGGAAGACGCGTCAACGCATCACGGCGGCGATGAAAAAGCGCCTGGGTGACGCGTCATGAGTGCGCGTCCGCCGGGGCGAATTCAACCCGCGAATTCACCGTGCGCACCCGGCGCGCGAACGCGATTCGCGAAGGAGCGATGTGATGAAGACCTTGCCGCAATCGACAGATGGCGACCAGCAAGCGAAGCCGCAAGCCGACCCGCACGCGAAACATCCGCGTTCGTTGCAGGAAGCCGCGGCGCCGCTGCCGCATGAAACCGATCAGGATCCGGACTCGCAGCACGAGGACCATCCGCGCCACGTCGGCAAGCAGGCGCATGAGGATGTCGAGCATGGGCTGCAGGATACCGACCGCCGTGGCGGCGACGAGTATCAGCAGCGCACGCAGAACGACTCGCATACCGACGTGAATTCGGATCGCAAGCAGGGTGGTGCGAAGGGCGGCAAGCGCTGATACCCCGAGCGGGGCGACGCGCCTAGGCGCGCGCCAACGCAACCGGCTCACGGTCCCAATACGGCGGATCGCCGAAATGCGCGGCGAAGAAGTCGATGAATGCGAGCGTCTTCGGCGGCACGAACGCCCGGCTCGGATAGACGGCCCAGATCGCGACGGCGTCAGCGAGCGGATAGCTGTCGAGCACGCTGACGAGTTCGCCGCTGCGCAGATAGGGTGCTACGTCCCATGTCGATTTCAGCGCGATGCCAAAGCCCGCAAGCAGCGCGTCGCGAATCACTTCGCCGTTGTCGGTGACGAGGCGGCCGCTCACGCGCACGTTCCCTGCGGCTCGGCCTGCGCGCGCCCGACCGACGCGCGCGCGGCGGCGGCCGCGTCGAGTAGCGCCTCGGCGCGTGTCATGAACACTTCACCGTCCTGGGTGAGGCTGATGCGGCGCGTGGTCCGATGCAATAGACGCGCGCCGAGCAGCTTTTCGAGCTGCGCGATCCGCGCGCTCGCGACCGCCGCCGACAAACCGAATTCGCGCCCGGCCGCCGACACGTTGGCGAGCAGCGCGGCACGCAAGAACAGGGCGACATCGAGCAGATCGAGCCGTTCGCGCTCGCTGGGCTGGGACCGGTCGGTGGGATCTGAGCGGTTCATTATTCTGAAAAACCAAAAAATGTTTCAGTCATTATGACTGTTTTAACAGAATAAGAACCATCCTACGATGTGGCACATGGATTCAACGATCGTGACCGGCGACGCAACACGCGCAACACGCATGGGTCGGCGGTCCATCCTCTCCAGCAAGAATCCGCACCTCAACCGAACGAACAAGGAGCAGCCATGAAAGCCGTCGGACTCTACCGTTATCTGCCGATCGATCACGCCGAAGCGCTCGTCGACGTCGAGGTCCCGAAACCCGAAGCGACGGGCCGCGATCTGCTGGTCAAGGTCGAAGCCATTTCCGTGAATCCGGTCGACACCAAGGTGCGCGCGCCGAAAGACACCATGGAGAAGACACCGCGCGTGCTCGGCTGGGATGCGGCCGGCACCGTCGTCGCGGTCGGGCCCGAGGTCACGCTGTTCAAGGTCGGCGATCCGGTGTTCTATGCCGGAAGCATCACGCGGCCGGGAGCCAATAGCGAATTTCATCTGGTCGACGAACGGATCGTCGGGCACAAGCCGGCGTCGCTCGATTTCACGCACTCGGCCGCATTGCCGCTGACCGCGATCACCGCGTGGGAAGCCTTGTTCGACCGCCTCGGCGTGTCGCCGCAGGGCGCCGACGAAGGCCGCACCGTGCTGATTTTCGGCGGCGCGGGCGGGGTCGGCTCGATCGGCATTCAGCTCGCGAAGCAACTCGGCAAGCTGAAGGTGATCGCGACCGCATCGCGGCCCGAATCGGCGAAATGGGCGAAGGAGCTCGGCGCGGATCACGTCGTCAATCATTTCGGCGATCTGCCCGCGCAGATGAAGGAGATCGGCATCGAGCAGGTCGACTTCGTGCTGATCTTCAACGACACCGACCGCAATTTCCCGGCTGCCGCGCAATTGATCAAACCGCAGGGCGGCATCTGCACGATCGTCGAAAACAGCGCCGCGCTGCCGGTCGAATTGCTGAAGGCGAAGAGCGCCGCGTTTCACTGGGAGTTCATGTTCACGCGCTCGATGTTCGGCACGCCCGACATGATCGAGCAGCACAAGCTGCTGACCGAGGTCGCGCGCCTCGTCGACGCGGGCACGCTGCGCACGACGCTTGGCGAGGACCTCGGTCGCATCAACGCGGAGAATCTGCGCCGCGCGCATCGGCTGCTCGAGGACGGGCGTGCGATCGGCAAGGTGGTGCTGACCGGCTTTTGAGATGAAACCGACGCGCAGAAAGCGCGTCGCCGCAAGCGGGTTAACACCCGAGCCGACACGTCACGCGCGGCATCGCGCTTGGCGTTAGACTGACGACGCAACATGCCAAAACGGTTGCGTGTCTTGCGGCGAGGCAAACCGGTGTGTACCGGCCTGACCCGGGCAATGCGCGAACAGTGCACAGGCAGTCGCACCGACGCGAGCGCGCAGCGGCACAACAACGAGGTGACAGTATGAGCTTCAGCTTCAAACTCTCCGCCGTTTCCGTTGTCGCGTCTCTCGCCTGCGCGCTCGTGCCGGCTGCTCGCGCAGCCACGCCGATCACGGTGACCAACCAGGCCGCACTCGACGGTCCGATCCGCTACACCGTTCGCGTCACGTCGAAACAGTTCGGCAATTCCCAGGAAACCCGCACGATCCGCTCCGGCGAGTCGGACGACTTCACGTGGAAGACCGTGCCGCCAGGCGGTCCGGTGCCGGGCACCGACGCCTGCCCGGACTATTCGTCGCTGCCGGTCGATGCGAATGGCGCGATGATCCGCCAGACGCAGATCCGCTTCGCGCCGGTGGTGTCGAAAGACGGTACCGCAACTGTTCAGTTAAGCTTCCAGGCGCAGACGCCGCATGGCGTGAAAAACGTGACGAGCGGCGGCAAGACGCTCAAGTGTCCGAACGATGTGCGCGTGAGCCAGATCGTGCGTTTCACCATGCCGGTCAATGGCACGACGAAGACGCTGACGCTGAACGACGGCACCGAGGTGGCGGTGACCGCGAAGCGTTGAGTGCTTGAGCGTGCGGCGTGATGGCCGCGTGCGCGACCCGTAGCACGCGCTGGCGCGTCATCCGCGTCATCCTTTGCGTGCCCCACGCTCGACCAGTCGCGCCGGCAAGAACTGATGCTCGGCCGAAAAGAGCCGCCGGTACGTGAGCAGCACCGCGCCCACGGTGCCCAGCGCCGACGCCGCCGCGATCAGGAACATGATGACGATCTGATAGCGCACCGCCTGCAATGGCGACTGCCCGGCGAGCACCTGGCCGGTCATCATGCCCGGCAAACTCACGACGCCGACCACCGCCATCTGGTTCAACGTCGGCATCATGCCCGCGCGCACCGCCTGGCGCGCCGGTGCCTGCGCGGCCTCCCAGCGCGTCGCGCCGAGCGCGAGCGCCATGTCGACGCGGTCGCGCCGCGCGGTCAGTTCCTCGATCATCCGCTCGATGCCGAGCGACACGCCGGTCAACGTGTTGCCGAGGATCATGCCGAGAATCGGAATCGCATACTGCGGTGCGTACCACGGATGAATGCGGATCACGACGAACAGTCCCACCGCGGCCACGAGCCACGAGCTGACCCAGATCGACAGCACGCTGTCGGCGCGTTGCCCGGCATAGGTGCGGCTGCCGCGCTGCGCGCCGGCGAAACCGGCGATCAGCGTCATCACGATCATGAGCGGCAGCACGACGTACCAGCGGTCGAACTGGAACACCCAGCCGAGCACATAGCCGATCGCGAGCAGCTGGACGACGGTGCGCACCGCCGCCCACGCGAGCTTGCGCTCGAGATCGAGCTTCAGCGCGACCGACACCGCGCCATTCACGACGATCAAGAGCGTCGCGATCGCGACGTCCCACAAGCTCAGATTCTGCAGGCTCATTGGCGTGGCTCCCGAGGCCGGTCCGCGGGATCGCGCGGGTTCGCGTCGTGGCGTGGTGCGGTTTGTTCGGCGAGTACACCGGCGCGCATCGTCAGATGCCGTTCGCTCATGCGGGCCGCCTGCTCCAGATCGTGCGACACCCACATCGACGCGTGAGCGCCCGGCGCGGAATCGAACCACGCCTGCACGAGCGCTTCGATCGCGTGCGACGACGCTGGGTCGAGCGACGCGGTCGGCTCGTCGAGCAACAACACTTCCGGTGCGAGTTGCAGCACGCGGATCAGCGCGGCGATCTGCGCTTCGCCGCCCGACAGCTCGCTCGCGCGCTTGCCGAGAAAGTCCTCGCCACGGCCGGCCTCGATGGCAAGCCGGGCCGCGCGCGCGCGATCGAAGCGCACGTCGCGATACGCGCGCAGCTCGAACGGATAACGCAGGTTGTCTTCGACGCTGCCGTCGATCAACGCGGGCCGCTGCCGGATATAGGCGACGCCGCGCCGGTAGCGTGGAATCGCGGCGCGCTCGATCGGCGCGCCGTGCCACAGGATGCGCCCTGCATCGATCGGATCTAGCAGCGCGAGCGCGCGCAGAAACACGCTCTTGCCGGAGCCGGAGGGGCCGGTAATCGCGACCCGCTCGCCGGCGCGCAGCGCGAAGCTGGTCGGCTGCAACAGCGTCTGGCCGCGCTGCGCATCGCGCCGTACGATGCCGTCGGCGAGGACGAAGGGAACATCGGTCATGGTTGGATCGTCGTGGGGGAGGGTGTACCGGCGACGGTACTTTATCGGCCATGATTCTTCGATGCCGGCGCGACGGCGTCAATGCGCCGGGCGGTCTGTCGGCAAAGCGTGCGCCATGATAAAACGACAAACGCGCAACAAACGCACGACATACGCGCGGCGATTCATTGTCGCGCGCCAGGCACGGTAACTGCTGCACGGTGCACAACGCAGAACAACACGCGGAGCCTTTCAATGGCAGGGTCGAGCAGCATCGCACGACGGATCGGAAAAATCTTTGCATGGCTGCTAGTGACGCTCGTGATCCTGATCGTCGCGCTCGTCATCTTCATCCTGACCTTCGACTGGAACCGCGCGCGGCCTTACATCGATGACAAGGTCAGCCAGGCGATCGGCCGGCCGTTCGCGATCAACGGCGATCTGAAGGTCGGCTGGCGTCATCCGGTCGGCGAGACTGGCTGGCGCGGCTGGGTGCCCTGGCCGCGCTTCTCGGCGGCCAACATCACGATCGGCAACCCCGACTGGGCCAAACAGCCGCAGTTCGCGACGCTCGACGAAATCGACTTCGAGGTCGAGGTGCTGCCGCTGCTCGCGCACGACATCGTGATTCCGGCGATCAACCTCGTCAACCCGTCGGTCGATCTCGAACGACTCGTCGACGGACGCGATAACTGGACCTTCAAGCTGGCGTCGTCGAGCGGACCGTCGGAATGGAAGCTCGATCTGCACGATATCGCGTTCGCGAAGGGCAATATCGCGCTGTCGGATCAGCAGAAGAAGGTCGATCTGCAGATGGTCGTCGATACGCTCGGACAACCGATTCCGCTCGGCGACGCGCTCAAGCAGCAGGAGGCGGCCTCGCGCGGCGCGTCGGCGCAGGCGGTCGGTCGCGCGGGCGCGAGCAAGCTCGCCGCTCAGGCCGAGGCGCAGGCGGCCTCGGAGGCGAAGGCGGCTTCCGAAGCGGCGGCTTCCGAGGCGGCGGCCGAGGCGCAGGCGTCGGGAGCATCGGGCACGGCCGCAACGTCAGGCGCCACCGCGAGTTCCGGCGCGCTCGCGACAAACCGCGCGCTCGCGACAAACGGCACCGCCGCGTCGGCCGCAAGCGGCACCGCACCCGCTGCCCCGCGCGCGACGCCGCTCTACGCGATCGCGTGGACCGTCAAAGGCACGTATAACCGCACGCCGGTGTCGGGCAGCGGCAAGCTCGGCGGCGTGCTCGCGCTGCAGGACGCGAACCGGCCATTCCCGGTGCAGGCCGACGTCAAAGCCGGCGACTTGCATGTCGCTTTCGTCGGCACGATCACCGATCCGGCGCATCTCGCGGCGCTCGATCTGCGCCTATGGCTGCAGGGCAACAGCATGGCGCGCCTGTATTCGCTGACCGGCGTGACCTTGCCCGAGACCCCGCCCTACGCGACCGAAGGCCATCTGATCGGCCAGTTCAAGTCGAGCGGCAACGTGTTCACGTATGAAAACTTTACAGGCCGGGTCGGCGGCAGCGATCTCAACGGTTCGTTGACCTATACCGCGCGCGAGCCGCGTCCTCTGCTGCAGGGCGAACTCGAGTCGCACGTGCTGCAGTTCGCGGATCTCGCGCCGGTGATCGGCGCCGATTCGAACGCGAGCAAGGCGCAACGCGGCGACGCGAGCCGTCAGCCGGGCGATCGCGTGTTGCCGGTCGAGGAGTTCCACACCGACCGCTGGAAAGCGATCGATGCCGACGTCAAGTTCACCGGCCGGCGCATCATCAAGAACTCGAACCTGCCGATCACGGATCTCTACACGCACGTCGTGATGACCGACGGCGTGCTGTCGCTCGTGCCGCTGAAGTTCGGCGTCGCGGGTGGCTCGCTCGCGTCGGACATTCATCTCGACGGCAGCGCGGCACCGCTGAAGGGACGCTTCGCGACGTCGGCGCGGCATCTGAAGCTCAAGCAATTGTTCCCGAACTTCAAGACGATGCAGAACGCGCTCGGCGAGATCAACGGCGATGCGTCGCTCTCCGCGACCGGCAATTCACCGGCGGCACTCGCGGCGACCTCGAACGGCGAGGTGAAGGCGCTCGTGACCGACGGCACCGTGAGCCGTCTGCTCATGGAAGCGGCGGGACTCAACGTCGCGAACGTCGTCTATGAAAAGCTGTTCGGCAATCGCGATGTGAAGATCAACTGCGCCGCCGCCGATTTCGTCGCGACCGACGGCGTGCTCGAATCGCGCGTGTTCGCGCTCGATACCGACGACGCGGTGATCAACATCGACGGTCACGTGAATCTGCGCGACGAGACGATGGACCTCGGCGTGCATCCGCATACGAAGGGCTTCCGGGTCTTTTCGCTGCGCTCGCCGCTGTATGTGAAGGGCACATTCAAGAATCCGCATGTCGGCGTCAATGCGGCCGCGCTCGCGTTGCGCGGTGGCGCGGCGATCGGCCTTGGACTCATCAATCCGTTCGCGGCGTTGATCCCGCTGCTCGCGCCGAGCAACAACAAGCCGCTGCCGTGCGCGGAATTGCTCGCGCAGGTTCGACAGATGCCGAAGGCGCCGCCGCCGGGCGTGAAGCAACAGCCGCAGGCGCCGATCTCGCTCGAGGGCGCCCCGGTCAACAAGTCCTCAGGCGGCGCGTCGTCCCCGGCCGCTGCGGATCGCAAGCCCGCGACGCTGTCGCCGGCGAGCGCGGCCGAATACAAGGGCAGCTGATGCTGTCGGGATGGTGCTGACTGGTTGATGCGATTGGCGAATGAACGGCATGATGCGGCGCGCTGCATTGCGTGCGGTTGCCGTCAAGCCAGGGTTTCAATGAAGGAAAGAAGAAAGGCTGCACCGCAACGGTGACGGAGCAAGCCATCAGTAGCCCTGAAGTTCAGGGCACCTGATCGGACCAGCCTATCTGAGTGAGCGCGGTGTCGCATCGCCGGCCGCATCCTGGCGACGCACGCCGCGGCGGGTACCGATCCGCGTCGCGCCGAACTCCGTCAGAATCTTGCCGCGCGCACGGCTCGCGAACACGAGGAAGCCGAAGCCGTCCGCCTCATACCAGTAGCCGCCGTTTTCGAGCCCGTCGAGCGGCTGTTCCAGCGCGTTGGTAATGGATTCGATGCAGCGCCGCCGCAATTCGGCCGGCGCCGGGTAGGGTGGCTGCGCGCCTCGCACACTGCACAGCAGCACGTCGAGTCCGGGCAGCGCGTGCGCATAGAGCACGGGTTCGTCCTGCGCGCGGGCGCGTGCAATCTTGGTGTCGAGTTGACTGAACGGCTTGAAATGCCGCAGAACCGCGAGGAACGACTCGTCGCCGTCCACCTTCGCGCGTCTACGCTTTTTCGGGAAGGACATAAAAATTCGCCTGAAAAAGAATTGCAAGAAACGCTGCGTCCTCATGCGACCACTCCCGGCTTTCGCGCGCCGCACGTCGATCTTTTATAGCATACGACAAGGCCGGATTCACGATGATTCGACGCTACCGCATCGACCCACCGCCTCCCGCACGAATCATGCCGAACCGCTTCGCCGCGCGCATTCGCATCCCAGCACACCTTGTCTCCATCATAGACGCAGGCGGCGCCGAAAAAACATCCCATCCCAATAAAAAAGTCATTTTTATGTGGTCGAACGCTTGCTGGCGCGCCGTTGAAATATCCGCCATTCACGTCGATAATGGCCCGTTCGGCCGCGCCGCGCCCGCCTCACGGGGCGCGACGGGTGTGCGCGAGCCTTGCCGTTCGAGTGACAGCCTGAATCACAGCCTGAACGCCCTGACGGAACCATGAAACTATTCACCAAAGGTCTGCTGCTGATCGCGGTACCGAGTGCGGTCGAGCTCGCGCTGCTCGGGGTCGTCTTCGATACCCAGGAGCAGACCGCGCAGGCCGCGCAGTGGGTCGATAACAGCAAGCAGGTCCTCTATCAGTCGTCGGCCATCGTCGATCCGCTGCTGCGTCAGGCCGCGCGTGTGCGCACGGCCATGGTGACGGGCGACGTCTCGCTGATCGACCGTCACGCGGTGTGGGTCGACCTGAACGACCGGCTCGCGAAGCTCGATGCGCTCGTCGCCGCAACGCCGGCCCAGGCCGAGCGCGTTCGCAACATGCGGCGCGCGATCGACGCGTATCGCGAGGAAAGCGTCGCGATCTCGCAGGCGTTGCACGAGGGGCGCAGTCTACGTCCCTATATCGCGCTCGAAACCGGCGCATTGCCGCAACAGATCGACGTGTTCCGCGACGAGCTGGCCCAGTTCGGCGCGGCGGCGGCGGACCTCGACGTCGAGCGCTCGACCGCGCTCGGAGAGAGGCGCGAGCTTCAGCAGCGCGCGCTGATCGCCGCGGTGTTCGGCTCGATGCTGATCTGGGCGGTCACCGCGTTCGTGTTCGCGCGCGGCATTGGCCAACGCCTCGAAGTACTGACCGATAACGCCGAGCGGCTCGGCAGCGGTCGGCCGCTCGCGGCGCCGTTGTCGGGCAGCGACGAAATCGCCGCGCTCGACACGGTGCTCCATCACACCGATGGACGTCTGCGCGAGGCGGAAGCGGAGCAGGCGACCCTCAAGACGGAGCTCGAAGCACGGGCGCGCGAACTGGCGGCCGTCAATGAGGAATTGCGCCAGGAAACGCAGGACAACGAGATGTTCATCTACAGCGTGTCCCACGATTTGCGCTCGCCGCTCGTCAATCTGCAGGGGTTTTCGAAGGAGCTGCACGTGTCGTGCGACGACCTCGATGGCATCGTCGGGCAGGCTCGCCTGCCTGAGAACGAGCAGCGGCGCATGGCGCAGATCCTCGATGGCGACGTGCGCGAGTCGCTCCACTATTTACGCGCCGCGGTCGCGCGCGCGGCGGCGATCATCGACGCGCTGTTGCGCATCTCGCGCGCGGGACGGCTCGAATACCAGTGGCAGCGGGTCAGCGTCGGGCGCGCGGTGGCGCGGGTCGTCGATGCGCTGCAAGGCACGATCGACCAGCGCGCGGCGAGCGTCACGGTGCGCGAGCTGCCACCCGCATGGGGCGACCCCGCGGCGGTCGAGCAGATCTTCAGCAGCCTGATCGGCAACGCGCTGAATTTTCTCGATCCGGCGCGCCACGGGCGCATCGAGGTCGGCGCGCTGGAGCCCGAACCCGTCGACGAAAGCGAGCCGCGCGCGGTTCGTATGCGCACCTATTACGTCCGCGATAATGGGCTCGGGATTCCGGCCGCGTATCTGTCGAAGGTGTTTCGTGCGTTCCAGCGTTTGCATGTCGATGTCGCGAGCGGCGAGGGGATCGGTCTCGCGGTGGTGCGGCGCACGGTCGAGCGGCACGGCGGGCGCGTCTGGGTCGAATCGGCCGAAGGCGCGGGGTCGACCTTTTTCGTGGTCCTGCCCGAGCAGCCGGTGCGTCTCTGAGCGCGGCGCGCGCCGGCGCGAGCACTGCAGTGGCCGTCCGCCGGGCGGCCCGGATGACGAATCGTAAGCACGGAGAGCCCATGAATCACGCGCAAACGGTCAGCATCGTTCTGATCGAAGACGATGACGGCCACGCGACGCTCGTCGAGCGTAATCTGCGCCGGGCCGGCATTTCGAACGGCTTCGTGCGCTTTCGCGACGGCCAGCAGGCGCTCGATTATTTCTTCGGCCCCGCGCCGGCGGAGCCATTGACCGACGCCGACGGCCATCCCTATCCGCCGCGCGAGAATCTCGCGAATTTCGTCGTACTGCTCGATCTGAAGATGCCGCGCGTCGATGGCTTCGAAGTGTTGCGGCGTCTGAAGGAAGCCCCCGAAACCGCCGCGGTCCCGGTGATCGTGCTGACCACCACCGACGACCCGCGCGAAATCGCGCGCTGCTACGAGCTCGGCTGCAACGTCTATATCTGCAAGCCGGTCGAATACGATGCGTTCATCGAGGCCGTGCGCCGGCTCGGCTTTTTCCTGCAAGTGGTCAAACTGCCGGCGGGGCATCGGCTCGCGCCGCCCTGAAGCTGTCCGAAAGCCGTTCATGACAAGATAAGCACCGAACCCAGCCAGAGAAGACCTGCATGACCGAAGAAGTGTCCACCCCACACGCCGCGTATGTGCTCGTCGTCGATGACGACGAAGGCATTTTGCGACTCGCGCGCAAGTCGCTCGAACGCGCCGGCTGCCGGGTGGCGATCTGCTCGCGCATCGAGATGGCCCGCGAGCGCCTCGCGAGCGGCGGCCCCGACCTGCTCGTGCTCGACTATCAGCTGAGCGGCCCGGAGACCGGGCTCGACTTCTTCCGGCGTCTGCGCGCGGAGGGCGTACGCATTCCGGCGATCCTCGTGACCGGCTTCACCGACGAATCGCGCGTGATCGAAGCGCTGCGCGCTGGCGTGTCCGACGTGGTGCCGAAGTCCGGCGACTATCTCGACTATCTGCCGGAGGCCGTGGAGCGCGTGCTGTCGCAGGTGCGGCTGCAACGCGCGTCCGACGAAGCGCTGCTGCTACGGGACCGCGAGCTGCATTACCGCACGCTGTCGGAGGCGTTGCCGCATCTCGTGCTGACTTGCGACGCCGCTGGCGATTGCGATTTCCTGTCGAAGCAGTGGTACGACTACACCGGCTTGCCCGAGCAGGCCTCGCACGGTCTCGCGTGGCTCGACGCCGTGCATCCCGACGATCGCGAACAGATCCGCGGCAGCTGGCTGAAGGCCGTCGCGAGCCGCAGCGGCGACTATCGGCATGAGATGCGGATTCGCCGCCGCGACGGCGAGTACCGCTGGTTCGACGTGCGCGTGGTCGCGATGCGCGACGCCGACGGCAACGTCAGCAAATGGTTCGGCAGTTGCACCGACATCCACTCGCAGCGGGAGGCGATCGAGGAGCGCGAGCGGCTGCTCGCGTCCGAACAGGCCGCGCGCCAGGCCGCCGAAGAAGCGAATCGCGCGAAGGATCGCTTTCTCGCGATGCTGTCGCACGAATTGCGTACGCCGCTTACGCCCGTGCTCGCCGGCGCGAGTGTGCTCGAGATGATCCCCGGGCTGCCCGAGCAGGCGCGTGCGAGCGTGCGCATGAT
This sequence comes from Paraburkholderia sp., assembly GCA_036264535.1. Lineage (GTDB taxonomy): Bacteria > Pseudomonadota > Gammaproteobacteria > Burkholderiales > Burkholderiaceae > Paraburkholderia. The sequence goes on along the minus strand of DATAQT010000081.1, from coordinate 1,852 downwards.
CCGCCGCAACGTCGAGCTGGAGGCGCGGCTGATCGACGATCTGCTCGATCTGACGCGCGTGGCGAACGGCAAGCTGCGGCTGTCGCTGGAGACCGTCGACGTGCACGACGTGATCGACAGCGTGCTCGAACTCTTTCGTAGCGAGATCCAGGTCAAGCAGCAGGATGTCCATATCGAGAAGCACGCGACGCATCACTACGTGCTCGCCGATCGCGCGCGCCTGCAACAGATGCTGTGGAACCTGATTCGCAACGCCGCGAAGTTCACGCCGGACGGTGGCCATATCTATGTGCGCACGCGCGACGAACGCATGCAGGTGCAGATCTCGGTCGAAGACACCGGCATCGGTATCGAGCCGGAGCAGATCGGCAAGCTGTTCAATGCGTTCGAGCAGGGCGACCAGAGCATGACTCGGCAGTTCGGCGGGCTGGGCCTGGGTCTCGCAATCACGAAGGCTTTGACCGACGTGCACGGCGGCACCGTGACCGCGCAGAGCCCCGGTCCGCATTGCGGCGCAACCTTCACGATCACGCTGCCGACTGCGGCCGCGCCGGCCGCCGCGCCGCCGGTCATCGTGCCGAGCGCCGTGCAGCCGGTGAGCTCGATGACGGTGCTGCTGATCGAGGACCACATCGATACCGCCGACGTGATGGCGCAACTGATGCGCAGCTTCGGCCATGACGTGACGGTGGTCGGGCGCATCGACGATGCACTTGCGGCGACGCAGTTGCAGACCTTCGATCTGGTCGTCAGCGATGTCGGCTTGCCGGATGGCACCGGACTCGATTTCATCAAGGCGTTTCGCGAACATTCGGACGTGCCGGCCGTCGCGCTGACCGGTTTTGGCACCGACGAGGACGTGCGCCGTTGTTTGAGCGCGGGCTTTACTTCGCATCTGACGAAGCCTGTCAATTTCGGCCAGCTCGAAACGATGATCGACAGCGCGGCGCAATTGAAGGCGCGAAAGGAAGCGTAAGGCTCGATAATCCGCAGCGCTGAAAAACGGCGGCAAAAACACAAAGACCTGTTGCGACGTCAATCGCGACAGGCCTTTTTATTTCATTGGCTCAGGTCGTCGAACCCGAGCTTTATTTGACAATTTAACCCTGCTGATTCTTCAGCGTATCGCGGATCTCGCGCAGCAACAGCACGTCTTCCGGCGTGGGCGGCGGCTCGGCCGCTGCGGCTTCGGCCGGTTTGCGCAGATTGTTGATGAACTTGACCATCAGGAAGATGATGAACGCGAGGATGACGAAGTTGATCAGCACGGTAATGAATGAGCCGTAGCCGATCACGGCCACGCCCGCCGTCTGCAGATCTTTATACGATTCGGGATTGCCTTTGTAAGTCGCCGGAATATGGCCGAGGCGAACGAACATATTGGAGAAATCGAGGCCGACGGTAGCGAGCCCGACAATCGGCATGATCAGGTCTTTAACCACGGAATTGACAATGGTGGAAAATGCGCCGCCGATAATCACACCGACCGCCAGATCCATCACATTGCCTTTGAGGGCAAATTCTTTAAATTCCTGGATCATGCTCATACATACACCTCGCCTGAAATGAATAGCCGAATAATACCAACCTGAAGCGGATAGGCTAGTGCTTTAGCCACATTGCAACAGGCGCATTCGTTGCGTGTGGCTAATGAGGAAACTGTGACTCGCTATGACGCGCGCGCTCCAGATGCGCGGCAAAACTGACCGGGTCGGTATTGGTGCCGCACAGCAGCACGCCTACGCGTTGGCCCTGCAACTGCTCGCGCAGCGGTCCGAGCAGCGCGGCGGTGGCGGCCGCGCAAGCCGGTTCGACCGCGAGCTTCATCTGATCGAACAGGATCAGCATCGCC